>DXCN01000022.1 GCA_019115985.1 Candidatus Rothia avicola | reverse complement strand
CGATGTTCACACCTGCCCCCCGGGACGTTGGGGCTTAGCAGGTTTAGGTGGGGCAGGGAAGTCCGTGGCGCACCAACGCTGGTAATCTGCCAGGACGTCTACCGCCGGCCCCTGCGCCAGCAGGCGGCCCTCGTGGATAACGATTGCCTCATCGCAAGTTGCTGCCAGGTCAAGGTCGTGGGTGGAGATGACCTGCTGCTGGGGAAGGGAATCGAGCAGGTCAAATAGCCTCAACCTATTCTTGAGGTCTAAAAGAGTTGTGGGTTCATCTAAAAGTAGAACCTTAGGATTTACTGCAAGCACAGCAGCTAGGGCGGTCAACTGCTTTTCACCGCCCGAGAGGTTATAGACAGAGTCAAAAGCGCGGTGCTCAACCCCGCGCTCAGCAAGGGCCTCCAGGGCGGCGGCGCGGCGGGCGTCCTTACCCTTGATGTTCTGAAGGGAGAGCTCGACATCTTCAACCCCCGTCGGCATCACCAGCTGGGCACCGGGGTCTGAAAAGAGCATACCCACCCGCGAACGCACCGCAGGTAGATGCTCACTCACGCTCACCCCGTGCACGGTGACCTTGCCCGAGGTCAGCGGGGAGAGCCCGTTGAAGAGTCGTAAGAAGGTTGACTTGCCCGAGCCGTTGAGGCCCAGCACTGCGGTACGCGGGGCAGAGAGCTCCACGGTGATGTTGTGTAAGAGAGTGCGGTCGCTGGTGCCGGTATCAACGGTAACGGTGGCTGAGTAAGTGGCAAGTAGCCCGTCGTCCGAAAACCGAGCCGACGGGCTTGCAGCGCTTACGCGTGAAGAGCGAGAAAAAAACACGGGCTCTATCGTACCTAGCGGCGGACCAGGGCGGGGAAGGCCCGGTGCACGGCCAGGGCAACCAGCACAGCTACCAGGCACTTAATGAGATCGCCGGGGATGTAAATCAGGGCAGCGGCAACCGCAGCGCCCAGTTCAAGGTCGGCATTGACCATCATGCCGGCAATACCAAAGACCTGAATGATGGCAAAACCTGCCAATACGGCCACCACAAAAGCGCCAAATAAGCCGGCCCCGCTCATACGGCGGCGCAGGGCTGCGTAGGCAAGCCCGCCGGTAACCAGGGCGCCGGGAATAAAGCCCAGCAGGTAGCCAAAGGAGGGGGAGGCGATGGTGCCGAAGCCGCCCTTGCCCCCAGAGAAAACCGGAAGGCCAACCAGGCCAGCAACGACATACAGGGTGACGGCAAGGGCAGCGCGGGTGCCCCCCAGGGTTAGGGCTGCGATGTAAATCGCCAGGGTTTGGAGAGTAATTGGAACGGCAGCCGGGCCTACCGGAATAGCGGGCAGCAGGGCGCATACGGCAATAAAAGCGGCAAAAACAGCGATAAGAGCCAGATCATGACCGGGATTGGCAGCGGCGCGCGCCGGGCGCGGTGAAGTCTGTGATGATGTCATGCCCACTACTATAAACAGGTTTTGAACACCGTTCAAAAAGTCTGCCTTTCTTCCACCTCTGTGACGCCGGCCCGAATCAACGCCCCGGTGGCCCCTCCAACATCGACCAGCTCAGCCCAGGGTGGTAAGATAGATAGCTGGCCAACCCACCCCCACCCAAGGAGCAGACCCGTGCTGTCAGTCAACAACCTCGAACTGCGAGCTGGCGCTCGCCTGCTCATGGAGGACGTCACCTTCCGCATCGACAAAGGCGATAAGGTCGGTCTTGTGGGTCGAAACGGCGCCGGTAAAACCACCATGACCAAGGTACTGGCCGGGCTGACCCTGCCCGCAGACGGCACCGTCACCCGCGGAGGCACCATCGGCTACCTGCCCCAGGACCCCAAGGTCGATGACATGACCCAGCTCGCCAAAGACCGCATCTTCTCGGCCCGCGGCCTAGACGGGGTTGCCCGCAAAATGCGCCAGGCCCAGGAAATGATGGCCAGCGAAGACCCCGCAGAGCACGCCAAGGGCATGCGCCGCTACGACCGGCTCGAAGCTGAGTTCATTGCCGGTGGCGGCTATGCGGCCGAGTCTGAAGCAGCTACCATCACCGCCAATCTCGATTTGCCCGAGCGCGTCCTCAACCAGCCCCTCTTCACCCTCTCCGGTGGTCAGCGCCGCCGCGTCGAACTGGCCCGCATTCTCTTTGCCAACGCAGACACCATGCTGCTCGATGAGCCCACCAACCACCTGGACGCCGACTCGGTAGTCTGGCTGCGCGAGTTTTTGAAGAACTACCAGGGCGGCATCCTGGTTATCTCCCACGACGTGGAACTGATGGAACTGGTCGTCAACAAGGTCTTCTACCTGGACGCCAACCGCTGCGTCATCGATATCTACAACATGGGCTGGAAGAACTACCTGCTGCAGCGCGAGCAGGACGAGGCCCGCCGCAAGCGTGAGCGCGCCAACGCCCAGAAGAAGGCCTCGGCCCTGATGGAGCAGGCCAACAAGATGCGCGCCAAGGCAACCAAGGCGGTTGCGGCCCAGCAGATGATTAAGCGAGCCGAAAAGCTCATGCGCGGGCTGGAAGAAGAGCGCCAGGTCGATAAGGTGGCTGCGATTCGTTTCCCCGACCCTGCCCCCTGCGGCAAGACGCCCCTGTCAGCGACGGGGCTGTCCAAGAGCTACGGCTCCCTCGAAATTTTCACCGATGTCGACTTGGCCATTGACCGCGGCTCGCGCGTGGTGGTGCTGGGCTTTAACGGTGCCGGTAAGACCACCCTGCTGCGCATGCTGGCTAAGAGCACCCAGCCCGATACCGGCGAGGTCATCTACGGCCACGGGGCCAAGGTGGGATATTTCGCCCAGGAGCACGAGATTCTGGACCACGACCGCACCGTCTTTGAGAACATGAAGTCAGCGGCTCCCGACCTTGATGACACCCGCGTCCGCACTATTCTCGGCTCCTTCCTCTTCTCGGGGGACGACGTTGATAAGCCCGCCGGCGTGCTCTCCGGCGGCGAGAAGACCCGCCTGTCGCTGGCAACCCTGGTGGCCTCGTCCGCCAATGTTCTGCTGCTCGATGAGCCCACCAACAACCTCGACCCGGCCTCGCGTGAAGAGATTTTGAACGCCCTGAAGAGCTACCAGGGAGCCATTGTGATGGTCTCCCACGATGAGGGGGCAGTTGAGGCCCTTGACCCCGAGCGGGTGCTACTGCTGCCCGATGCGGTAGAAGACCTGTGGAGCAAGGAATACCAGGACCTCATCTCCCTGGCTTAGGTAGGAAAGAGCGGACGCCCGCCCCGCCCGGTAGTTGACCGGGCGGGGCGGTCTTGTGTCGGCACTCCCATCTGGTTCGTACAAATAGGCTTGTGTGTCTGTTTCTTACACAAGCCCACTGTTGGGGCCACCACACTCTACGAAAAAGACCTGTGTGTTTCGTGGGTTTTTCTTTCCCAAACAAAGGTCACGAAATGATAACGGCTCTATTTCCCTGGTGCGGGGCGAGTCGGGCGGCGTAGAGTAAATACCAGCTTCGGAAGCCAAACTTCCCCAGCTACACCTCAAGAACACCGCCTCACCGATGAGGCGGCACACAAATCCAACACCGACGTTGGGCCGAACCTTGAAAGGATGATTCAATGCTGGAATCACACGACGTACGTTACCCCGAAATCGCTGAAGAGGGCGTAGAGGTCGACGTTTTCTGGACCGAAGACTAAACATCGTTCGCCCAAGTGGCACAGATATATTTTGTTTTCCTTCTCACCCCACCTCAATGAGTGACTACATAGAAGTGATACACGGGTGAAAGACAGGGGGCTCGGCACCACACGGTGCTGGGCCCCCTGCTGTCTTTGCCTGATGCCTTAGACTCCGGTGAACAATCCGCTAATCAGCTGGGTGGGGTAGCTGGTGAGGAAACCGAAAAAGGCCAGGGTGTAGGCCCCGATATAGACGGTCAGGGCTGCGGTGAGGAAGTTCTCGCGGGCTGAGCCAGCATCGCCCAGGATAGGCAGGGCCATGTAGCCGCTTTTGCGCCAGAGCTTGCTGGGCACTATGGGCTTGATGGTGGCTGGCCAGAAGGGGTTAACCCCGCGGGTGGTCAGGGCATCGCCAATGATGTGGGCGGTCGCACCGGTAAGAACCGCCCAGGGCATGAGGGCCAGTGAATCGGTATAGATGGTTCCGGCAATGACCGCAAACGCCCCCAGCCAGCCCCCCGGGGCCTTGAAGGTGCGCAGGGCCAGGCCGCCAGCAAAACCGGCTAGGGCTAGAGCTAGGACGGGGATGCCCGCGTAGGTCAGGCGGTCGGCAAAGTAGGCGAGCGCCCAAAAAGCTGCCAGCCCTACCAGGGAGTGGGTTCCCTTGCGGTGGCCACCTGAAAGCCGTCCCACCAGCAGGGCAACCCAGCGACTGACCGGTGGAATGGAGTGGGCGATGGTGCCGTTATGGTGGTCAATATCGGGGAGCATGCCCGCACCGGCGGCCGCTAGGGTAGTGACGGCCAGGGTGGTGGGGTCATCAATGCCCAAGACTCCCGCCTCGTTGAGGGCTAGCCAGGCTGCTGCTGCGCTAATGGAATGGGAATAACCCATCATGATAGTGCGATCCTTATGAATAATCCTCTGGATGTGAAAGCACCACTTTAACACAGTTTCGAATATTTGTTCTAAAAGGACGCTGGTGGTCACGGAGTGGGCAGAGCTAGGGCGTTGCCTAGCGGTAGAGCTGCCCGTCGAGCAGGGCGTCCTCCACCTCTTCATCGGTAATCTTCTTACTACGTTTAGGAGCCTTAGGGCGCACAATAGATTTCATATGCGCGGGCATATCATCGACAAACTCCATGCGGCGGCGCACCACCTCTTCGTCCTCATCGCCGATATAGGTGCCATCAGCATCGTAGAACTGACCAAAATAGGCCTCAAGCTCAGCGGCGACCTGAGCATCGAGCTCGTCGTTACGCACCTTCTGGCGGGCAGACCAGAAATAGGCAATATAGAACATGGCCGCAAAACAGTACCACTGCACCGAATACGACAGGTTCGGCCCGTAATCCTCCTCCGGCTTATCCTTAGCAACCGGGGCGCTTGCCGGGGCCGGGCTCTCAGAAGCCATCACACCGTAATTGACCGTATCGACATCAAGACCGGTCACCTCAGCTACCTCGGGAAGGTCAATACTGGTAATCTGTCCACCCACCGATGAAGCACCCGTATCAACCTCACTCTCTACCAGACGCACCGTAATCGTCACCCGCCCAGTCGGGGGAGCAGGCACCGGAGACGCCGTCGAACCGGCATCCCCAAAGGCAGCCTCCATCCAGCCACGGTTGACCACCACAATATGGCCCTGGTCGGTCTGGAAAGGCACCAATACCTCATACCCGTTCAACCCGTTATAGGGGCGGTTACGCACCAACAACTGGTGCTCACTCAGGTACTGGCCGGTCATCGTCACCGGCTGCCAGCGCAGCTCAGAATGAGCGGACGCAAACAGGCTAGAATCATCCGCAAAATCCAGGGGAGCGGCATCATAGTTCTGCGAAATACGCTCATTTGAAAAATCAAGCGCCTCCTTGCGGCTCATCTGCCAGCTGGCCAAATACAGGCACACCAGCGAGGCGACCACCGTCAGCACAAACAGGCCAACCCACTGACCAGAGAGCAAAAAACCGTATTTCTTCACAATCAACCACCCTATCCCAGCGGGACAGTCTGCTTCCAAAAACTACGCGCCACCAAAAAATCCTGCAAATACTGCACGTGCTCCTCACAGGCCGCCCAGCTCTTGAGCCGCTCCGGGGCATGCACCTTCGGGTTATTCCACAGCACCTCAAAACGAGCCTGCCCCTGGCAGCCCTTACGGCTACACTTCACAAATTCAGGCCCCTGGCCACTACCATCGGCCTGACCTTGATTCAAAGAACCTAAAATATCCACCCGCTACTCCTTACCGTCCTCATCAAAAACCACTTCACCATCAATAATCACCGGCTCATCAGAACCCTCAGCCGCAGAATCTGCCGGGTGAGCGCTCGCCTGGGTGCGGCTACCAGCTGACCCATCGGCGTCCACCCGCTCGGCGTCTGGTCTACTTGCTGCCGCAGCGGCACGAGCCGCCCGATCAGCCTGCGCCGCCTCAATAGCAGCCTGCTGCTCCGGCGGCAGCATGGCAGAAAAACCGCCACCACCCTGCTTAGCCTCACCGTTAGCCACCACCACAGCCGTCCAAGGAATAATCGCAGCCGCCGCCAGGCACACCCACTGCCACACACCGTCCACCATCACCGCAGCAATAATAAAAACAATGCGCAAAAACATCTTGAAGGCATACACCTTAGCCCGCGAACTAACCCCCACCGACTGCCGCTCAGCAGCGTCCGTTATCTCAAAAACCTCAGAATCGCCCGAAGAATACCCGGCGGCCTTCAAATCCTCAGCAGTCCAATACTTCTGCGCCACCGGCACCCTCCTCACACAGGCTCAAACTCACCCCACCAGTCTACCCCTCGCATGCACACCCCGCCCGACCCCTTAACCAAACCCGCCAGGCCAAATAACACGCGCCTACTTGAACAAACCACCACTTTTTTCTCAAGAGCGTAAGATAGGGGCAGAAACAAAACCCCACACCAAGGTGAAACAATGACCAACCCCACCGTACTCATCACCGGCGGCAACCGCGGCATCGGCCACGCCATCGCCACCGAATTCAAAAAAGCCGGCTACAACGTCGCCATCACCTACCGCAGCGGCGAACCCCCCGCCGACTTCTTCGCCGTCAAAGCAGACGTCACCGACTCAGCCTCCATCGACGCAGCTTTCACCGCCGTTGAAGCAGAATTCGGCCCCGTTGGCGTCGTCATCGCCAATGCAGGCATCACCAAAGACACCCTGCTCATGCGCATGAAAGAAGACGACTTCACCTCCGTCATCGACACCAACCTCACCGGCGCCTTCCGCGTCGCCCAGCGCGCCACCAAGGGCCTGCTCAAAAACAAGGGTGGCCGCATCATCTTCATCTCCTCCGTCGTCGGCCTCTACGGCAACCCCGGCCAGGTCAACTACTCTGCCTCCAAGGCAGGCCTCGTCGGCATGGCCCGCTCCATCACCCGCGAACTCGGCTCCCGCAACATCACCGCCAACGTCATCGCCCCCGGCTTCATCAAAACCGACATGACCGAGGAACTCCCCGACGACCTCAAAAAGCAGTACACCGACTCCATCCCCGCCCGCCGTTTCGCCGAACCCAAAGAAATCGCCGACGTAGCTCTCTTCCTCGCCTCCGATGCCGCAGGGTACATCTCAGGTGCCGTGATCCCTGTTGATGGTGGTTTGGGTATGGGGCACTAACACAGCCTGGCCGGTGTGTGCCCGTCCGCGACCCTCTCATCCTTCCCAGGCTGCTGTGTACGCCAGAGCGGGGGGGGCGGTAGCTCCCCGGCAGCCGGCAGAGGGGAGCTACCGCCCATCACTAACAAATCATTTGTACAACGCTTATAAGGACTAAGAATGTCACTTCAGAACAAGACCATTATTATTACCGGTTCCTCCCGCGGCGTGGGCGCAGATACCGCCCAGATTCTTGCCGCCCAGGGAGCTAACGTCATCGTCAACTACCGCTCCAAGGCACCCCGCGCTACCAAGGTTGTCGCCGCCATTGAAGAAGCCGGTGGTAAGGCCGTTGCCGTACAGGGGGACGTGACCAAGGCTGAGGACGCCGCAGCCCTGGTAGAGGCTGCCATCGAGAACTTCGGCTCCCTGGACTACCTCATTCTCAACGCCTCTGGCGGTATGGAAGCCGGCATGCCCGACGACTACGCTATGGTGCTCAACCGCGACTCCCAGCTGCGCCTGGCCCGCCTGGCAGCTGAAAAGATGCCTGAGGGTGGCCGTATCGTCTTTGTGACCAGCCACCAGGCCCACTTCATCCGCGACGTAGAGACCATGCCCGAGTACAAGCCGGTTGCTGAGTCCAAGCGCGCCGGTGAGGACGCTCTGCTAGCAGAAATCCCCGCCCTCACCGAAAAGGGCATCTCCCTGGTGGTTGTCTCCGCCGACATGATTGAAGGTACCGTCACAGCGGCCCTGCTCAACCGTCTGCACCCCGGCGCTATTGAGGCCCGCCGCGAAGAAGCCGGCAAACTTTACACCGTGAACGAGTTCGCCCAGGAAGTTGCCAAGATGGTAACTGCCGACGTTGAAACCGGCCACATCGAGCTGGTCGGCGGCGCAGGCGGCTTCATCAAGTAGCCTCCTGCCGAACTTTGTACCGCACCCTGCCCGTTTTTAAGGTCAAAAGCGGGCAGGGCATGGTACAAACCCTCATTCTGCCCCTGCTTCTAGAGCCCAGCGAAGTGGCGCACCGCGTCCAGACGCAGGGTGTTGATCTGGGCGTCGGCGACCTCAAGCAGGGCAGTCTTGGCGTTGAACGCAACACCCAGCTCCGCCTCAAGGATCATGAGCACATCGTTGGCACCGTCGCCCACAGCAATGGTCTGGGAGGACTTAATATCGAATTCCTTAGCCCACTCCTTCAGCGACTCCTTCTTGACCTCACCGGTAATGACCTCGCCGGTGACCTTGCCGGTCAGCTTACCCTCGATGACGTCAAGGACGTTGGCACGCGCCTTGGAAAGGTTCAGGTAGCCCGCCAGCGGGGAGAGAACCTGCACAAACCCGCCCGAGACCACGCAGACCTCGTGGCCGGCAGCCAGGAAAACCTCAACCAGCTTGGTAGCGCCGGGGGAGTACAGCACCTTGGAAGCCACCTCATCAATCACCGACTCCTCGAGACCGGCTAAGGCGGCAACCCGCTCACGCAAGGACGCCTCAAAATCGAGCTCCCCGCGCATCGCCCGCTCGGTCACCTCAGCAACCTCAGCGCCGCGTCCTGCCGCAGCAGCCAACTCATCAATGACCTCCTGGCGGATCAGGGTAGAGTCAACATCCATAATGAGCAGCTTCTTCTCATCATTAGCCAGCTCAGCGGGCACCACATTCAGGTCAAAGCCCAGCGAGCGCGCCCCATCCAGCAGCCCCAAGGCGCCGCGGGCGTCCTCAACACCACCGCGCTCCCACGAAGCCGCGGCAATATAGACCGAGTAAGCCGGGCCCTCAGCCTCGCGCTCCACGCGAGAGGCGGGAACCTCCATCAAAAGACCCGACTCAAGCTCCAGGCCCTCAACCGCCTGCAGCGCAGCAACCAGTTGCTCCTCAGTAGCAATCAGGGGGGCGTCCGCACGAGAAATAGCAACAATATTCACAGAAGTACTCATAGGCACCATTATCTACTAAAGTTGTGAACCATGGCATCAGTTCTCGAACTTAATAAGGTTACTGTCTCACGAAGCGGTAAGAACCTCATCCACAACATCACCTGGTCTGTCGAAGAAGGCGAACGCTGGGTCGTCCTTGGCCCCAACGGCGCGGGCAAAACCACCCTGCTCTCCATCGCAGCAGCTCGCCTGCACCCCACCCGCGGCGAAGTCGATATCCTCGACGAAATCCTCGGCGCCGTCGACGTTTTTGAACTACGCCCCCGCATCGGCCTCTCATCAGCCCCCGTGGCTGCCCAAATCCCCGGCAACGAAACCGCGCTCGACGTCGTTATCACCGCAGCCTACGGCGTAGCAGGCCGCTGGAACGAAGAATACGACTCCTTCGACGACAACCAGGGCAAGGCCCTCCTCGACGATTGGGGGGTAGCCCACCTAGCTGACCGCCCCTTCGGCACCCTGTCTGAGGGCGAAAAAAAGCGCGTGCTCATCGCCCGCGCCCTTATGACCGACCCCGAAATGCTGATTCTCGATGAACCCGGCGCCGGCATGGACATCGCAGGCCGCGAAGACCTGGTCAAGCGCCTCACCCACCTGGCCCTAGACCCCTACGCCCCCGCCACCATCCTGGTCACCCACCACCTCGAAGAAATCCCCGCAGGCTTCACCCACGCCCTGCTCCTACGCGAAGGCGAAATCGTAGCAGCAGGCCCCATCGAAGAAACCCTCACCCAGGCCAACGTCTCAGCCACCTACGGCCTCGACCTCGACCTGACCGTTCACGAGTCCGGCCGCTACTCAGCCTTCGCCCGCTAGCTCCCAAGCATGAAACCCAAACAACTCACCCCCGAGCAGCTGGCAGAACGCTCAGCCCGCGTCACCGCCCTGCCCAACACGCGTCCGCTCAGCACAGCCCCGAGCGAGGCCACCCGCTTCTACACCCACCTCACCGACGTCAAACTGCGCTCCATCAAAGAACCCGAATGGGGAATCTACATCGCAGAATCCTCTAAGGTAATCCGCCGGGCGCTCGCCGCCGGGCACCGGCCTCTCTCCTTTCTCATGAGCGAAAAATGGGCCGACGACCTTATTGACGTGTTGCAGGAGCACCCCGAGGCGCCCGCCTATGTGGGAAGCGAGGACGAGCTAGAGCAGGTCACCGGCTTCGCCCTGCACCGCGGGGCCCTAGCCGCCATAGCCAGGCCCGAACCCGCCCCCTTACAAACCCTGCTTGAGGGGGTGCGGCGCATTGCGATCCTAGAAGATATCGTGGACCACACCAACGTGGGTGCCATCTTCCGCTCGGCAGCGGCCCTGGCTGTTGACCTGGTGCTGGTAACCCCGCGCTGCGCCGACCCGCTCTACCGGCGCTCAATCCGCGTCTCCATGGGAACCGTCTTCCAGGTACCCTGGGCCCGACTGGACTCCTGGCCCGGCGCCCTCGACACCCTGCATACAGCGGGCTTCACCACCGCCGCGCTTGCCCTAGAAGAAGATTCTTTGAGCCTGACCGAACTGGCAGACCGCAACGACGAAAAGCTAGCTCTGATTTTGGGCACCGAGGGGCACGGGCTGGCCACATCCACCCTGGCAGCCACCCAGCACACCGTCATGATTCCCATGAGCCACGGGGTCGATTCCTTGAATGTAGCGGCCGCCTCAGCCGTTGCCTTCTGGGAAACCCGCCCAAAGATGGTAGAGTAGTTCCTCGGTTGTAAACCGCAACCACCGGTAGGCACCCGCCCCGGTAGCAACAAGATATGCACTGGCAAAATCCAGGGCACGAAGAAGGTAAATATCATGCAGGCTGGCATCCACCCTGAATACAACTACGTTCTCTTCCGCGACCTCGCATCAGGCGAGACCTTCCTGACCAAGTCAACCATGACTTCTCAGAAGACCGAAAAGTGGGAAGACGGCAACGAGTACCCCCTCGTAGAAGTTGAAATCTCATCAGCTTCACACCCCTTCTACACCGGCAAGCAGCGCATCATGGACTCCGCTGGTCGCGTTGAGCGCTTCAACGCTCGCTTCGCAAACTTCGGCAAGAAGGCCTAAGTTTACAGCCAGTCTATTCAGGCTTAATATCACACCCCGTGACCGTGATTTATCACGCGTTGCGGGGTGTTTTTGTAGCTTCACTGCGTAGAATTGGGTTCGATTCACTCCGCGTACCCGCACCCTTTGCCGGGTGGGTGCGCCCCTTTTGAGATTAGTTAGGGAGGTACCGTGTCCGTCGAGGCTCACGAAGAACCTAAAAAGAAGAAAAGCAAAAAAGCTCTCTGGATTACCCTGCTCATTCTGCTGCTGATTCCGGTTATCGCTGTGGGCGGCTACCTGTTCATGATCAATAAGGCCTGGAATAAGTCCGAGACCTTTGATAACGCCATGCCCAATGAGGACGGCACCGTTACTTCCCCCCACAGTGATGAGCTGCAGGCCCTGGTTGATCAGGCAGCTAACGCAACGATTACCAATGAGTCGGGCGCTACCTTAGAAAGCAACGTCTCTGAGGGCGATGCTAACGGTAACGGTATTCTTGATATCTATGAAGGCGGTGCAGTTACCGACCGTCCGGTCAACACCGCTGCCACCGATATTCTGCTGCTGGGCTCTGACCAGCGCTCCGGTGCCGAAGCCCAGTATGTGACCGGTGCCCGTGCCGATACCATCATGGTGCTCCATATCCCTGAGGACGGGTCAGCTGCCTACCTAGTTTCAATTATGCGTGATACCTGGGTCAATATCCCCGGTTACGGCTCCCACAAGGTTAATGCCGGTCTGAATTACGGTGGTGTTGACCTGCAGGTTGCTACCATTGAGCAGCTCCTTGGCATCCAGATGGATCACGTTGCTGAAATTGACTTCCAGGGCTTTAAGGCTCTAGTTGATACTCTGGGTGGTGTCACTGTTGACGTACCCCTTAACTTTTCGACCGATAACTATACATTTACTGCGGGTCCTCAAACCCTGAATGGTGGTCAAGCTCTTGAATTTGTGCGTCAGCGTTATGCTTTCTCAGACGGTGACTACCAGCGCGTCCGTAACCAGCGTGCCTTCTTGCGCGGTGTCTACAACGAGCTAAAAGCCGACGGTGCCCTGTCTTCTGCTAGCAAGCTGCTGCAGGTCATTGATTCTGTTTCACCGTACATGAGCGTTGATTCGGGTCTGTCACCTTCATCCATCGTGGGCATTGCCCAGCCTGTGCTTTCCAACGGTAATACCCAGCTGGTCTCCATGACCCTGCCGAATGCCGGTACCGGCTGGTCCTGGGACGGCCAGTCCATCGTGGTCCTCGATGCTGCTGCAACCAGCGCCCTGTCTTATGCCCTGCAGACCGATACCATGCCTAACTACATCGCTACCTACGGTTCTGACTAAGCCCAGGTAGCCCCTCGCTAGAGGATATAAGGGGAGCCCCACCAGTTTGTGGTGGGGCTCCCCTTATATTTTCCTTTGAGGGTGATTAGTGTTCGAGCGGGTCTGCCGATACTTCTTCTTCGGTGTAGCTGTTGTCACGCCCAAAGAAGAGGGCGAGGAAGGCAATGGAGGCTCCCAGCACGATACCGAGGACGCCGAGCAGGGGCTTGAAGAAGACAAGAACCAGGCCCGTGACCAGGATAAGCCCGCCGACAAGCCCAAGGAGAACAGAGATACGCTGTAGGCCCAGGGAATGTGCGGCGGTGGGCTCTGCCTCTGCGCCGTTGGCTTCAAGGGTAGCGTGCTCAGCTGCGGCCGGACGGCTGGGCATGAGTGAGCGCTTCTTCTTGGGGGCGTTGCTGCGGGTCGCTTCACCCTCGGTCGGCACGTAGGCTGGGGGCACCTCGTAGGAGGGTGCTGCCGGTAGAAGCTCGGGCAGGTAGTTGGGGAGCTCCTGGTACCACTCTGCAGGAATTTCAGAGGGGCGGACGGCCTGCACCGTCAGGGACAGCTCAAAGGAGTTGCCGCGGATGGTGCCCCAGGCGCTGGTGAGCTTATCGTGCTCATAGGCATAGCGGATAACGGGGGCTAGCTGCTCGGAAATCTGGGTGGAAAGACGGCCCACTACCTTGCGGTCGTGCAGGACGTCGACCGAGTCAACCACACGCCCGTCCGCGTGCTTAATCTGGTTATTCTCCAGGGAGAGAATCACTCGGCCCTCACCGGAGGGAGGCAGGATAGAGTGCAGGTACTCGGAGTGGTCCTTCTCATCGAGTACCTTCATGGAGGCCCCCTGGGGCAACAGGGTTGCCTGGGTAGGGGCGTTGTTAAGGGGGAAGAGGGACCCGGGAGCGCTCAGAGAGAGCTGGCCGCTGCTTTCAATGTGGGTTTCACCGGTGACTCCGCGCAGAACAGCAGACAGCTGCATGCGGGTCACCGCATCGTAGCCCGAGGCGACAACGCGGGTAATCGGGCCCCAGTAGGCAGCGGAGTCCTCGGGGGAAAGACGCCCCAGCTTGAGGTCGTCAGCGTAAACCGCAATAGCCTGGGGCTGGTAGGGGTTATCAGGTTCTGGCACAAGGCGAACCTCACCGTTCCAGACCCGTTCGCGGTCAATCAAGAGTTCTTCAAAAACCTGAAGAATTTCTGCATCGTAGTAGTCATCGGTAATGACCTGCACGGTGCCGCGATCGCCCAGTACGTAGTCGGTCACAGTAGGCTCCTTATCCCAAAAAGTTACTCTCTATAGCTTCTCACGAAAAAGCCGGTTTTGGTTTGCAATGCTGCGCCCCAAAACCGGCTTTCTGCGTAGATTCCCAGGTAAAGACCTAGTTACCTGCCCCCTGCTCGGCGGCAGATGCGTTATAGGCCTGAGCGGTAAGGATGCGGACGGCATCATCGAGCAACTCCCGCACCAGGCGCACCAGGGCAGTGGGGGCGTCCGCCTGCTCTGCTAGCCAGCGCTCGGTGGCGCGAACCACCGGGTGGGTTTCCGCGCTACCTTCTGCCAGCTCTACCGCCGGGTAGAGGCCACGAATAACACGGGTAGCCATACCGCCGGTACGGGCAGCCCAGGTGGGGGCAAGAAGCTCAAAGAAAGCATCCCGGTAACCGGTGCGTAGCTCCTGCGGCCCGTGCTGGAAACCAGCAGCGGTCGCCGACAGCAACTCATTCGAAAGACCCATATCTTCAGTCACCAGGTTCCAGGCAGCCTGCTTCGCAGCCGCCACAGGCAGAGCAGCGGTCGCAAAAGCATAGCCACGCTCAGCCGTGGCAGAAGGACGGAAATCCCGCGCCTCATCCAGCTCCTGCCGGGTCACCGCCTCCTGAACCGCAAGAGCCCCCAGAGCCTTCCAACCCAGAGTCTGGTTATAGCTCATACCAGGAGCATCAGAAATAAAGCCCTCAACCTGCCCGCTCGCACCCCGCGCCAGATCCTGAGCGAACTCAAGACCCAGCTGCGAATGCGCCGACACAGACAGTAGCGCCCGCACCAAAATCAGCTGCTCATCACTACCCTCCTTGGCGCCGGCAAGCGCCTCAGACAGCGCAGCATACAGGGCATCCCACAAATCCCCACGAGCACCCGCCGGGGTATACAAAGAAATCGCAGCCTGCGCCTGGTCCACAATATTCGACAGTAGGGTAGCGGACGGCTCAGCAGCGGCAGCCTGCCCCACAGCCAGCACAAACCTGCGGCTAGCAAGCTTGCCATCACGCACCATATTCCACAAGCTACCCCACAGCAGACCCCGAGACAGAGCATCCTCCACCGACGACACCTGACTCAAAGCAAACTCAAGCCCATCAGCCTCAGCCAGGGCAACCTTCGCATAGGTCAAATCCTCAGCATTGAGCAAAACCACATCAGCAGCAGCCACAAGAGCCTGCTCCTGCTCAGCCAACTCAACCAGCACCTCATTCTGACCCACAGGAATATCAGCCGACACCACACCCGTAGGCACCAGACGCCCACCCTCAGACGCGAACAAGGCAATCTTCAACAGATGCGGACGCCCCAACTCAGCGGGAACACCCACAGGCAACTGCTGACGCACCATCAGCTGCACAGAACCATCCACACCGGCAACACGCTCACACGACAGCTCAGACAAACCACTCGTCTGCAACCACGCCTCAGCCCAGGTGCGAACATCACGATCAGAGACCTCATCGAGCACACCCAAGAAATCATCAAGAGTCGTATTACCCCACTCAAACCGCTTAAAGTAAACCCGTGCAGCCTGAATAAACTGATCAAACCCAACATAAGCAACCAGCTGCTTCAGGGCGCTCGCACCCTTGGCGTAGGTAATACCGTCAAAGTTCTGACGGGCAGCTTCAAGGTGGGGGATATCCGCAACAATCGGGTGGGTTGTCGGCAGCTGATCCTGGCGGTAGGCCCAGGCCTTACGGGAATTCGCAAAGGTGACCCAGGCGTCCTTATAGCC
>DXCN01000021.1 GCA_019115985.1 Candidatus Rothia avicola | reverse complement strand
AATGCGATTGAGTCTTTGAATGCTAGGTTGCGGCGTTCTGCCAGGTCGCGTGGGCATTTTGTGTCTGAGGAGTCGGCTTTGAAGTTTATGTATTTGACGGTTCGGTCTTTGGATCCTTCAGGTGCTGGTGCTCGGCGGTGGATGACTCGGTGGAAGCCGGCGTTGAATGCTTTTGCTATTGTTTTTGGTGATCGGTTGCCGCAGGTGGCTGGTCGCTAGATTTGTTGTGGGTTTACACCGTTAATCTAACAGTCCCCATTTTCGTAAGGTTTCAGGGCCGATGCCGAGGCGTTCTCCGATGTTTCGGCAGGCGGTGTAGATGCCTGTGTCGGGGTTGTTTTCCAGGTGGTCGGCCAGTAGGCGTAGGGCTCGTGTTTTGAGTTCGGCGGGGTATTTGGTGGGCATGGGTGAAGGTTCCTTTGCTCTTTTTGTTTGTTTCCAATTTACGGGAGCGGAACTAAACCCAGTACATATCACTTTTGAATAACCCTCTTTGAACAAGCCTCAATAAGTCTGCCTCATCTTTAATGAGGCAGACTTATTTTTAATTATTTCTGTACGAAGTAGAGGCGCTTGTTCACGAATTCGTCCATGCCGTAGGGGCCGAGCTCCCTACCGTAGCCGGAGTTCTTGACACCGCCGAAGGGGATTTCAGCGCCTTCACCGGCGGGGGTGTTCACATTAACCATGCCGGCGTCAATCTGCTGGGCCAGGCGGCGGGCGCGGGCCTCGTCCTGGGAGAAGACGGCGCCACCCAGGCCGTACTGGGTGTTGTTAGCCAGCTCGATGGCTTCTTCGTCGCTCTCTACCCGGTAGACGGTGGCGACGGGGCCGAAGAGTTCCTGGTAGTAGACCTCGGAGCCGACGGGTACATCGGTGAGGACGGCCGGGGAGAGATAGGCGCTCTTCTCATCCAGTAGCTGGCCACCAGCGCGCAGGGTGGCGCCGGCGGCAACGGCCTCGTCGAGCTGCTTCTTGAGACCCTCGGCTGCTGAGCGGGAGGAGAGGGCCATGTAGGTGGTCTCGTCCGCTTCGGCGGGCTTACCCGGCTTCATGGCCTCGGCCAGCTTGACCAGTTCGGCGACGAATTCGTCGTAGATGTCGGCCATGACGATCATGCGCTTGTTGGAGTTGCAGGCTTGGCCGGTGTTGTACATGCGGAAACCCCAGGCGGTGGCAGCGGCTTCAGCGACATTGTCGCTGTCGAGCACGATGTAGGGGTCAGAGCCACCCAGCTCTAGTACGGCCTTCTTGAGGTTACGCCCTGCAATACCGGCCACGATAGCGCCAGCGCGTTCGGAGCCGGTCAGGGAGACACCCTGAATGTGGCGGTGACCAATCATGGTCTCGATCTGGTCGTGGCTAGCGAAAACTGCCTCGTAGGCGCCCTCGGGTAGCCCGGCGTCCTTCATAATCTCAGCGATTACGAGCGCTGACTTGGGGCAGATTTCAGCGTGCTTGAGCACGATGGTGTTGCCCAGCATGAGGTTGGGGGCGGCAAAGCGGGCGACTTGGTAGTAGGGGAAGTTCCAGGGCATGATACCCAGCAGGGCGCCCAGGGGCTTGCGCTGGATGTAGGCCTCGGAGTTTTCGGTCTCTGAGGGAATCGGCTCGTCTTTGAGGTGGTCGGCGGCGATCCCGGCGTAGTAGGCGAAGATGGCTGAGGAGAATTCGGCTTCTTCGATGCCCTCTGAGATGGGCTTACCCATTTCCTGGGAGATGATTTCGGCCAGTTCCTGCTTGCGCTCTTCGAAGAGCTCGGCGATGCGGTTGACGATAGCGGCGCGCTCTTCGACGCTGGTGGTGCGCCAGGTCAGGTAGGCGGCGTGGGCGCGGTCTACTGCCGCGCTAGCCTGCTCGTCGGTGAGGGTATCGAAGGTTTCGAGTACCTCGCCGGTGGTGGGGTCTTCAAGTCGGTAGCTCATGGGTATGTTCCTTACTGTCCTGCGACCTTGCGGATTTCTTCGACGAAGATGTCCAGGGCCTGGCCCAGGAGCTCTTCGCTGATGGTCAGCGGGGGTAGCAGGCGCACGACGTTGCCGTAGGTGCCGCAGGTGAGAATCAGGACGCCGCGTTCTGCGCAGGCTGCTGCGATGTCTTTGGCTGCGGTGGCGTGGGGTTCCTTGGAGTCGGAGTCTGCTACGAATTCGACGGCGAACATGGCGCCGCGGCCGCGGATTTCGCCGATGATGTCGAGTTCATTGACGAGGGGGCCGAGCTTTTCGCGGGCGATTTCTTCGATGCGGGTGGCGCGGGCGTTGAGGTCCCACTCTTCCATGGTTTCGATGGTGGCAAGGGCTGCGGCACAGGCGACGGGGTTGCCGCCGTAGGTGCCGCCGAGGCCGCCTGGCTGGACCTTGTCGAAGAGTTCGGCGCGGCCGGTGACAGCGGAGAGGGGCATGCCGCCAGCGATACCCTTGGCGGTGGTGATGAGGTCGGGTTCGATGCCTTCGTGGTCGGAGGCGAACCAGCTGCCGGTGCGGCAGAAGCCTGCCTGGACTTCGTCCGCGATGAAGACGATGCCCTTTTCGCGGGCCCAGGTGACCAGCTCAGGCAGGAAGCCTTCGGCGGGGACGATGAAGCCACCTTCGCCCTGGATGGGTTCGATAAGGATTGCGGCGACGTATTCGGAGCCAATCTGCTTTTCGATCATGTCAATGACCTTGGCGGCGGCTTCCTTGCCACCCAAATCGCCATCGCGGTAGGGGTAGCTCATGGGGGCGCGGTAGACCTCGGGGGCGAAGGGGCCGAAGCCCTTCTTGTAGGGGGCGGCCTTGGCGGTGAGGGCCATGGTGAGGTTGGTGCGGCCGTGGTAGGCGTGGTCGAAGACGACGACGGCGTTGCGGCCGGTGGCTGCGCGGGCGATTTTGACGGCATTTTCTACGGCTTCGGCGCCGGAATTGAAGAGTACGGTGCGCTTGTCGAAGTCGCCGGGGGTGAGCTGGTTGAGCTTTTCGGCGACGGCTACGTAGCCCTCGTAGGGGGTGACCATGAAGCAGGTGTGGGTGAAGTGGGTGGCGGCTTCGCGCACGGCGTCAACGACCTTGGGGGCGGAGGCGCCGACAGAGGTGACAGCGATGCCGGAGCCGAGATCGGCGAAGGAGTTGCCGTCGACGTCGACGATGACGCCTCCGTCGGCGTCCGCTGCGTAGACGGGCAGGGTGGAGGCTACACTGGCGGGGACGTTGGTGGCGCGGCGGGCTGCCAGTTCGGCTGATCTGGGGCCGGGGACGGTGCCCTTGAGGCTAATCTGCTGGGGTAGACGGTAGGCGATGTCGGCCATGGTTGAGGGTTCCTTTAGTGATGGATTTTCTTGTAACTACAAAAAGTTGGGGTGCGGACGCCCCGGCTGGCGCTACGGTGCCGGGGCAGGCGTCCGCGGGGTTTGGGGCCTTAGTTGGCGTAGGGGTCACGGATGCCGATGTACTGGATGGAAGAGTACTCGTCGATGCCTTCGGCTGCACCTTCGCGACCCATACCGGACTGCTTGACGCCACCGAAGGGGGCAGCCGCATTGGAGACTACACCGGCGTTGAAGCCCATGATGCCGAACTCTAGGTGGTCGCTGGCGCGGTAGAGGCGGTCGATGGATTCGGTGTAGACGTAGGAGGCCAGGCCGTATTCGGTGTCGTTGGCCAGTTCGTAGGCCTCGTATTCGTCCTTGAAGGTGAAGACGGGGGCGATGGGGCCGAAGATTTCTTCGCGGGCGACGCGGGCGACGAGGGGCACATCAACGAGCACGGTGGGCTTGAAGAAGTAGCCTGCGCCCTCGCCCTTTTCGCCGCCGGTGAGTACGCGGGCACCCCTGGCGATAGCGTCCTCGATGAGGGCAACCATGGAGTCCTGGGCTTTCTTTTCGACCAGGGGGCCGCAGGTGACGCCTTCATCCAGGCCGTTGCCGACCTTGAGTTCGCCCATTTTTTCGGCGAACTTCCGGGAGAATTCTTCGGCTAGGGATTCGTGCACGATGAAGCGGTTGGCGGCGGTGCAGGCTTCGCCGATGTTGCGCATTTTGGCGGCCATGGCTCCGGCGACGGCCTGGTCGAGGTCGGCGTCCTCGAAGACCAGGAAGGGGGCATTGCCGCCCAGTTCCATGGAGGTGCGCAGCACGTTGTCGGCTGCCTTTTTGAGCAGGTCCTTGCCGACGGGGGTGGAACCGGTGAAGGAGACCTTGCGCAGGCGGGAGTCGCTCATGATGGGCTCGGAGATAGCTGCTGCCGACTTGGATGAGACAACGTTGAGGACGCCGGCGGGCAGGCCAGCGTCAAGCATGGTCTGGGCGAAGTACTGGCTGGTCAGCGGGGTCAGGCGGGCGGGCTTGAGCACCATGGTACAGCCTGCTGCGATGGCGGGGGCGACCTTGCGGGTGCCCATGGCCAGGGGGAAGTTCCAGGGGGTAATCAGCAGGCAGGGGCCGACGGGCTTGCGGCGGGTGATCATGCGCAGGGTGCCCTCGGGCATATCGAGGGAGCGGCCGTAGTGGCGGGGGGTTTCTTCAGCAAACCAGCGCAGGAACTCAGCGCCGTACTTGACCTCGCCGAGAGCTTCGGCGTAGGGCTTGCCCATCTCTAGGGTCATGAGGGTGGCGAACTCTTCGGCCCGTTCGGTGACGAGCTCAAAGGCGCGGCGCAGGATTTCTGCGCGTTCACGCGGGGGTGTGGCGATCCAGCCGTGCTCGCCGGCTTCTTTCTCTGCCCGGCAGGCTGCGTCGAGGGCGGCGAGGGCGTCTTCTTCGGTGGCGGAGGCCAAAGTTGCGATGACTTCACCGGTGGCGGGGTTTTCTACGTCGAAGGTTTCGCCGTTTGAAGCGTCTCGCCACTGGCCGCCGATGAGCAGGCCGGTAGGTACCTTTGCTAGGAGTTCTTTCACATCTACGGTCATAGCCGGTGTGCACCTTTCGTGAACTATCTGGGTGATGGGCACACCATCAGGCCCATCCTTCTACTTATCTTACGCCCCCTACCCGCCGGGCAGGTAGCCTGTCTCACACGCCCCGGGGCGGACGTCCGCGCCCGGAAGGGCGGTTATTCAGGCAGGTCAAGCATGTGCTCAACATCCATAGGAACCCTGCCTGCGAAGAAATCGGGGCGCTTGAAACGCTGATAGAACATGACGCCAAATCCCAGGGCCAGGAGCACCAGGGAGAGGATAAAGACCAGGCCAATGCCGCCGATTTCTGAGCCGGAACCGTAGGCCGGATCCATGGAGTCAACGAAGGTCTGGGCGAAGAATACTACCAGGATAATACCGCCGATGAGGGGCAGAATGAACTGGTTGAAGAGGTTACGGGCACCGCTCTTGAGGGAGGTCTTGCGGAAGTACCAGACGCAGGCGAAGGCGGTCACGCCGTAGTAGAGGCAGACCATGAGGCTGAGAGCTGCGATGGTATCCCAGAGCACCGAGGTGGAGATAAAACGCATGGCCACGTAGAAGACGCTGGCAACCAGGCAGGAGGCGATGGTGGCGTAGGAGGGGGCCTGGTACTTGGGAGACAGGCGGGCAAACTTAGGCCCCAGGGCCCGGTAGTAGCCCATGGCTAGCAGGGTTCGGGCCGGAGAAACGGCGGTGGACTGCAGGGAAGCGAGCGCGGCGACCATGACGGCGATGGACATGAGGATGCCCAGGGAACCGAGGACGGGGCCAGAGAGGGCGGCGAAGATGTTTTCCTGGTTGTCGGGATTGCCCAGACCCAGGCCGTCCTCACTGGTGCCGGCGAAGGAGAGGGTGCCAACGGAGAGGAAGAGGTAGAGGACGACGATGGTCAAGATGGTGCCGACGGCTGCGGTGCCGCTGGTGGTGTGCTTGCCTTCGGTTTCTTCGTTCATGGTGAGCACGGCGTCCCAGCCCCAGTAGAGGAAGAAGACCAGTGACATGGAGGCTGCCAGGGTTGAGAAGGATTCGATGCCGAAGGGGTTGAACCATTCGAGGCTGAAGCTGAGGTTGGCAAAGCCGGTGCCGGTAGCGGCCTTGTAGAGAGCTACGGCGGAGAAGAGAGCCAGGACGATCAACTGGAAGATGATGAGGACGGTCTGGAGTTTCTGGGTGGCGTCCAGGCCGCGGTAGGTGATGTAGCAACCGAAAGCCATGAAGGCGAGGAAGGTCGCGATATTGACCAGGTTGTTGGCGGCAAGGTCTGCGATGTCGGGGTTACCCAGAGCCTGGGAGAGGAAGAGATAGAAGAAGTCGACGGCGATACCGGCGAGGTTGGAGAGCACCAGGATGGTGGCGACCAGGAGGGCCCAGCCGCCCATCCAGCCGACATAGGGGCCGAAGGCTTTGGTGGTCCAGGTGAAGGTGGTTCCCGCATCGGGCATGGCGGCGTTGAGTTCGCGGTAGCCGATAGCGACCAGGAGCATAGGAATGAAGCCAATGAGGAACATGGCGGGCATGTAGATGCCAGCTTCGGCGGCGACGGGGCCGAGGGCTCCTGAGAGGGAGTAGGCGGGGGCGACGACGGAGATGCCGATGATGATGGATGAGAACAGGGTGACGTTACCCGAGGAGAGACCTTTTTTGTTGGCGGCACTGACGTCGACAGAGCCGTGGGGGTGGGAGCCCAAGGTAGCTGGGGGTTGGGTCATCGCTGACTCCTTTTCACTATCACCTTCAGAGGTTGCAAGCAGAACAAGAAAACGAACATCATTCGTTTAGTTAGTTACATTACAACCTTAAGTGGGTCTTGTGAAGTACGTAACCAAGTTTTTACACAGCAGCACCTCGGAACGCAATGTGCGCCGCACCGCCCGGCACCGACCCAGCAGGTAGGTAACGAGCAGTGCGGCGCACGCGCACCTATAAGGAACTAGCGACCCACTACGGGAATTGAGCCGGTCCAGGGCTCCTGAGCCGAGCCGCGGCGTCCTGGCGAATAATCACGCGGAACAACCACCAGCGGAATAGGTAGACGGGTCAGGATTTTTGCGGTGTTGGAGCTCAAGAAAAGCTCGCCGCGCTGGGCCAGCTTAGATGACCCAGCCATGAGCACGGACCCGGCAGACCAGTCCACCGACTCCACGGCATCAGGCACACTGGCGCCGTGCCCAACAGCAACGGTGATGAGGTCCGGACGCTCGGGCACCAGAGAGGACTGCTCCAGCAGGTCCCGAATACCCTCCTCAGCTTCACGGGCAACAGAACCGTCCGTGGCGGCGTCCTCGATGAGGGACACCAGGCGCACAGCCAGGCCAGTGCGGTTGCTGGTAGCCACGGCCTCTTCCACCAGGCCAATCGAGTCGATATCGGGGGAAACCGCACAGTCAACCTGGGTGATATGGGTTGCCGCATCGTAATTGTGGGGCGCAAGAATCACTGGCACTGAAGCCCGGTGTAGCAGGGCGTTACCTACCGAGCCGATGGAGTGGAAGAGCCAGCCACCGGTCTTAGCGCCACCCACAATGATGGCACCGGCCCCGATAGCTCCAGCAAACTCCATCAACCCGGCTGCGGTAGACTCTGCCTGCCTCAGGTGAAACCGGGCCTTAAGGCTGGTGGGCACCCACTGCTGGGCTTCTTCCAGCCAGCCCACAGCCTGCTCCTGCAACATGGCCCCGAAGTTAGAGCGCGGGGCAGCTAGACGCGGGTTTTGCTGCTTGAGCACATAAACCACATCGAGCTCAGCCCCCAGCGATGAGGCGAGAGCAACCGCCAGATTGAGCGCATCCCGCCCCCGAGACGAGGGGGAATAGCCGACAACGTAACGCATGTTTTATCCCTTGAGTTTTTCGCTAATCATAGCGGCGGTTTTTTCGCCCATGCGAACCGCGCCGTCAACATGCTGGTAACCTTCGGCCGCCAGGTCGGAGCAGGACCAGTGGATGGGGCCAACAGGTTCTGACTGGTAGGCACCGTAGCGGGAGAGGCCGCCTAGGTCGAAGCTGGCGGCATAGGCACCGCGAGTCCACTCCTCAGCCCCCCAGTCGGATTCGTAGTAGCGGATGGGGTTCAGGGTCTCTTCGCCCAGCATCTCTGCCATGGATTCGAGGATAGTGCGCTTGCGCTCCTCTGCCGAGAGGGTGAACATGCGGTCAGCCTTTTCATCGGAGACAAAGCCAACCAGAGTGCCGCGCTCTTCTTCCTGACCAGTGGCAGGGTCGTAGTTGGTATTGTCGTAGATTTCCTGCACCAGGTTGTCGCAGGCGAAGGAGGTGCCAGATAAGCCCTTTTCACGCCAGAAGGGACGGTCGTAGACGGCGTGCACCTTAATGACCAGGCCCAGGGACTGGTGCTGGTGCATCTGGTGCTGGCGGCGGTCCAGGGCGGGCACATAGGAGACGCGGGAGTAGAGGTTGGGCGGGACAGCCATGATGGCGTACTTGGCGCGGACCTTCACAGCCCCGTCGGGGTTGGCGACGCCGTCCTCGGTGAAGTCTTCAGCTTCGGCCAGGACGGGGTAATCCCCCTCTTCCTGCCAGCGCAGCACGCGCACGGGGTGGCCCAGGATGATGTTCTCGTGGCCAATCTTTTCGGCCAGGGTGAGGGAGACCTTCTGCATACCGCCGAGCACGCGCTTGTCGAGGATGAAGTTTTCGTCGACCAGGTTGGAGAAGGAACCTGCGGAGGCCGCCATGAGAATAGCCTGCAGGGCTGAGAAAGCGTGGGAGGGCTTGGTCAGCATGGCTCCAGCGATGAAGAGGGAGATGTTGTTGAGGGCCTCTTCGTTATCGGTCTTGGTCTTGAGCCACTCACGGAAGCTGACAGAGTCGAACTCCTTGGCGCGGGGGTGGGCCCAGGGGGCCTCGGCGCCAACTTCGGCAACAATTTCGTCCATCATGTCGATGAGGCGCAGCATCTCGGCCTTCGTGGCCTCATCGACGGGGAAGATATCGCCAGAGTAGCGTTTGACCTGGCCGTCGAGAGTTTTATAGATGGAGTCACCCTCGCGGTAGCGGGAGAAGGTTTTAAGGTTGAGTTCGTCGAGCAGGGCTTTGAGGGCGGTCTGATCTGGGGAAACCCACTGGCCACCAATTTCGATGAAAGCGCCGTCAAGATCACCGTTCCAGGTGCGGCCGCCAACGCGGTGGCGGGCTTCAAGGACGGCAACCGAGTGCCCGGCCTGCTGCAGACGGTAGGCGGCGGTAAGACCTGAGGGGCCTGCGCCGATGATGACGACATCGCGGGTAATTTCCTGGGGAGCCATGGTGCTCAGCCTTTCTGCAGCGCTAGCTACACTAAACGAATACCGTTCGTTTTAGTGTAGCTTGAACCCTAAGGCCTGTGAAGCACCTTACGAAAATATATAGGCGGGGTAGCCTCACCACCCACCACGCCCTCCCTATTGGTGCAGTGCTACCGTTATATCCATGACCCCTACTCCCGCTTCACCGCGCAACGCCGGCCGCCCCAGCGCGTCCTTACTTACCCCGGATAAAATCACCGAAACCGCCCAGAAGCTCATGGCCACAGAGGGTGATTTCACCATGGCGAAGCTGGCGCGGGCACTGGGGGTCGCACCATCTTCCCTCTATAACCATGTGGCCTCGCGCGATGAGGTACTGGCCGCCATTTCGGACCAGGTGGCACAGGGCATCGACACACAGGCTTTGCAGGACGCCGCCGCCCAGGTTCGCGGCGGAACCGTCAGCACCCTGGGGGCACGGGCACTGTGGCTGGAGGCAACCGAGCGGTGGGCAAGATCCTACCGACAGGCCTTTTCAGTGGCGCCCGCGGTCGTGATGACGCTGGCGGTGACGCCAGTACGCAGAGCACCTGCAACCCTGGCCATGTACGAGCAGGTAACTTCTGCTTTTACCGCCTTCGGCATGAGCCCCAGGCAGGCCCTGCTCACCGTAGAGGCTATCGAGGCCTTCCTCTTAGGGGCAGCCACCGACCTACATGCACCCGTGGATATTTTCGACCCCGGCGACCAAGCCGCCGAACACCCCACCATGGTGGAAGCCTACGAGACGCTGGGAGGCACCCCCCAGGACGAAGCCTTCACCATAGGCCTCTCAGCCCTGCTCACGGGGCTGAGTGCGGCACTTCCTGCTACGAATAGCCCGCCGTCACCCAACAAGTTACCAACCGGTAACCTACGAATCATGCAAAAATAAAGACCATGAGTTTTGATTCACACCCCGAGCTCCCCCCACACCTTTTAGCCCTCTCCCACCTCACCCAGTGGTACTCAAATTTGCACCAGCAGCCCCTGGATTTTCGCTTCACCGTTCACGGGACAACCGTTGAAGCACCCGTCGCCACCATCACCGGCGCACTGGGCGCAAGTGCCCCTGCTGACTTCGCCCAGGCCGCGACAGTAGCAGCCTTTGAGTTAGCGCAGGCAGGCCACTTTAAGGGTTCCTACACGGTACGCATCAACACCTCCCCCGGCGGGCAGGCTATCGTCAAGCAGATGCCCACCGCGGCCCCAGCAACAGAGCAGGACGAGGCCCCACGGTCGTCCGCGCCCACTCAGTCCGTCTCACATAATGGCCTGCAGCTGCGCTCTGCTCTGCTTGCCCGCGGGCACAACTCCGGCTATTCCCCCGCCGAGGTCGCAGCCGAAGAGAAGCAGCGTGGCTTCACCTTCACCCCTGAACTCAAGTTCTATCGGGCGCTAGTACGCAACGGCGTAGTTGCCGAAGTCGCCGGGCAGAACGTTATCGCTTCCACCCCGCAGGCTGATTTTGGGGTGTCCACCCTCGATTCAGCCCCCTGGAAGGCCCCCGAAAAGACGGACGGCACCGTCCAAGCTGTCCTCAGTCACACCCTGTGGATTGAAATTGCCAGCTCCCCCACTCATCTCTACGCCATTGACCTAGCACCTGGCACCCGGGGCACCGTGGGCCAGGTTATCGCGCGCAGGCGCGGTGAGGCTTCTGTGCCGGTTCAGGTTGCGCTCTCGTTGGCAGATTTTGTGACCGGTCATCTGGTAGGTCAGGACGCTGGCAGCGGCTCCCCCGCCCCGGCCACCGCGGCTACTCCCAAGACCACAGCGGGGGCACCTGCCCTCGCGCAGACCATTGCCTGGGTGGGTACCGTTGAGCCAGTAGCCCTACCTGGCTTCCTGGGGTGGACGCTCGCCCCCACCGAGGCCCGCTACCGGGCGGTTCTAGCTGAAATCGACCCCAACTCAGCGGCCAAGCCTGAAACTGCCGCAGCCGAGGAACCCGTCGAGAGCAATGAACCCCTTGCCCTGGCAGATGAGCCTACCCCCACCCCGGCCAATAGCTCTGAGCCAGTGGTTGCCCCCGCGGTGCCAGTGGTTATTCAATCCACTACAACCTCGGAAAACGCCTCCAGCCTCTTCACTACCCCGGGGGCAGACGAGCCTGCCCCAGAGTCGGTCGCTACCCCCGAATCAGATATCGAACCCGAGGCTGAGACCCTACCGGCACCGTCCGCGCAGGAGCAGGACGAGGCTGCCTCCAGCCCCCTGAGCCGGGCGGCAAGCGCCTACGCCGCTGCGGCCTTCCCCAACGATCTTCCCGTCACCACCGGAGAGAAAGCCCAGGGTATCCGCGACATTGATCCCGGTGTTACCCGTGTACCGGACTCACCTGAACAGAAAAATATCGCTACCACGATAGGTACTCTCGCTTTCGGCACCCCCGAAGAACGCAAGGAATACCAGAGCACAGATACCGACACCGTGCCCAGCATTGCGGCCCGGGCCAAGAAGGTGTCGCTGGCGTCCGCACAGGCCGGGCCCCAGCAACACACAGAAGAAAACGAACAGAAGCAGGACGACCGCAGTCTGCGTTCAGCCCTGCGCAAGTTCTTTATCGGCGACTAGCCCACCGATACGAAGCTGACTAGGAATAATAGGCGGTACACCCAGGTTACGGGTGTGCCGCCTAGCCTTTCCTGCTGGCGGTAGCGGGCGTAGGCTGGTAGGGCACACCAAATAAGGAACGGAGTAGTAGTGGCACGCTCATCTCAAGACACCCTGGGTAGTACCCCCCTTGAAGTTTTCATTCCGGCAGCCGGCGAAAACCCGGACGACCCCGGCGACACCCAGCGCGATGCTTTCCTCACCGCGGCCCAGGAGCTGCTCGATGAGGGCCTTGATATTGCCGTTTACTCCACCGATTCCTACCCCTCTGCCTTTACCGACTGTGAACCGGTTGCCGACCAGCTTGCTATTGCCGGGGCCGAGGTTCTGCCTATCTTGCTGGTAGAGGGCCTGGTCAAGGTCTCGTACATGTACCCCACCGCGGAGCAGCTCCGCCGTTTCTCCCGCTTTGGTGAGGTCAAGCAGCCCAAGGTCAACGCCGCTGCAGCGGCTTGCGGCACCGGTGGTGCGGACGCCCCCGCAACGGTTCCTGCCGCGGAGCTGGCTGGCTTTGCTGCGGTGCTGGCAGGGGTGACCCCTAAGCCTGCCGGAGGCCCCGACATTGGCAACCGGGTCAACCTGATGGGAGGCCACGATTCTGCACCGGTTTCACAGGGGGCCGCTGCCGAATCAGGGCAGCCTGCGAAGCAGGCCTCGTGTGGCTGTGGCTGCGGGTGTGGCGACTAAAATATAGAGCCGACACATATTTTTCTAAGGAGTAGTCGATGATTGGTGCGCGCGTAGAGCACAAGGATGAGTTCTTTATTGCGGGCTTCCGCGAGACCGTGAAGCAGGGCGCCGGCATTGGCGAGCTCTGGAAGAAGCTCACCGCCCACGCCGAGGCGCGGGGGGTGACCATGCCTGAGGTCCACTCGATGGGTGTGATTGTGGGGATGAACGCTGCCGGCGAGTTCGACTACATGGCGGGGATTCTGGTGGAGAACCTGGAAACCGCCCAGGCCCTGGGCCTCAATGCCCTTAAGGTGGACGGCGGTGAGTTCGCGGTGACGACCGTTGAGGGCCCGGTACCTATGAGCACTATGGCCGGGGTGGACCACCTGATGGGCACCTTCCTGCCCGCGTCAGGCTTTAAGCCCAATGGCCCGGTCTTTGAGGCATATGGGCCGGGTGACCCGTCCGCTGAGGATTTTCAGATGCAGGTCTGGGTGCCGGTGAAGGCTGCATAGCCCTACTTTTTTCTTCTGATGACTAAAGCTGCCCCCTTACTACGTGAGGGGGCAGCTTTGCAGTTCTAGGTGTGATGTCCAGGGACGTTGTTCTGGCCCCCGCCCGTAATGACACCGTGCCGATTCAAGAAGTATCTGTCCAGACCGCTTGCCATTGAAATTGAAGGCATGTTAGAGTTTGGGGCATGTCGAGTCCCGAATCA
>DXCN01000020.1 GCA_019115985.1 Candidatus Rothia avicola | reverse complement strand
CAACCTTAAAACCGGCAATTTGTGACACCATAGAAGAGAAGTTGTCTTAGCGCCTGCCCACCGGCCGCGCGAGGCATACACCCAAGGCTCACCGGGCACACACGCTGCCACAGGTGAACATATACCCCTACAACAAAGAGAGGTTGACTAGTGGGACCCTCAGAAACGAACGATCACGTTGTGAGTGCACTGACCAACAGCTTCACCGACATTGATCCCGAAGAGACCAGCGAGTGGATTGAGTCCTTCGACGACCTGGTTGAAGCTCACGGCACCGAACGTGCACAGTTCATCGTGCGCTCACTCATGCAGCGCGCTGGCCAGAAGTCGATCACCGTACCCATGGTGACCACCACTGACTACGTCAACACCATTCCTGTCGACCAGGAACCCGAATACCCCGGCGACGAGCAGATCGAACGCCGCTACCGCGCGATGCTGCGCTGGAACGCTGCCATGATGGTTCAGCGTGCCCAGAAGGCCACCATTGGCGTAGGCGGCCACATCTCCTCCTACGCGGGTGTAGCTACCCTCTACGAAGTAGGTTTCAACCACTTCTTCCGCGGCCGCAACCACCCCGGTGGCGGCGACCAGATTTTCTTCCAGGGCCACTCATCCCCCGGTAACTACGCCCGTGCCTTCCTCGAAGGCCGCATTACCGAAGAGCAGCTCGACGGCTTCCGCCAGGAAAAGACCAAGCAGGGCACCCACCTGCCCTCCTACCCCCACCCCCGTAACCTGCCTGACTTCTGGCAGTTCCCCACGGTTTCAATGGGCCTTGGTCCCCTGAACGCCATCCACCAGGCACAGTTCAACAAGTACCTGCACAACCGCGGCATCAAGGACACCTCAGACCAGCACGTCTGGGCCTTCCTGGGTGACGGCGAAATGGACGAGCCCGAGTCACGCGGTGCCCTTCAGCTGGCTGCCAACGACAAGCTCGATAACCTGACCTTCGTGGTCAACTGCAACCTGCAGCGTCTGGACGGCCCCGTTCGCGGTAACGGCAAGATCGTCCAGGAACTTGAAGCCTTCTTCCGCGGCGCAGGCTGGAACGTCATCAAGGTCCTCTGGGGCCGCGAATGGGACTCCCTGCTCGAGAAGGACAAGTCCGGCGAGCTCGTCCGCATCATGAACGAAACCCGCGACGGTGACTACCAGACTTACAAGGCTGAGTCCGGCGGCTTCATCCGCGAGCACTTCTTCGGCCAGACCCCTGAGACCAAGGAACTCGTCGCGGACATGACCGACGATGAAATCTGGGCCATGAAGCGTGGCGCTCACGACTACCACAAGGTTTACTCAGCCTTTAAGGCAGCTGTTGAGCACAAGGGCCAGCCCACCGTCGTTCTTGCTCAGTCTGTTAAGGGTTACGGCCTGGGTGCCTCCTTCGAGGCCCGCAACGCCACCCACCAGATGAAGAAGCTGTCGATGGAAGACCTGAAGCAGTTCCGCGACCATCTGCGCATCCCCATCTCTGACGAAGAGCTGGAGAAGGACCTCTACAACCCGCCCTACTACCACCCCGGTAAGGACTCCGAAGAGTACAAGTACCTCATGGCCCGCCGTGAGGAACTGGGCGGCTTCGTCCCCTCCCGCAAGAACGTCCAGCCCAAGATTACCCTGCCCTCAGACAAGGCCTACAAGGGTGCATTCAAGGGCACCGGTAAGCAGATGGCTGCTACCACCATGACCTTCGTGCGTCTGCTCAAGGATCTCATGCGTGAGAAGGACTTCGGCCACCGCATCGTGCCCATCATCCCCGATGAGGCTCGAACCTTTGGCATGGACTCCTACTTCCCCACCGCCAAGATTTACAACCCCAACGGCCAGAACTACCTGGCAGTTGACCGTGAACTCATGCTGGCCTACAAGGAATCACCCGAGGGAAAGATTATTCACGTGGGCATCAACGAGGCCGGTGGCACCTCAGCCTTCACCGCCGTAGGTACCTCCTACGACACCCACGGTGAACCCATGATTCCCGTCTACATCTTCTACTCAATGTTTGGCTTCCAGCGCACCGGCGATGCCTTCTGGGCTGCCGCTGACCAGCTGACCCGTGGCTTCATCATGGGTGCAACCGCAGGGCGTACCACCTTGACCGGTGAAGGTCTTCAGCACGCAGACGGCCACTCACCGATCCTGGCTGGCACCAACCCCGCAGTGATTCACTACGACCCGGCCTACGGTTACGAAATCGGCCACATCGTCAAGCGCGGTATCGAGCACATGTACGGTGACAAGGACGAAGACCACAACGTCATGTACTACATCACCGTCTACAACGAGCCCATTCAGCACCCGGCTGAACCTGAGAACCTCGACGTTGACGGCCTGCTCGGCGGTATCTACCGCCTGCACGAGGCAAAGAATGACGGCCCCCGCGCCCAGCTTCTGGCCTCGGGCGTTGCAGTTCCCTGGGCTGAAAAGGCACAGCAGCTTCTGGCCGAAGACTGGGGCGTCTCAGCAGACGTCTGGTCAGTTACCTCATGGACCAACCTGCGCCGCGACGGCCTTGCCGCCGAGCGCGAACTGCTGACCAACCCGTCCGCAACCCCCCGCACTCCCTTCGTTGCCCAGCAGCTTGAGGGTGCAACCGGCCCCATCGTCGCCGTGTCTGACTACCAGACCGACCTGATGGACGGCATCCGCCAGTTCGTTCCCAACGAATTCGCAACCCTGGGCGCAGACGGCTTCGGCTTCTCAGATACCCGCGCCGGTGCCCGCCGCTTCTTCAAGATCGACGCCGAGTCCATCGTCGTCCGTACCCTGCAGATGCTGGCTAAGCGAGGCGAGGTCCCCGCTGATGCACCTGCTAAGGCCTTCGAGAAGTACGACCTGAACAACATCAATGCAGGCACCTCAGGTACCGCCGGTGGCGACGCTTAAGCCCCTGTATTGATAAGTTCCTAGCTCACAGCGAGTCCTAGATTCGCGCTGAGTGTAAGGGTGGCCCCCACGATTATCGTGGGGGCCGCTTTTGTTCTGGGCAGTCTTTGGCCTAGCCTGTCTTACCCTCTAGTTTTCTTGGGCCGAAGCCCTTAGCTGTGAGTTTTCTTGGCTTTTGAGATTGCACAGCTGTGCCGTCCCAGCTGGCCTGCTAACAGGAGTAGGATAGTTATTTGAACAAAGCGCTAGAAACTTTCAAGTTCTAGGTCTCACACTCTATTTTCAAGGCGGTTACGCGTGATAGCACTGGTGTGCCCCGGCCAGGGGTCGCAGAAGCCCGGGTTCCTCTCAAGCTGGTTAGACGTCGACGGGGTACGCCCCCACCTCGAGCGTCTCTCTGAGGCTGTAGAGCTTGACCTGGTTCATTACGGCACCGAGGCCGATGAGGAAACCATCAAGGACACCGCTATTGCCCAGCCCCTGATTGTGGCAGCTGGTCTTGTCACCGGTCGCCTAGCCCAGAAGACTCTAGAGGGCCAGAAGCTGGTTTTTGCCGGTCACTCGGTAGGTGAAATTACCGCTTCAGCCCTAGCCGGTGTGCTCACCGAAGAGGAGGCCATGCGGTTTATCAAGGTGCGGGCCGACGGCATGGCTCAGGCAGCTGCCGCTACCCCCACCGGCATGGCCGCCGTGCTCGGCGGAGTTGAGGACGACGTCCGCACCGCTATCGCCGAAGCCAACCTCACCGCCGCTAACTCGAATGGCGGCGGGCAGATCGTAGCCGCTGGTTCCCTCGACGCTCTTGCAGCTTTCGCCGAGAACCCGCCCGCCAAGACCCGCGTGATTCCGCTGAAAGTAGCCGGTGCCTTCCATACCGACTATATGGCGGCAGCCCAGGGGCCCCTGGCAGACTTTGCGGCAGGCCTCTCACCCGCAGAACCGACTGCCGAACTGCTCTCAAATTTTGACGGCCAGCCCGTTGCCTCGGGGGCAGCGGCCCTTGAATCGCTGGTTGCCCAGGTGACCCGCCCCGTCCGCTGGGACCTGTGCATGGCAACCCTCGCAGAGCGGGAAGTTACCCGCCTGGTTGAGGTTGCTCCCGCCGGTACCCTCGTGGGTCTGGCCAAGCGCGGTATGCGCGGCACACCGGCGTCTGCCATCAACACCCCTGACGACCTTGCAGCCCTAGCCCAGGCTCTCCAGGCCTAAAGTTTTCCCGAAAGGACTTCACGATGCCTACTCTCAAGCAGGTTGAGCCCAACCGCCACTCCCGCATTTTGGGCTATGGAGCTGCCCGCCCCGACCTGATCGTCACCAACGACGATATTGCCGGCCCGATTGACTCCTCAGATGAATGGATCGTTCAGCGCACCGGCATTAAGACCCGTCACCGCGCCTCAGAAAAAATTTCTGTAACAGATCTTGCAGTAGGAGCTGCCCAGGACGCCCTGGTCGCATCAGGCGTGCAGGGTGAAGAGCTGGATGCCGTCATCGTCGCCACCATCTCCCACCCCTACGCAACCCCCGCCCTCGCGACCCTGGTAGCTGAAGCTGTGGGCTCCAAGGCGCCCGCTTACGATATTTCGGCAGCCTGTGCAGGCTTCTGCTACGGCATTGCCCAGGCGGACGCCCTGGTACGCTCCGGCACCGCCCAGAAGGTTCTGGTCATCGGCGTTGAAAAGCTCTCAGATTTCATCGACAACACCGAACGCACCATTTCCTTCCTGCTCGGTGACGGTGCTGGTGCGGCGGTCGTAGGTGCTTCCGATGAGCCCGGCATCGGCCCCACTATCTGGGGTTCGGACGGCGAGCGCTGGGGCGCTGTGGGCATGACCCATTCCATGCTTGATATCCGCAACCGTGATTTTATGGCTAATCCGGTGCAGGAGGGTGAGAAGCTTTGGCCAACCCTGCGGCAGGACGGTCAGACGGTCTTCCGTTGGGCTGTGTGGGAGATGGCTAAGGTTGCTCAGAAGGCTCTCGATGCTGCCGGTATTACCGCAGATGATTTGGGAGCGCTGGTGACCCACCAGGCCAACATGCGCATTATCGACCAGATGGTGAAAACCCTGAAGCTACCCGAGAGCGTTGTGGTGGCCCGCGATATCGAGTGTGCAGGTAACACCTCTGCTGCCTCGGTTCCGCTAGCTGCCCACCAGCTGCTCCAGGACAACCCCGATCTTTCTGGCAAGCTTGCCCTGCAGATTGGTTTCGGTGCGGGGCTGGCCTACGCGGCCCAGGTTGTTGCGCTCCCCTAACCGGCCCTGTGCAGGGTTGGCAGGGCGGGTGTCCGCACCGTATTTTGACAAAATGTTAGATTTATTTCAAAAATTAGGTGGCGTCACAGCTTAGCTTTGTGCGGGCTAGGGGCTACACTCAATTTTGGAAGCTAAAGTGGGCTCTGCCCGCTTATCCCTCAACCGCTGCGCGCCCATGCACGGTGAGTTACAACTGTGGCCCCACGCCACTCATACTAAGACGAAGGAGCCATCATGGCAGATCAGAACGAAATCCTCGCAGGTCTTGCAGAAATCGTGAACGAAGAGACCGGTGTAGAGGTTGAGGACGTCCAGCTCGAGAAGTCCTTCACCGAAGACCTGGACATCGATTCCATCTCAATGATGACCATCGTTGTAAACGCTGAGGAAAAGTTCGGCGTTACCATTCCCGACGAAGAGGTCAAGAACCTGAAGACCGTCGGCGACGCTGTTAACTTCATCGCTAACGCCTAAGTCGCGTTGACCAGGTTGGGCACGGTCTTATCGTGCCCAACCTGCTTTTTATTCTTTACCCCAACCCAAGACTGTATTCGAAGGAATCAAGCATGACGCGTAAAGTTGTGGTCACCGGCCTGGGCGCCACCACCCCCATCGGTGGGGATGTTCCGACGACCTGGGAAAATGCGCTTGCAGGTGTCTCAGGCATCACCACTATTGAAGAGCCCTGGGTTGAGGAATTCGACCTGCCGGTTTCGATTGCTGGCCGTGTGGCTGTAGACGCTGTTGAGTCGGGCCGCCTGACCAAGGTTGAGGCTAAGCGCCTGGACCCCTCGGGTCAGCTGGCTTTGGTTGCTGCGCGCGAGGCCTGGGAGGACGCCGGTTTTAGCGGCCCTGATGCTGAGGCTGCCGAAGAGTGCGACCCGCTGCGGACCGCGGTTGCTTTTGGTACCGGTATCGGTGGTGTGTGGACTCTACTTGATGCCTGGGATACTCTGCGCGAGAAGGGCCCGCGCCGTATGCTGCCCATGACGGTTCCCATGCTGATGCCCAACTCAAATGCTGCTGCCGTCTCGATGAACCTGAAGGCCCGTGGCTCTGCCCAGACCGTGGTCTCCGCCTGTGCTTCGTCGACCGAAGCTCTCGAGCTAGGCCTGATGCTGATTCGCTCGGGTAAGGCTGACGTGGTGATTGCCGGTGGTTCTGAGGCCGCAATCCACCCCATGACGATTGGCGCCTTTGCAAAGATGCAGGCCCTGTCGACCCGCAACGATGACCCTGCTGGAGCTTCCCGCCCCTACGATACTGGCCGCGACGGTTTTGTGATGGGTGAGGGCGGTGCTGCGCTGATTCTCGAATCTGAGGAGCACGCGCTGGCCCGCGGTGCCCGTATCTACGCGGAGCTGGCTGGCACCGGCGTCTCAGCGGACGCCCACCACATCACCGCTCCTGACCCGGCTGCTCTGGGTGCTACCCGTGCCCTGCAGGAGGCTCTGACCGATGGCGGTATTTCCCCTGAGCAGGTAGTGCATGTCAACGCGCATGCAACCTCTACTCCTGTAGGTGATATCCCCGAGTCCCTGGCTCTGCGTGAGGTCTTCGGTGAGCACACCGGCAAGGTAGCTGTATCTGCAACCAAGTCAATGACCGGTCACCTGCTCGGCGGTGCCGGTGCTCTTGAAGCTGTGCTGACTGTTCTTGCGATTTACCACCGTAAGGCTCCCTGCACCATTAACCTGGAGAACAAGGACCCCGAGATTGATCTTGACGTTGTCACCGAGGCCCGGGACCTTCCCGCCGGTGAGATTGTTGCTGTCTCGAATTCCTTTGGCTTTGGTGGCCACAATGCTGTAGCGGCTTTCCGCAGCGTCAGCAACTAGCACCGTGCCGGTCTAGCTCGTCAGAAAGGGCCCTTCTACGCGAACTCTGGTTCGGGCAGAAGGGCCCTTTTCTGTGCTCTGGGGCGGGAGCTCTTGCCTTAGGCCCGGAGCCTGACGGTAGCGCTGGCCGATGAGGCGTTAGGACGCAGGGGCTCAAGTTCGTCGTCCCAGGGCTGGCCAACGGCCGCAGAGAACTGCCGGTAGAGTTCATCGAAATTACCGGCTGCTTTTTCGAAGGCATAGCGGATGCGGTCTTCGGTCACGGTGAAGTTGCCCTGGAGGTCTACCGGTAGGGTGCAGATGCCGAGTTCTGGGGTGTGCATGATGCGTAAGGCGTCGGAGGTTGCGGTGCGGCGCTCGGTGACTTCAAAATAGCTGCCAGTAAAGTGACGGAGGGTGGAGGCGATGAGGGCTGCTCCCCCGCTGTTGCCCTGCCAGCTGATATCTGCACGGTGGTAGCCCGGTTTCTGGGGTTGGGCTTGCCAGGTGGGGGTCAGCCGGTGAGCAGTGAGGTTTTCAAGAGCCCAGGTCACGTGGCTTGTGAGGGCTGAGGGGACAGCCAGCAGAAAGATAAAGCCACCGGTAGGGTTGCCGGTAGTCTCTGGCGGTAGGGGGACGGGCTGGCCGGTCTTTTCTGCTGGTGAAAACATGGTCTTCCCATCCTATACCTTCTGCCTTACCTTTAGGCCCGGGGGTGGGCCCTGTTATAGGCCTGGGCAAGGCGGTCTACCGAGACGTGGGTGTAGACCTGGGTGGTTGCTAAAGAACTGTGCCCAAGAAACTCTTGGACGGCTCTGATGTCTGCTCCCCCATCGACCATGTGGGTTGCTGCTGTATGGCGGAAGACGTGGGCGCCTGTGGCTTCGGTGTTGTCCAAGGTACCCAGGAGGGTGGTGAGGTCTTGGCGAATCTGCCGGGGGTTGGCGCGTTTACCCTGGGGGCCGATGAAGAGGGCGTGCTGAGCCGGGGCACTTTTAGCTGCTTCTATCTCGGGAAGCCATTGCGGGCGTCCTGCCACTACCCACCGGTTGAGGGCCTGCATAGCCTGGGCCCCGAAGGGCACGACCCGCTCTTTATTGCCCTTACCCAGCACACGCAGGGTTCGCTGGTTACGGTCAATGCTCGCTAGGTCGAGACCGGTGAGCTCTGAGATGCGCAGCCCGCTGGCGTAGAGTAGCTCCACCACCGCTTGCAGACGCAGGAGTCGGGCGTCCCGCGGGGCCTGCTCCAGAGCTGCTGTGAGGGTTGTGGTGAGGGCCTGCATCTGGGCTTCGCTGAGTACCGAGGGCAGGTGGTTGCTCTTCTTGGGGGTAGTGAGTTTGAGTGCCGGGTTGGCTTGGATGAGTTCTTCTTCCTCCGCCCAGGCGAAGAAGGTCCGCAAGGACGAGGTCCGCCGGGCCATAGAGCTCCGGGCAGCTTGTTTGCGGTGATGGTAGGCTAGCCAGTCTCGAATGACCTCAAGGGTGATGTGGGAGAGGTGGGTGGTGCCGTGCCTGCGGGCGTGGGCAAAGAAATCGGTGAGGTCAGAGATGTAGGCTCGAATTGTTTGGGGTGAGCGGTGGAGCTCGTAGGTGAGGTAGCGTTCAAAGGCTTCAAGGGCTCGTACGAACTCTCGGTCTTCGTTAACCGTGGAGGCCCCGATTTTGAGGGTGGTGGGTAGCTGGTCTGCAGGGTGCACCGTACCGCTCCTTTCTACCGGTGGCTGAGGTCAGGTCTTCATTCTATCCCCCGGAGCTTTCCGCCGATGGTTTGGTTTTTCGCCAGCCCATGCCTTCCTGCTCTGCGAGGTTGAGTCGGTTAAGTTGGGATAGGGCAATCATGACAGTTCGGGCAGGTAGCGCAAGGTCAGCACTGAGCTGTTCAACGGTAGCCGGAGTGCGGAGGGGCAGTACGTCCCACACTCGTCTTTGAGTTTCGGGGAGCGAGTCCAGGAGCTGCTGGTGGGCAGAAGGAGCTGTAAATAGGCTGGTTTGTTCTGCAGCTATCTCCGAGGTTCTGTCGTCAAGAATCTGACGGGCATCGGTCACAAGCTGGGCTAGACCGTCTCGAATCAGACGGTGGCAGCCTTCTGAGGTCGGTGAAAAGATAGGGCCGGGTACAGCATAGACGGGGCGCCCCAGTTCCAGGGCATGATGGGCGGTGTTGAGCGCGCCACTGCGCCAGCGGGCTTCGATAACTATGCTGGCCCCGGTGAGAGCGGCGATGAGCCGGTTACGTTGGAGGAACCTGTAACGGGTGGGGTTCTGCCCCAGGGGAACCTCGCTCAGCAGCAGGCCCCGTTCAATAATCTCGTGTAGCAGGCGTTCATTGGGCTTGGGGTAGAGACGGTCAAGACCTCCCGCCATCAACGCTACGGTGGGCAGGGAAGATGTCGCCGTAGCGAGGGCAGCTCGATGGGCGGTGGCATCTACACCAAAGGCTCCGCCTGAGACCACCGTATAGCCCCGGTTTGCGAGTTCACCGGCCAGGTGGCTGGTTGCTGAGTTACCGTAGGAGCTGACATCGCGGGACCCCACGACCGCATAACTCTGTTCGGTGGAGAGCTGGGCCAGTAGCTGGCGGTCTCCCCTGCCCCAGAGTCCGACCGGAGTTTTTTCTGCGAGGTCATTCAAGGCCTGTGGCCAGTCTGGGTCTTCGGGTATACACAGCCAACTGCCGCTGGCCCGGGCTAAAGCCATATCCTGTTGGACGCTGATACCGGCCCGCCTGCTCTTCCACCGCTGGGTGCGTTCACCGATGGCACTAGCGAGGGCAGGTGCCGCAGAGACATCGTGTGCTCCTGCTTCCTCAAGGTGGCGGGTGAGAAGATGCGGAGTCAGCTCCTGACGGCCGGTGAGGTAGTCTGCCGCACGGATCGGTCCCACTAGTCGAAGCAGGGTGTAGGTGGCGACGTCCTCGGGGTCGGTAATGCGCAGGATCTCGGTGCGGGCTCTACGAATATCGTGGTGGGGGTCGTGATGTGTCATGTCTGGTAGCTTTCAGTGGCGTGGTTACGGAAGTAGAGAGCGAGGTCAAGATGGTCTAGGCTGGGGCTGGTGGCTCCATCTAAATCGGCTAAGGTCCAGGCTGTCCGCAGCACTCGGTCATAGCCGCGGGCTGTGAGGGTGCCGTGGTCCAGGGCGGTGGAGAGGGACGAGGTCAGTTGAGCTGAAAGCTTGAGAGGGCCTCGCAGAATCTTGCCGTTCGTCTCAGCGTTTGTGGTCACGCCCAGCGGGCTCAGTCTTTCTGCCTGGGCATTGCGGGCTTGGCTGACCCGATAACGGATGTCCTCTGAGCTTTCGTTGGTGCCGCTGGTAACGAGGTCGGCAGCCGTTACTTTAGGGACGCTGATATGAAGATCAATACGGTCGAGCAGGGGCCCCGATAGCCGGCTGAAGTAGGACCTTCGCTCACGGCTAGTACAGGTGCAGTCTAGGCCCCGACCCACGTTGTAGCCGCAGGGGCAGGGGTTAGCAGCTAAAACGAGTTGGAACCTAGCCGGGTACCGGGCTGAAGCAGCTGATCGGCTAATAATGACTTCGCCGCTTTCGAGGGGCTGACGCAAAGAATCTAGAACGCTGCGTTTAAACTCCGGGGCTTCATCGAGAAAAAGGACGCCCCGGTGAGCCTTTGAGATGCACCCCGGCTTGGGCAGCCCGGCACCGCCTCCCATAATCGCCGGTGCGCTGGCAGTATGGTGGGGCGCTTCGAAAGGCGGTCTGGTTATCAGCTCGGTGAGCGGTTCACCCGAGCGGCAGAGCGAGTGCACGGCAGTGACATCCAGAGCTTCTTGCGGTGTGAGCGGAGGAAGAATACCGGGGAGGCGTTCTGCCAGCATGGTCTTGCCGGAGCCTGGCGGGCCGGTCAGCAACAGGTGATGGCCACCTGCAGCTGCTATTTCAAGGGCTAGGCGCCCCTCGGCCTGCCCGGCAACATCTGCCATATCAGCGCTCTGCTGCGGGCTGCTGGGCTCCGCACTCGCCCTCTGGCTACCCACCAGAGCTGGTCTTTTGAGTTTTTCTGGTTCGGGGCACCCCAGAAGTTCAAATACTTCAGCCAGACAGCTGACCCCGGTCACTTCAACCCCCTCTATAAGGGCTGCTTCTTGGGCGTTACCCTCGGGTACAACTACCCGCTCATGCCCGGCATCGCGGGCCGCTTTGACGGCAGGTAGTACTCCGGGAACCTGTCGCACGCTCCCATCGAGACCCACTTCGCCCAGAAAGACCGTGCGACCTGATAGACCTAGTTGCCCCGCCGCCTGCTGGGCTGCAACCAACATGGCCACATCAAATGCCGAGCCGCGTTTGGGAAGGGTAGGCGGGGTGAGGTTGATAGTGAGTTTCTGGGGTGGCAGGGGCAGCCCGGAATTCTTCGCGGCAGACCGTACCCGGTCTTTGGCCTCGTTCAAAGAACTATCGGGCAGCCCGAGCAGCACAAAGCCGGGTAGGGCAGATGAGATATCGGCTTCTACTTCAACGAGGTAGCCGGTGACACCCACCAGGGCAACCGAATAGGTTCGTGCGAAGGCCACGGCTACACCACCGCCTGCCGATGCTCAAAGGTGAACTCCGTGGGGCTCCCGCACAGGGCGATAGCGTCTACTCTCATGGTGGTATAGGGAGCCCGGTTTTCTGCTAACCAGGCGTAGGCCAGTTGTCGTAGCATCTGGCATTTCCGGGCAGTAATGGATTCAAGAGGGTGCCCGTAACCCGCACCAGAACGGGTTTTAACCTCGATAAAGACCAGGGTCTGGTCGCTATCACGCATAATCAAATCAAGTTCGCCGCTCCACCTCGGGCGCTCTTCAGTTCGTGCGGGCCGCCAATTACGAGCCAAGAGAGTATAGCCTTGCCGTTCTAAGACCGCCAGGGCGATATCTTCACCCCAGCGCCCCACCTCTTTGGGTCGCAAGGACGCATGGGGTGAGGATGGCTGTAGTGCGGGGTTCATGGGGGCCTCCTTCAAGTATCAGGGTTAGCCCCATCATGACCTGCTGTGTCTGGTTCTACCTACCTCTGTGCTGGCTGTGGATATCACCCCTTCCCTATACCACCAGGTCAGCGCCAGATAGCTCCCGTATTCACGCCCATAAACGGTACAGCCATGACACAACCATGACGCCCTAGGCGTCCTTATCCCCAGCCAGCTACACCGGGCGTCCGCGCTCCTCTACCCTCTATCAACGAAAAAGCCGCCCCCTTCCCTCGTGGGAAGGAGGCGGGCTCGCATGCTAGTTTTTAGGCCGAACCGGGGTCGAAATCACTCATGGTCGGCACTACCAGGTCTTCGGCGGCAGCGCGTTCCTCAACGTTCACATCGCGCACCGAATATACCTTCACGTTTTTGACAAACCGAGACTGGCGGAAAATATCCCACACCCACACGTCCTGCATCTCAACCTCAAAGTACAGAGACCCGTCAGCAGCTCGCGGGGTCACCTGCACCTGGTTGGCCAGGTAAAAACGGCGGTCGGTCTCAACGATATAGGTAAAGAGCTCAGCTACATTCTTGTACTCTTCATACAGGGCTAGCTGGGCACCTGACTCATAGCTCTCAAGATCCTCTTGGCTCATACTTCTTCCTTCTCTCGTTCCACCATAGCCTGCTGGATTTGTGCCTCGGTAGCCGGCAAGGACCAGCTCAGCCGATGCAAGGGGGTGGGCCCCATCGTTTCTATCGCGGTGCGGTGGGCACCTGACCCGTAGCCCTTATTTTTCGCCCAGCCGTAGCCGGGGTAGCGAGTGTCCAGCTCGTCCATGAGGGTATCGCGCTCCACCTTAGCCACCACCGAGGCGGCCGCAATAGAGGCACAGCGGTAGTCACCCTTAATCTCCATCTGCACTGGCCCAAACCAGCCACCTGACTCCCCCGCCAGACCTGCCCAGGCTTCAGCTACCAGCCCACGGTAGAGGGCCGTTGCCGGGTCAAGGTCTGCAAAAAGGTCAGCCTCGGGGGCAGAAAGCCAGTTATGCTTGCCGTCCAAGAGGACGGCGTCAGGGTAGGCCCCTGCCCGGGCCACCTGGGCAAGAGCCCGTTGCCCCGCTAAACGCAGAGCCGTGGTGATACCCAGAGCATCGATTTCAGCAGGGCTGGCGTGCCCCACTGCGGTCACGGCCCACTGCTTCACCTGCGGAACCATGGCCACCCGCTTTTTCTCGGTCAGGGCCTTTGAATCGATGAGCCCCTCAATGCTGAGCTGGGCGCTCGCATCAATCACGGCGACCCCCACGGTGACCGGCCCGGCCAGCGGGCCGCGCCCCACCTCGTCCATACCCGCCACCAGGGTCTTGCCCGCTGCAAAGAGCTCGGTTTCGACGCTCAGATCAGCGGACGCGGCTTCTTTAGCTGGCACGGTCTTACTCGGTATCGGGTACGTCGGCAAAGACATCGCTGGCCCCACCAATGAAAGTGAAGCTAGACAGGGGCCAGGCAACCACGAAGACTTCGCCCACAACGTCGGCGTCGTTGATGAACTCGGTGCCGGTCTGAATATGGTAGCGGGAGTCAGCAGAGTTAGAGCGGTTATCGCCCATGACGAAGTAGGATTTCTGGGGAACGATTACGTCGAAGGGAAGCTCGGTGGGGCTTACACCGGGCTTGAGGTAGGTCTCATCAATTTCTACGCCGTTGACGGTGATGCGACCATCGGCGGTACCCACGATATGGTCACCGCCCACACCAATCACACGCTTGACCAGGTAGTTTGATGAGCTATCGGGCATAACCCCCACAAAGGCTAGGGCATCGCGTACGGGGTTAGAGCTGGTAGATACCGGCATCCAACCCTGGGTGTCCTTGAAGACCACGATGTCGCCGCGCTCGGCTTCGGTGAACAGTCCACCTGCCACGTTCACAAAAACGCGGTCGTTGATTTGCAGGGTATCTTCCATGGAGCTAGAAGGAATGTAAAACCCACGAACCACAAAGGTTTTCAGCAGGAAGGCGATGAGCACCGCATAGAGGATAATCAGGGCGTACTCTTTGACCGCGCTGTTTTCGCGGCGGCGCTTACCGCCGCGGGGCTTGTCGGTCGAGGCTGTGGTGGCCTCCTGTGCCGCTGCCTCGATGCTGTCTGAGTTCTTCTGCTGCTCCATGAGCCCGCACCCTTCTGCTGTGAACGTATTTAGAGATAAGTTTAGTGGTTTTAGCTGGGAGCTTGACCAAAGCGGTGGGCCGGCCAGGCGATGAAGACCGGGGTACCGATGATTTTCTCGGTGCGGATCATACCTCCACCGGGTGCCCCTAGCAGGGACCGGGAGTCAGCGGACGCCGAGCGGTGGTCGCCCATCACCCACATGCGTCCTTCGGGTACCTGCACGCTAAAGCCCACCTCGCTGGCGCTGTCGCCGGGGTAAAGATAGGGCTCTTCGGAAGGCTGCCCATTGATTCGAAGATAGCCCTGGGCGTCGCAGCATTCGACGGTATCGCCAGCTACTCCGATGACCCGCTTGATGTAGACCGTATCTGAGCCCACTAACCCGAACCACTGCCCCGCGGTTCTGAGCGGGTCACGCACCCAGGGGCTGCCGGGCACATAGGGGGCAAAGGAGCCGGTACCGTCAAAAACGACCACATCGCCACGCTGGGGCTCGGTAGCTAGTTTTGAGACTAGAATACGGTCGCCCGGCTCATAGGTGGGTTCCATGGAGCTTGAGGGTATGTAGAACACATCAATGAAAAAGGAACGAACCACCAGGAGCACGGTGAAGGCGAGGGCTGCGGCGACAGCAACAAGGCGCCAGCCCTGTAGAAAGGGTTGGCGCCTTGCCTCAGAAGAGTCGGCGTTTACGCCAGTCTCCATAAATCTGGTGAAACCTAAACGGCTTAGGCTTCGCGCTTCTCGCGGATACGAGCAGCCTTACCGTGACGGTCGCGCATGTAGTAGAGCTTTGCACGGCGGACGTCACCGCGGGTGACAACCTCGATCTTTTCGATGACGGGAGAGTGTACGGGGAAGGTACGCTCTACGCCAACACCGAAGGAAACCTTGCGAACAGTGAAGGTTTCGCGGACGCCAGCGCCCTGACGGCCAACAACGAAGCCCTTAAAGACCTGGACACGGCTGCGGTTACCTTCAACAATGTTGACGTGTACGTTCAGGGTGTCGCCGGGGCCGAACTCGGGGATATCGGTGCGAAGTGACTTGTTATCAATGAAGTCAAGAGTCTGCATTGAGTTTCTCCGTGAATATCTCTGCCGCAGGTCAAACATATTCGGTGTATGTCGCAGGCAGTGTCTAGGGGTCACCGGGTGGCGCCAGACTGATGCTGTCTGCGATGAATTCTTTACTCACCGTGCTCTGAACGGTCAGAGCCGGTGGTTCACGCTGTTATAGGTCGCTCTTCCCCCTGCGGCAGGGGCGTGCCCAGCATGAACACAAAGAAAAATTATCCCACAGAAAACCCGCCTGCACCAGGGGTGCCGGGGCGGGCGTCCGCGTGTTGCTTGTGAGCTTACCTACTTTACCGACCTTCGCTCGCGAGCCCGGCCTCGCGCTCAGCTTTCTTGGCAGCTTTCTGCTCGGTGTGCAGCTCCTGCAGGAGCTTGCGGTCTTTCCTATCCCAGTTCTCTGCGGGGTAGGCCTTGACCATGTCGGGGCGGCGGGCAAAGGTGCGCTTGATTTGCTCATCGCGGCGCCAGCGGGCGATAGCGCCGTGATTGCCAGAGAGCAGGACGGGCGGCACCTGCTGATTTCGCCAGGTGGCGGGCTTGGTGTAGACCGGGTACTCCAGCAGCCCGCCGGTGTGGGACTCTTCAGCCAGGGACTCGGGGTTGCCCATAGCACCGGGAATCAGGCGGGTAATGGCCTCAATCATCACCATCACGGCCACTTCACCCCCGTAGAGCACGTAGTCGCCGATTGATACGGGCAGCACCCTAAATTCCTGCTCAGCCCAGTCCAGCACACGCTCGTCGATGCCTTCGTAGCGGGCCGGGGCGAACACGATGTGCTCTTCTTCTGCCAGGTCGTAGGCCAGCTGCTGGTTGAAGACGGTGCCGGCAGGTGAGGGCACGATCAGCAGGGGTTTGCCCCCGCCCGCCTGCGCGGACGCCGGTGAGGCGGCAAGTGCCTGATCCAGGGCAAGGCCCCAGGGCTCGGGTTTCATAACCATGCCCGCTCCCCCGCCGTAGGGGGTATCGTCAACGGTTTTATGCCGGTCGAAGGCGAAGTCACGCAGGTTGGTCAGGTGCAAATCGACCTTGCCCGATTCGCGGGCTTTGCCCATGAGGGAGAGCTCTAGCGGGGCCAGGTATTCGGGGAAGATGGTGATGACGTCAAAGCGCATGAGCGTTAGTTGTGCTCACTCTCGGTCTCGGGTTCTGCTTCTTCACCGTCGCTGTTGAGTTCGAGCAGGCCGGCGGGAGGGTTGATGATGATGTAGCCCTCTTCGGTGTCAATAGCGGGAATGAGTTCTTCAACGAAGGGGATCATGACCTCTTCACCGTCTGCGGTGTTTTCGAGGATCAGCAGGTCCTGGGTGGGCATGGTCTGCAGGCCGGTGACGATGGCGATGGGTTCTTCGGGCAGGTAGCCGTCCTTGATGTCGGCGGCCAGGTAGACGGGCAGGTCGAGTAGTTCGTGCTCGTAGTAGCCTTCGTCGTCGCTGTCGGTGTCGGTTTCTGCGGAGGAGTCGAAGGTGAGGCGGGTGTCGCGGAGTTCTTCGGCCTGGTTGCGGTTGGTGACTTCTTCGAAGGCTACGACCAGGATTTTTTTGTTCCAGCGGGATTTTTTGACGGTGAGGGTGCCAGCGGGGGCGATGGTGCCTGCGGGGCTTGCGGGGTTGAAGTTTTCGATGTCGAGTACGGCCCCGGGAGCGAAGCGTTCTTCGGGGGCGTCGGTGAAGAGCTGGACGGTGACTTCGCCGCGGATGCCGTGGGGTTTGCCGATGCGGGCGACCTGTACCTGCACGCGTATCTCCTTGGGGGGGGTAAAGGTGTTGTGGGATTTGGGTCTAACTTTACCGGGTTTTGCGGACGCCGGTGGGTAGGTACAAGAAGACCCCTACAGCTGATAAGCGGTAGGGGCTTCTTGAGAAGTATTCAGTTAGCGTCGTCGGTCGGTGTCGATGACGTCTACGCGCACGTGGTTACCGTCGTTGATGGCGTTGACCACGGTGCGGATGCTCTTGGCGGTGCGGCCGGAGCGGCCAATCACACGGCCAAGATCATCAGGGTTCACGCGAACCTCCAGGGTTTCGCCCCGGCGGCCGGTTTTGGCGCGGACCTGGACATCGTCTGGGTTGTCGACGATACCCCGAACGAGGTGTTCGAGAGCGTCAGCCAACATGATTACTCAGCTGCTTCCTCAGAAGCTGCTTCTTCAGCAGCCTCTTCTGCGGGAGCTTCTTCAGCCTTGTCCTCGCCCTTGGGGGTGATTGCCTCGGGAAGGATGACGGAACCCTTTTCGGGAACAACGAACTCGGGCTTGGCGTCAACGGGCTTTACGGTTGACTCAGCCTTTTCGCCCTTGGCAGCAGCCAGGTCGCCGGTCAGCTTCAGCAGAGCAGCTACCTGCTCGGTGGGCTGGGCGCCAACTGACAGCCAGTACTGGGCACGCTCTGAGTTGATCTCGATGCGTGAGGGGTTCTCGGTCGGGTGGTAAATGCCGATTTCCTCGATAGCCTTACCGTCACGCTTGGTGCGTGAGTCAGCTACTACAACACGGTAGCGGGGATCGCGGATTTTACCGAAACGCTTCAGACGAATTTTAACAGCCACTGTAGTGGTTTCTCCTGTTTTCTATAACTGTTCGAGGTCAGGTGTCAGCTCGTGGGGCGGGCTTCGTCAAGACCTCTGCGGACACAATTTCTCCCGGATGAGAGGGGCCGGGAAAAATCGAGTACCCGTCAAGTATGCCAGCTCCGCCCCGCTTAATCTAGGGTTACGCTCTATGGAGTGAGCGTGTTGTGAGCAAGCTGACCCGGACTACTCCAGCGCATAGAGCTCGCAGCGAAGCTGCTGGCTCGGGGCTGGCGTGAATCACCCAGTGAGCGCAAGCGAACCGGGTGAGAGGGTCGGCAGCGAGCGCGAGCTCAGGCGCTGGGCCAGCCCGCCGCCCCTCCCCGGTTAGACCTATTTCTTAAGCGCCTGCTTCCAGCTCACCGAGGTTCCGCCGCGCATGATGTTGGCGCGATAAATGCGGGCGCCGAGCCGGGTGAGGAGGGCTGCTGTTGCCAGGGTGAGGGTGAGGGCGATTAGGGGTTCCCAGAGGGCTACATCTTCGGTGAGCAGGCGGCGGGGCATGGCGATGGAGGATAGGACAGGCACAAAGGAGACAATCTTGAGCCAGGTTCCTGAGACGTAGATACCGGCGAAGAGGGCGGCGATGAGCACCATGGTGATGGGGTTGGAGAGGTTGGCGATGTCTTCGGTGCGGGCTGCCATGGCACCGACGGCAGCCCAGATGGTGGCGATGGCTGCAAAACCGACGATGTAGAAGAGGGCGAACCAGCCGACCGAGGGTAGGATCCAGCCGAATTCTGAGGCGCTTCCTGTGATTTGCATGCCGATGAGGCCGGCGACTGCGTAGATGGCTACCTGCAGGATGGCGAGCACGATGTTGCCCACGATTTTGCCGGCGAGGAGTTGGCCGAGCGGTATGGCGGTGGCGATGATTTCGACGATGCGGTTTTGTTTTTCTTCGACCACGGAGTTGGCGATGGCTACGCCGAAGAGCACGGTGGTCATGTAGAAAATCATGGCGAAGACCATGGCGATGAGGAAGGCCAGCCCTGCATTGCTGTTACCGGAGAGGACGCTGGTGCTCACCTGGGTACCCGCGGCCAGGGCTTCGAGGTCAACGCCTGCGGCAGCTGCGTTTTCGGCTGTAACGGTGGAGGTGATGACGGCGCTCAGTTCAGTGACCAGGCTGTTGTCGGGGGAAGAGTCGAAGACGAGTTCCCAGCCCTGGTCGGTGGGGGCAAGGTAGGCGTCCGCGTCCCCTTCGGTAACGAGGGTGCGGGCGGCGTCCGCGCTGTCGACCTGGATGGCGGTGTAGCTGGTGTTCTCATCGCTGCTGGCTTCAGCGGCAGCGACCAGGGAGGTGGCCCGGTCGTCGCTGGTGGCTACGGTGTAGTCGGTTGACCCTGAGCTCATAAAGTAAGGGATGAGGATTGCGGCCAGGATGATGACGAGGGAGAAGATGGTTCCGCCGATGAAGGATTTGTCGCGCAGCTTGACCATGATTTCGCGGGTTGCGACGATTTGCCAGGCGTTTTTGGGGGCGGTGTTCATTGGCCGGTGACCTTTCGGTAGATGTCGCCGAGGGTGGGGAGCTGGCGGGAGAACTCGTGTATGTCGTGCTCTAGGCCAACACTGAGGATCTGGTGGCGGACGCTAGCGAGGTCGGCACCGGGGGCCAGTTCGAGGACGGCGTCGGTACCGGAAACATCAAGGACATTGATCCCAGCCAGGTCACGGAGCCAGGCAGCGTCCGCCCCGCCCCGGTAGAGGTAGCGGGGGGCGCCTGATTCGCGCAGTTCGGTGGCGCTGCCGCTGGCGCGGACGGTTCCGCCGTGCAGAATAACGACGCGGTCGCAGAGACGGTCAACCAGATCGAGCTGGTGGGATGAGAAAAGGATGGGGACCCCACCACGCATAAGCTCGCGCATCATGGAGACCATGGTGTCTACGGCTTTAGGGTCAAGGCCGGAGAAGGGTTCGTCGAGGATCAGGGCGGTGGGCTGGTGCAGGATAGAGGCTACGATCTGCACCCGCTGCTGGTTACCGAGAGAGAGGGATTCAAGCTTGTCATTCAGGCGCTCCCCCAGCCCCAGTTCGGTGAGGTGGTCGGTAGCGATGGTGCGGGCGGTGCTGGCGCTCATACCGCGTAGCTGACCCAGGTAGATGAGCTGGGCCAGGATAGCCTGCTTGGGGTAGAGGCCGCGTTCTTCGGGCATATAGCCAAAACCCGCGCGGTCTGCGGCGGTGATAGGGCGGCCGCCGTAGAGTACCTGCCCTTCGGTGGGTTCGAGCAGGCCCATGATCATGCGCATGGTGGTGGTTTTACCCGCGCCGTTAGCGCCAAGAAAGCCGGTCATGGAGCCGGGTTCAACGGTAAAACTCACCTTTTCTACGGCGGTGGTGGCACCGGGGCCGCTGCCGTAGACCTTGGTGAGGTCACGCACTTCTATGGTTCGGTCAGTCATGGGGCACTTCCTTTGGGTAGCTTGTACCTCAAGTCTAGGAAGGCTGTGAGCATAGCAACTCCCCCGCCGGGTGGAGTCGGGCGGGGGAGATTGTGGGCGGACGCTGAGAAGCTGGGTTGAGAATCTAGGCTAGCCCTACCCGGTGGGCGAAGATGACGGCACCGACGCGGTCGCGGCTGTGGGTCTTGGCCAGGATGTTAGAGACGTGTGTCTTGACGGTTGCCGCCCCGAGGAAGAGTTTTTCTGCGATTTCTGCATTGGTGAGGCCCTGGGCAAGAAGCTCTAGGGTTTCTTTCTCTCTGGGGGTGAGCGCGTCTAGGGCGAAAGCATCCTCGGGGCTCAGCTCCTGGGCGGAGCGCACTCCCCCGCTCTTGCCCGGCCCTAAGCTACCTGCCTGCGCGGCGGCGTCCTGCCCCTTGGTCTGCTCCACAAAACGGGCAATGAGTGGCAGGGTCATCTCGGGCGACAGCAGAGCCAGACCGTCGGCAACCTTACGGATAGCTTCAACCAGCTCATCGGCGTCCGAGGTTTTGAGCAGAAAGCCGCTGGCCCCGGCCTGCAGGGATGAGAAGAGGTAGTCCTCGCGGTCGAAGGTGGTCAGAATCAGGACGGACGTACCCGGCAGCTTCTCGGTGAGGGCGGCTGTTGCGGTGATTCCGTCCATCACGGGCATTTGAACGTCCATGAGCACCACATCGGGGCGGAGACTTACAGCCAGTTCGAGGGCCTCGGCCCCGTTGCGGGCCTGGCCTACCACCTCGATGTCATCCTCCATGGAGAGAATGAGGGCGAAACCGGAACGCACCAGGTCTTGGTCGTCAGCTAACAGTACTTTGAGGGTCATGAGGTGCTCCTAGAGGCGTAGGTGTCGTGGGTTTCGTCAAGGTCTATGGGGAAGCGTACCTGTACCTTCCAGCCGGGGGCGCCGTGGCGGCGTCCGGCCCAGTAGGTACCGCCCAGGGCGGCAGCTCGTTCCCGGATGCCCTGCAGACCGTAGCCGTGGCGGCTAGGATCGGGTATGTGTTCTTGGCCCTCTCCCCGCTCCAGGCCGGTGGCAGGGCCGTTATCAGTGACCTCTAATTCAGCCCAGTGGGCACCGGGGCTGCCGCCGGTACGCAGAGCCAGCACCGCATTCTGGGCAGCTGAATGTTTGCGCACGTTGGTCAGGGCTTCTTGGGCCATACGGTAGATAGACAGCTGGGTTCCCTGGTGAAGGTGGGTCAGCCGGGCAAGGTCCTGATCCCCTACCTGCAGCCGGGTCTGGACGCCGACCGAGCTCATGTGCTCAACCAGGTTAAAGATTTCTGCTACTTGAGGCTCTTTGGCTGCCCCGCTATCATGCTCCGCTTCCCCGGCAGCCCGCATGACGCGAATCAGGTTCTTCATTTCAGAGACCGAAGAGCGGGCCAGCTTTTCGATGTTAGCCAGGGGCTCTGCTGCCAGTTCAGGTTTCTTGCTCAGGGCCCGACGGGCAGCAGCCGCCTGAATCCCCATGGACGAGACATGGTGGCCCACCGAGTCGTGGAGTTCCCTGGCGATACGCAGGCGGTCGCGGGTCACGGCGTCCTGGGCCATCTGTTCTGCCTGCTGTTCTAGTTGCCGAGCCTGGGCCGCAAGGGCGGTCCGCTGGTAGGCCTGGTTCCAGGCAGTGCGCCCCATCAGGGCGGCGCACCCGAAGTAGAAAAGATTGGTCATACAAGCCATCACGTAGCCAGCGGTTGCCTGGCTGAACAGGCCACCTGAATACTCCTCAACACCGGCTATGCTGTAGGCTGAGTCGGTTACTACCCAGGCAACCACAATCCAAACAAGGGCGGCGGTGCAGACCAGGGCGTAGACAATCCAGGTCAGGGTGCGGTTCTTGCCCCAGGCGATACCGGCATAGAGTACCGCAAAATAGCAGAGCTGGTAGCTCAGGGTAGCGGGCGCTATTTCAGACACATAGCTCAGAGTAAAGAAGAGCGCGGTGGCCAGGAGCATCATGCTGAGCGGGTAGACGCGGCGGAAAATAAGTGGCAGCGTCATCGCCGCAGCTGCCCAGTAGGAGTGATGAATCTGCTGGGCGTTATCCCCCAGAAACCCCGCGGAGTGGTAGGCGGCGTTCAGTAGCAGGGTTGCGGCGAGCACCACGAGCCAGACCAGCACGTCCCGGCGCAAGGACGCCGCCGGCGGGGTGGGGCGCTCCCAGTCGGGGTCTATCTGTGAGAAGGAAAAACGAGCGGCTGTGTTCACCTGCCCACTGTATCAAGACCAGGGAGCTGGCGGCTCCCCCGCGAGGTGGAGGGAGCCGGGCTCTTAGTCGCGAGCGCCGAAGAAACGCCCCAGCTGCTGGCGGGCCAGCTGCCCTGCCTGGCGGCCCAGCTTCTGGGCGTTGCGGACGACCTTGGGGGCCTGTCGCTCGGAGGCTTCTCCTGCCTGCTGCTGGGCCTGGGCGCGGAGCTCTTCGGTCAGCGAGAGGGGCCGCACCCGATGGTGTTCAACCGTGGGCAGTTTCTCGACTGCCTGCAGGCGGTGGTAGACCCGCGCGATGACCAGTTCGGCTGCGCCGGTTGCCCCGAGGGTGGCTGCTGCGATGAGGGCAGCGCGAGGTGAACGCCCCTGCGCTACGCGCCGGGCTGCCCACAGGGCCAGGGCACCGGAGGCACCGAGCTGGGCAGTGGCGTCCGCTGTGAGAAGCCAGGGGCGTTCCCTAATTTCTCGGCTCACGGTGCTGAGTGTATCGGTGCCGTTGGGGTAGGCGGTGACGCTCTCCTTGAAGCGCTCCAGCCCGTTCATATCGGGGGCGAATTTTCGGTAGCCCACGAACTCATCAAGGTGCACCGCCCCGGTGAGCACCTTCAGTAGCTCTTCGGGCAGTTCGAGGGCATGGATTGTAGATTCCAGCCCGTCGGAGCTTTCGCAGTCCAGCACGTAGTTGGTCAGGCGGTTAGCGGTTTGCTCATCGAGCCCGTAGAGCCAGATGAGCTGTTCGAGCTGGTCACGGGCGGCTAGTTCCCTGAACGGTGCCGGGAGTAGGCCCGGCAGACTCCAGACCAGGTTGCCCACTTCGCTAGAGACCCGTTCAAGGGCAGAGCCAATTTTTGTTAGAGGCGACCAGCTAAAAGTCAGCACGGTGCCCACCAAACCCGAGTCGGGGGTGCCCATGACCTGGTTAACCCAGTCGGTGACACTACCGGTTTCGGGGCCGGTGGAATCGGCCGGGAGCACGAAGGTCAGGTTCTGACCAAAGAGGGTCTGCTCAGCCACAATCGAGGGCACGTTCATGGCTTCAAGCAGGTTCGCCAGGGTGCGGGGGTCGGCGGTAAGCAGCGACCAGCCCTTATCGGCAGGTGCCGCCTCAACCTCACCGGCCATGAGCTCAGGCTGCATGTAGGTAGCAAGGTCAGCCATCGATAGCTCCACCAGCGCAGCACTCACCCCGTGGGGGTCAAGGCTCAGGGAATCGGTGCCCTGGGAGAAGGACGCCAGGTGGTAGTCCTCCCCCGGCTTTTGGGGCAGCAGGTCAGCGGCACCCGGGAAAAGGGCGTCCAGCTGATTCAGAAACTCGTTCAGGGGCATGCCGGGCAACAGCACCCCGGTGCTGTCGGTCTCCACGGTGCGCAAGGACGCCTGCCCCGGCACCCGCTCGCACAGCACAAAGAGCTGGGCACGGCGTCCGTCCGTCTCAAGGGCCGTCACCGTCGCTACCGACTCTAAATAGCCCGCTAGCTGAGGGGTAATCTCCCAGTTCAGCTCTTCCATCGCGGCCAGAGCCTCTGGGGTGGGGTCGCCTGTCAGCGCCTGAAGCTCCTCTTCGGTAGCCTCAGTCGAAGCCTCTTCAGGCTCTGCCAGGAGCTCTTCGCTCCCCTGCTCTGCCTGCATAATCTGCTGAATCAGATTATCGAACTTATCGGGGTTAGCAGCGAGTTCCTCAACACTCTTGATGTCTTCATCGGTGTACTCGTAGCTCTGGTCAGCTCCCTGAGCCTGCTCCCGAATCATGCCGATAATGCTCTCTAGCTGCTCCCGAACCTGCTGCTCAACGTCAGCAGGCAGGGCAAGCTGCTCACCGGCGTCCGCCACCTGCTGAGCATCAGACGCGCCGCTGTACAGGGCGGGCACTAGCTCCCGCCAGCTCCCCCAGGGCTGGGCACGATCAATGCGCAGACGCACCCATAGCACATCAGAACCCACAACCTCCCTGTGGGAGGCATCCTGCTGAGCGGGGTCACGGTGTGATTCAGTCATATGCTTACAATCCTTATCAACGCTTCATCAAACGGGCAGAGCTCTGCCCCGGGCCACACAAGGCAGGGGTAACTAGCGTGCAGGTGAATCGCTAGAGAACTCGTACACGGCCCCGGTCTGCAGGGCTCGGAAAGCCTGCTGCAAACGGTAGGCCTGCCCCTGATCAAAGTAGCTACCCAAATCTTCGGGCGCTGCCCATTCATAAGCGGTCAGCTCTTCTTCCTGCAGGGTAATGACCGCATGGGCAGGAAGTACACCGGCGTCATAGATGTAGTAAGTAGAGTCACCCCAGATACCCATCTGCAGGCCGTGGAAAACCACCAGAAGACGGCCCGGCTCAAGGGTAAGGCCAACTTCCTCAGCCACCTCACGGAAGCAGGCTGACTGTGGAGCTTCGCCCGCCTCAACGGTGCCACCCGGGATAGTCCAGCCGTCCTTATAGTTAGGCTTGACCAGAAGCAGCTGCCCCGCTTCATTACGAATCACAGCACCGGCCGCCAGACGACGGGTGGGCAGACTTTCAATAAAAGCCTTCAGTTCATCTTCAGGCAGATAAGAATCAACCACGGTGCTGCTCCTTCTCAACGGGCGGTTACTACACCCAATGTACCGCGCCAGACTACAGCGTAAAAGGTAGAGGGGCCCTTGCACTCTCTCAGCAGAACTGGCCCCTGCCCCAAGCGTCCTTAAAAGCCACAGGGCGGGGGTAGGCCAACTGCTTACCCCCGCCCTATCGGTAGGTTTTACTTGAGGAACTTCTCGAAGCCCTTAGGCAGGTTCAGATCCTCAGGCTTCACGTCCTGGGCCTGCTGGCCAAAGGCCGAGCCCAGAGCAGCCTGCTGCTTAGCTGCGGCTGCCTGCTCCTGCTGGGCGCGCTTTGCCGGGTTACCGGAACGAGCCTTCTGCCTGCCCTTACCCTTGCCCTTGTTCTTGCGGGCAGCACCACCGGCAGCAGCCATACCGGGCATCTGCATGCCACCGGGCATACCGGCCATATTGCCGCTGGCCAGCTTCTTCATCATCTTCTGGGCCTGGGCAAAACGCTCCATGAGCATGTTGACCTCAGAAACGGTCACACCGGCACCCTTAGCGATACGGGCACGGCGGGAGCCGTTAATAATCTTGGGAGCCACGCGCTCGTGCGGGGTCATGGAGCGAACAATAGCCTCGACGCGGTCGATTTCCTTCTCGTCGAAGTTCTCCAGCTGCTGACGAATCTGGGCTGCACCCGGCATCATCATGAGCAGCTTCTTCATGGACCCCATCTTGCGAATCTGCTGCATCTGAGCCAGGAAGTCGTCGAAGGTGAAATCTTCCTGGTCAACGAATTTCTTGGCCATGCGGTCAGCTTCGGCCTTGTCCCAGGTCTGCTCGGCCTGCTCAATCAGGGTAAGCACGTCACCCATATCGAGAATACGGCTGGCCATACGGTCGGGGTGGAACTGCTCAAAGTCGGTGACGTTTTCACCGGTTGAGGCGAACATGATGGGTTTACCGGTTACCGAAGCAACTGACAGAGCAGCACCACCGCGGGCGTCACCGTCCAACTTAGAGAGCACAACGCCGGTGAAGTCAACACCCTCGTTGAAGGCGTTAGCGGTGTTGACGGCGTCCTGACCGATCATGGCATCGATGACGAAGAGGACTTCATTGGGCTCAATGGCATCGCGGATGTCACGGGCCTGCTGCATGAGCTCGGCGTCAACGCCCAGGCGGCCTGCGGTATCAACAATGACCACATCGTGCAGCTTGACGCGGGCCTCAGCTACACCGTCGCGGGCGACCTGCACGGGGTCACCGGTGGGGAGGTCGAATTCGCTGGTGACGCCGGGGTGCGGGGCGTAGACAGGCACGCCAGCGCGCTCACCCACCACCTTGAGCTGGTTGACGGCGTTAGGGCGCTGAAGGTCAGAGGCCACCAGCATGGGGGTGTGGCCCTGCTTCTTGAGCCAGTGAGAAAGCTTACCGGCCAGGGTGGTCTTACCGGCACCCTGCAGACCGGCCAGCATGATGATGGTGGGGCCGGTCTTGGCCATGTTGATACGGCGGGTCTGGCCACCCAGAATATTGACCAGCTCTTCGTTGACGATCTTAACAATCTGCTGGGAGGGGTTGAGGGCTTCGGAGACCTCTGCGCCCAGGGCGCGTTCCTTGATGTGGGAGGTAAATTCGCGGACGACGGGAACGGCCACGTCGGCATCCAGCAGGGCACGGCGAATCTCGCGTACTGTAGCGTCAATATCTGCTTCAGTCAGCTTGCCTTTGCCGCGCAGGTTTTTGAAGGTTGCTGTCAACCGGTCTGAGAGTGAATTAAACACGGGCTGTGCACTACTTTCGTGGCTGGATGGGCGTCGCGGGCTTAGAGGGGCCCGCTAACAAATTTAAGAATCAGCTATTAAGAATAACGTATATAGGCAAGGAGCCGCCGGGTTTGCGCGGTTGAGAGTCAGAATCCCTGTTTCGACACTTTCGCCGGTTTTCAACGGCTAAACCGTCGAAAACCGGCGAAAAAGTGGAAACTTGGGAGTTGAACCTACTCCTTGATCCAGCCTGCGTTGATGTAGGCGGACGGGTTGGCGTAGGGGCGGGCGAAGAGGAAGGCACCGTAGTTGGCCAGGTTGGTCTTGCAGAACCAGATTTCGGGGCCGTTGATGATGGGAATCATGGTGGCAACCTCTGCCATGTGCTTCTTCTCGATTTCATTGGACAGGGCGTTACGCTCTTCCATGGATTCGATGGTGCGCAGGCGCTCACACATCGCGTCAATTTCGTCGGTGCCGATGCCGTTGTAGGTGGCTGAGTGGTAGAAGTACTCTGCTGAACCTGATGCGTCTTCACCCAGGATGCCGTAGCCGGAGAAGGTCACATCGTATTCCTTGTTACCAATGACGGTGGAGAAGTTTGCATCGGGCTGGTTATCGATGCTGCATTCGATACCGGCAGCCTTCATCTGCTGCACAATGGTCTGGGCGGTAGCTGATGAAACCGGGTCATCACCGAAGGTGGTGATGGCGAACTTGGCATTGCCTGAAGAGTTGGCCAGGTAGTCACCGTTTTGGCTGTAGCCCGCATCGGCCAGGATCTTCTTGGCTGCCTCTGCACCGGTTTCGGTTGGGTAGTTGTCCTGGTAGTCGGTAGCGAAGGGCATGAGCATCATGGAGCCGGGTACTTCTTCGGTCCAGTTCAGACCGTTGAAGCGGACGGCTGCAATGGCTTTACGGTCGATAGCGGCAAAGATTGCGCGGCGCAGGGCGGTGTCGGTGAGTCGCTCAGGGTTGATGACCAGGCCACCGGCGTAGAGCTTCTGGCCGCGGCGGGGTTCAGCGCCGCTGGTGCCGTCAATGTCGTTGTAGGCGGTCAGGCTGTTAGCGGCCACCGCGTCGATTTCACCGTTGCGGAAGGCTGCGCGGGCTGCTGAGGCTTCCATCTGGCGGAAGGTGATGCGGTCGAGCAGGGGCTTTTCGCCCCACCAGTTCTCGTTGGGCACAACGGTGAGCACCTTCTGGGCAGAGTCCCAGTTATCGACCTTGTAGGGGCCGGAGAGGTAGTCGTTGTTGATGGTATCGAGCAGGCCGTCGTTGAAGATTGCGGGGTCTTCCATGGCGGGGTGTACCAACCCGGTGCCGAAGAGACCCTCGATGGGATAGTAGGGTTCGGCCATGGTGATCTTAACCGAGAAGGCGTCGCCGTCTTCTTCGATGGATGCGATGTGGGCGTAGACGCCGGGGTCTACGATGTTGTAGCCCTCTTCGGTGAGGGTCTTGTGGGTCACCTGCAGGGCCTTGACGTCCACGGGGGTGCCGTCGTTGAACTTAGCCCGGGGGTTGAGCTTGATGGAGATGGTCTGCACGCCGTCGGTTTCGCTCGCTTCGTAGGCGGTGCAGTAGTCGGTGTTGATGCTGTATTCGCCCAGGGCGTTGGTCTTCCAGAGGCCGCTGACGGTGGCGGTGTTGACGGCCGCCATGACGTTGAGATTGCTGGTGGTATAGCCGGTTTGGGTTGCGACGTTGAAGTTGGGGCCCAGGGTAGCTACGGCAAGGTTAAGGACGCCGCCAGTCTGCAGGTCTGCGCGGTCATGTTCGTTGATAGCTACGAGCTTCGAGATGTCGCTGCCGCTGGTGAGGGCTGAGCCGGTTTCGGCGCTTGAGGTATTGCTGTTGCCGCCACAGGCTGCGAGCAGGCCGGTCATACCGGCGACGCCCGAGACAATGAAGAAAGACCTGCGGTTGAGGTTAATACGTGCAGTCATAACGCCATCCTTAGATAAGCAGAACTTAATATTCGCCACACCTTTTGTATGGTTGAGACTACCCTAGCAGGTAATTTATGCCACTGTAACTCTTTTTCAACCCGTATTTCACATAATAGCCCCGTAAGCGCTGAGCATTTTTATCAGAAATAGATTAGCTTCTCTAAATTTTTCTGATGTTTTCAGCATCTCCAGATCCCCTCCCCTGGCCACCAACCCACAGATATGACAACAGGCCGAGATAACAACCCAGATTAAACAAACAACGTGCCCCACCACCTGCATCAGGTGATGGGGCAAGTTAGGGGTTACCCTAGGAGATTTCTAGACTCGAGGAGCTTAGTCCTTCATCCAGCCAAGGCGGGCCCAGAGGTGGGGGTTAGCAGAGGGGCCACCAAACATAGCGGCACCGTAGTTAGCTAGCTTGGTCTTGCAGTAGAAGATGCTAGGACCATTGAAGACAGTACCGAGGGTTGCAAACTCGGCCATGAACTTCTTTTCGATCTCGTTGCACTTTGCGTTACGCTCAGCGTCGTCCTCAATCTTTTCCATCTCGGCGATCATGGCGTCGATTTCCTCAGAGCCAGCCGCACCGTCGAGGTTAGATGAGTGATAGTACTGGCGAGTGGCACCGGTAGCGTCAGAGCCAACAGAGTAGCCAGAGAAGGTCATGTCGTATTCCTTATTACCGACCACCGAGGCGAAGTTAGCGCTGGGTTGCTGGTCGATGGAGCATTCAATACCGATGGCCTTCATCTGCTCAACCATAGTTTGAGCCAGTGCGGCAGCTCCGGGGTCATCGCCGAAGCTGGTTACGCGGAAGCTGGCGTTAGCGCCGTCCTTAGCGTAGTAGTCGCCGCTCTTGGTGTAACCGGCATCTTCCAGAATCTTCTGGGCTGCCTCAACACCGCGCTCTTCTGGGTAGTTGTCCTGGTAGTACTCAGAGATAGGCAGTAGAAGCATGGAGCCCGGGGTCTCTTCGCTCCAGTTCAGGCCCTGGAAACGAATGTCTGAGAGGGCCTTACGGTCGGTGCCGGCAAAGATTGCGCGGCGCAGGGCAACGTCCTGAATACGGGCAGGATTGAGGTTCAAGCCGCCGGAGAAGAGACGCAGAGAACGACGGGGCTCAGCATCGGCGGTGCCTTCAACGTCCTTATAGGCAGCCAAAGTTCGAGCTTCCACTGCATCAATTTCGCCGTTGCGGAAGGCTGCCCGAGCTGCACTGGCTTCCATCTGGCGGAAGGTGATGCGGTCTAGGATGGGCTTAGTACCCCACCAGTTTTCGTTGGGAACAACGGAAAGGCGCTTTTCTGCTGAGTTCCATTCTTCCAGTTTGAAGGGGCCTACGCCGTAGTCGGGGTTGGGGTTGTCGGTCCAGCCCTCGTTGAAGACTGCCGGGTCTGCCATGGCAGGGTGCAGCAGGGTACCAAAGAGGTTATCTGCCGGGTAGTAGGGCTGCCTCATCGTCACAACAGCAGAGAAGGCGTCGCCATCTTCTTCAATGGACTCGATGAACTCGTACATGCCCGAGGTAACAATGTTGTAGTCGCCCTCGGTGGACTTGAAAACGTTCCATGAGGTACGCAGGGACTCAATATCAATGGGAGTGCCATCGTTGAACTTGGCCTTGGAGTTCAGCTTGACGCGGATGGTCTGCACGCCATCAACGGTTTCAGACTCGTAGGACTCACAGAAGTCGGGGTTGATGCTGGGAGTACCGTCGAAGTCTGACTGCCAGATACCGCTGGTCATCGAAGTATGGAAGGTGGAGAGAACAAAGCTGTTATTTGCTGAGTTACCGTTCTGAGAGGTGATGTTGAAATCAGGGCCCAGGGAGCTAACGGGCAGGTTGACAACGCCACCGGTCTGCAGGTTAGCGACGTCCTGCTCATTAATTTCGACCTTGACCTCATCACCGGCTGCCGCCATGCTGGCAGATGCTGCGCTAGTGGTGTTGCCGCTAGAACCACCACAGGCAGTGAGCAGACCAGTGGTTCCCAGGATGCCGGTACCCCAGAGCAGGGTGCGGCGGTTCAGAACTACATTCTTGTTCATTCTCTCTTCTCCTTTGTAAAGGGGATGCCCCAAAAGCGGGCGATAAGTGATGCCGATTACATACTATACATGTAATTTAGCTCATAGCAACTTCGTGTTCAGGATAATGACAGGCGTACTGGTGGTCCTCACTCGCCCGGCTTAGAACAGGCACATTTTCGGTGCAGTTCTTCTGCTTATCTTCAGGAAGAAGCTTGAAGATGGGGCAACGAGTTGCAAAAGCACAACCCTCCGGTGCATTCACGGGGGTGGGCAGGTCGCCTTCGAGCACAATGCGCTGGCGGTTGGCCTCCACCTCGGGGTCGGGCACAGGAATGGCAGAGAGCAAAGCCCGGGTGTAGGGGTGCACGGGGTTATCAAAGACCTCGTCCACATTGCCAATCTCGACCACCCGGCCCAGGTACATAACGGCCACGCGGTCAGAGGCATGGCGCACCACAGCCAAATCATGTGCCACCATCAGGTAGCTCAGCCCCAGCTCGACACGCAGCGTCTCCAGCAGGTTAATGACGCCTGCCTGAACAGAGACGTCAAGAGCAGAGACCGGCTCGTCGAGAGCCACCAGCTTGGGGTTGACAGCGAGCGCACGGGCGATGCCGATACGCTGGCGCTGGCCGCCGGAGAACTGGTTGGGGAAGCGGTTGACGTGGTCAGGTTGCAGGCCGACGGTCTTCATCAGTTCAAGTACGCGCTTCTTAATGTCTTTAACTGCCCAGCCCTGGTTTTGTAGGGGTTCGGCCAGAATTTCGTAGACGGTGAAGCGGGGGTCGAGTGCACCCGTTGGGTCCTGGAAGACCATCTGCTGGTTCTTGCGCAGGGCGTTGAGTTCGGAGCCGCGTAGGCCCTGCTTGTTGGAGACACCGGCGATGACGATTTCGCCGTCAATGTCTTTGGAGAACTCCATGATTTCGAGCAGGGTGGTGGTCTTACCGCAGCCTGACTCGCCCACGATGGAGAAGCACTCGCCTTCACGGATATCGAAACTGACCCCGTTGACGGCCTTGACGGTGCCCACACGGCGCTTGATGAGGGCGCCCTTGGTGAGGGGGAAGAATTTCTTGACGTTCTTTACCTCAAGCACGCTGGCGCGCTCTTCGCGGGGTACGCTATCGAGGGCAGAGACGGGAATGGGAGGCACGGGGAACATCTGCTCAGGACGTTCGTTGACGAACTTCTCTGCGTACAGGCAGGCTGAGCGGTGGTTCTCACCGGTACCGGCAATCAGCTTGAGCTCCGGCTCCTGGGTGAGGCAGGCGTCCGTAGCCACCGGGCAGCGGGCTGCGAAGGAGCAGCCCACCACGGGTTTGAGCAGGTTGGGCGGGGTTCCCTCAATCGGCACCAGGGAGGTCTTTTCCTTGCGGTCCACGCGGGGTACAGCACCCAGCAGACCGATGGTGTAGGGCATGGAGGGCTTCTTGTAGAGGTCGGTGGCAGCGGCATGCTCTACAGCCTTGCCCGCGTACATGACCATGATTTCATCGGCCATACCGGCTACGATTCCCAGGTCGTGGGTAATCATGATGGTAGCCGCTCCGGTCTCTTCCTGGGCCTTCTGCATCACCTCAAGCACCTGAGCCTGGATGGTGACATCCAGCGCGGTGGTGGGTTCATCGGCGATCAGTACGCGTGGCTCGTTCGCAATGGCCATAGCAATCATGACGCGCTGACGCATGCCGCCCGAGAACTCGTGGGGGAAGGACTTGAGACGGCTCTCGGGTGAGGGAATGCCGACCAGACGCAAGAGCTCCACGGAGCGGGCCTGAATAGCCTTATCGCTCATGCCCCTGTTGTGGACCTTGAGTACCTCAGCCAGCTGGTGGCCGATGGTGAAGACCGGGGTGAGTGATGACAGCGGATCCTGGAAGACCATGGAAATCTCTTTGCCACGGTAGTCGCACATCTGCTTATCGGTCAGACCCAGTAGTTCGGTGCCGTTGTACTTGATGGAACCGGTGATGTCTGCGGTGGTGGGGTGCAGTCCCATGATGGCCATCGAGGCAACCGACTTACCGGAGCCGGATTCGCCCACGATGCCCAGCGTCTTGCCCGCGTAGAGGTCGAAGTCAATGCCGCGCACCGCGTGCACAATACCGTTTTCGGTATTGAACTTTACGTTGAGGTCTCGGACGCTCAGTACTGGTGTAGTGCTCATTTACTTCTTCTTTTTCTTAACTTTGCCAACGGACAGGGAAGTGGGATCGAAGGCGTCACGCAAGCCGTCATTCATCAGGGCCAGGGGGCCAACCAGCAGGAAGAAGAACAGCAGCGGAATCCAGAACATCCAGGGCAGGGTGTTGATCTGGCTTGAAGCCTGGGCGATGAGTGACCCCAGTGAGAAGTTGGGGTATTTCACGCCAATACCGATGAAGGTGTAAGACACCTCAGCCAGAATTGCTGCGGTGATACCGCGGGTGAATTCAAGCACCATCAGGGAGCCGATGTTGGGCACCAGGTGACGCCAGACAATCTTGAGGGGGTGCACACCCATGTAGCGGGCGGCTTTGACGTAGTCGCGGGAGATGAGCGACATGGCCATAGCTCGAATCACACGGGCGGTGTACATCCAGCTGAAGATCAGGAGCACGATGGTCAGGATGAGCCAGCCGGGTAGGTTATCGCGGATGGCCTGGCCGCCAGCACCGTTGATGACAATAGCTACAACCAGCAGGCTGGGCGCCATAATCAGGGTCTCAAGGACGAACAGCATGGTCTTGTCGATCTTGCCGCCGAAGTAGGCCATGACGCAGCCGTAGATAGCTGCAAAGATGACGGAGACACCGCCCACGATCAGACCGATGAAGACCGAGGTGCGGACAGCTTCAACCATCTGGGCGTAGAGGTCGGTGCCTGCACTGGTAGTGCCGAACCAGTGCTCGGAGCTAGGGCCGGTGGAGATATAGAAGGGGTCGATGGTGGTGGTATCCCATTTGGAGAGGAAGCCGCCAAAGAGACCGAAAGCTATCACCAGCAGCAGGACGGCCAGGCCAAAGACCGCGGTCTTGTTCCGCATAAAGCGGCGGAAGATAATCTTCTTCTTGCTGATGATGTCGAAGTCAGCGTTAGTCTGATCGACCCTCGTGATAATACCGGTGAGGTTGTTGTGGTCAATGGAAGGTGAATTGCTCATGAGATCCTCACTCGGGGATCGACGATGGTGGTGGCGATATCAGCGATGATGGCACCAACTGCGAAGATGAAGGAGCCGTAGGCCAGGGTTGCTACCGCCGCGTTGACGTCCTGGGCACCGATTGACTGAATTGTCCAGAGGCCAATACCGGGCCAGGCGAAGATGGCCTCGGCGAAGAAGCCGCCGGTGAAGATAGAGGGAACGGTAAAGGCAATGGACTGGGCTACCGGGATGAAGGAGACACGCAGGGCGTGGCGGCGGATGGCCTGGTTGCGGGTGAGGCCCTTAGCGCGAGCAGTGCGCACAAAGTCGGCGTTGACGCTGTCGAGCAGGTACTGGCGCTGGGAAATCTGGTAGCCGCCCCAGCTCATAATCGTGATACAGAAGGTGGGCACGATGTAGTGGGCTGCCAAGTCTACCCAGTATTCGATACTGCCCGGGGTGAGACCTGGCGAGGAAATACCGGTCACGAAGAAGATGCGCTCCCCCGTTGCACTGTTAATGGCCACAGCTCCCAGCTGGACCAGGAAGTAGGCGATGGGGGCGGGCAGGATATAGACCAGGTAGGAGTAGCCGGTAATCACACGGTCAGAGAACTTGTACTGACGGGCTGCTGAGTAAACGCCCAGGGCTACACCGATGATGAGGGAGAGAATCACGGCCACCAGGTAGAGGCGGGTTGATACCCACACGCGCTGACCGAATTCAGCGTTGATGTAGGCGCCGTTGGGGCTTCGGCCCCAGTCCCAGTGCAGAACAACGTTGGTCAGCCACTGGACGTAGCGGTCCCAGGCGGTCATGGTGGGGTCGAGGTTCAAGGCTGCGAAGTTGCGCTGAACCTGCTCCGGTGAGGGGCGGGGAATGCGTTCCTGTTCGAGCAGGGCGGGGTTCAGTGAGGTAACGGCGAGGAAGTAGCCACCGGTCGTCGTTAAGAAGATCATGACGGCGTAGGTAGCTGCTCGCCTCAGCAGATACTTAATCATGAGGCGAACTCTTTCTGGGTAACGAACATTGTGTGTGAGCCTTTACAGATACTGCCAGGCTTGTGATGCCCAACATATACTGACGTGTTGAGTTGAGTATATTTAGTCGCGCCCGTCACATCAAGTTGGGCAACACACCGCTCGTCCGCAGCAAAGAGTCGGCGAAACGTAGCCGAAATAATCCACGCATTAAAAAGCCCGAGGGCCACCGGTGTTACAGGGGCCCTCGGGCTTCTAACAGATAGACCAGCTTTTACCTAGCCCAGGTCGATATCGAGGAGAATCGGGGTGTGGTCCTGACGGGGGCCTGAGTCAATCATCTCTGAGGCTCGAACCTTCTCAGCGACCCGGTCTGATACCAGCCAGTAGTCAATGCGCCAGCCGGTGTTGTTGATTTTGGACGTGCGGGAGCGCTGGGCCCACCAGGTGTAGGCTCCGGTGACGTCCCCGTGCAGGTGACGGAAGGTGTCGGTAAAGCCCCGGGAGAGAATCTGGGTGAAACCCTCGCGCTCTTCGTCGGTGAAGCCCGGTGAACGGCGGTTAGCCTTGGGGTTGGCCAGGTCAATTTCGGTGTGGGCAACGTTGAAGTCGCCGGTTGCAAGCACAGGTTTAGTGGCGTCCAGGCCGGCAAGGTAGTCGGCGTAGAGACGATCCCAGACCTGGCGGTCAGGCAGGCGGCGCAGGCCGTCCGAAGCGTTGGGGGTGTAGACCTGGGTGACGTAGAAGTCCTCAAATTCCAGGGTAATCATGCGCCCTTCGGCATCCATGGTGGTGGGGGCAGAGAGGCGGGGGTAGGTGACGGTGGGCTCTAGCTCCTGCTTGTAGAGGAACATGGTGCCCGCGTACCCCTTACGGGCGGGCTCGTCGGAAGATACCCAGGCAATCTTGTAGTCGGGGAAGTAGGCGTGCAGGGCTTCGAGATGCTTCTTGGTGGGCCCCTTGGCCGAGAGCTTGGTTTCTTGCAGGGCAAGGACGTCGGGGTTCAGCAGGGCGATGGAGGCAAAGACATCGCGGGAGAGCAGGGCACGGGCCGACTCACTGGTGAGTGCAGCATTGAGTGAATCAACATTCCAGGAGACAAGTTTCATGCCCCCTAGTCTACCCGGCGCTAGCTGTATTGGCGGTGGCGATAATGAGGTCGATGATGCCATCGGCCCGGTCAGCATCCGCCAGGATTTCCAGACGAATCCTTAGGGATCAGGCGAATGCCGTATTCCTTGCCGCGATAGACCTCTACATGCCCATGCTGGCGTCCGTAGCCCTGGGCTTCTGAGACCGTCATCCCGTCTACCCCAAAGTTTTCGAGGGCCCGGCGGATATCGTCAAATTTTTCGGGCTGAATCAAAGCGGTAATGAGTTTCATGGCGTGAACTCCCTTTAGTTTTTAGCGAAGGCACCGGAGGTGCCGCTCGACATGGCGTAGGCGGTTTCAGCGTGCTGGGCCAGGTCGATACCCTGAATCTCCTGCTTCTCGCTAACCCGGAAACCCATGGTGCGGTGAATCGGGAGCACAATCAGCAGGGTCACAACCGCGCAGTAGGCCATAGAAATCAGAGTTGCAACGGTCTGAGTGACCAGCAGGCCTAGACCGCCACCGTAGAAGAGACCGGCGGTTCCGGTGGCCGGGGTTGCGATAAAACCGAGGGCCAGGGTGCCGATGAGGCCGGAGACCAGGTGCACACCCACTACATCAAGAGAATCGTCGTAGCCGAAGCGGTACTTGAGGCCCACAGCCCAGCCTGAGGCGATACCCGAGATAAAGCCCAGGGCCAGGATGAGACCGGCGACACCGGCGTTGATGTGAATGACCAGGCCGCCTGCAAAGTCGATGGCTTCGCCGAACATGGACCCGATGAAGCCCTCTTCACCGAAGAGGCCGCCGCCCCACACCATGAAGGCCAGGGGGCAGTAGACCAGGGTGAGCCAGAGGGGCACGAAGATGCACCAGGCGCCGAAGCGGGCGCGGTCTGCGATAGACCCTGAGATGATAGCCACCGCGATGATAGCGAAGGTGGAACTGAAGGCTACCGAGAGGAGGTTCGTGCCGCCGTCCGCAAGCGTAGCTGATAGGCCAAAATCGTTGAAGGGTGAGCCGACGATGTCGTGGATGAGGGCGTCTCCCCCGCTCATGCTGTAGCCCCACAGCACCCAGCACACGCCGACAAGTCCCATTGAGATGACCGACATCATCATCATGTTGAGTGCTGACTTGGCTCGCGTCATACCGCTGTAGAAGAGAGCGAGACCCGGCGTCATGAACAGAACAAGTGCCGCGGCGACCACGGTCCAAACATCACTGGCGGTGAGTTCCATGCCTGTTACCCCTTTCAAAACCCGTAAAGAAAACCTGTGTGCCGGTAGACCGGCTCTTGGTGTGTTGACAGGTTCTATTGTTCTCTGCGCGTGTTTCGGCTGCTTGCGCCTGGAGTTTCGCCCCGGTTACAGGTACCCTGACCGTGTTGCGGGCATGAAAACAGGGGTTACGGGGGTGTTTCGGGCAGTAACGGGCAGGTTACCGGCGCTCTAGGCGGGTATGAAAAAACCGGGGGAACTGTTAGAAACAGTTCCCCCGGTTCCTAGATGAACTCAGGTTGCGCCTTAGTCGAGGAGGGCGTCGACAAAGGCACCGGGCTCGAAGGGCGCCAGATCGTCGGGGCCTTCGCCCAGGCCGATGAGCTTGACGGGTACACCCAGCTCTTCCTGGATAGCGACCACGATGCCGCCCTTGGCTGAGCCGTCAAGCTTAGTCAGCACGATGCCGGTAATCTGAACGACCTCGGAGAAGACCTTGGCCTGGATCATGCCGTTCTGGCCGGTGGTGGCATCAATGACCAAGAGCACCTCGGTGACCGGGGCTTCTTTCTCGACCACGCGCTTGATTTTGCCCAGCTGGTCCATCAGACCGGCCTTGTTTTGCAGGCGCCCGGCGGTGTCAATCATGACGGTATCGACGCCGCGGGCCTTGCCCTCGCGGATAGCTTCAAAGGCAACGGAAGCCGGGTCGGCGCCGTCCTTATCGGAGCGGACGGTGTCGACCCCTACGCGGTCGCCCCAGGTCTGGAGCTGGTCGGCAGCCGCCGCACGGAAGGTATCGGCTGCACCCAGCAGGAGGTTCTTCTCTTCAGCGACCATCACGCGGGCCAGCTTGCCCACGGTGGTGGTCTTACCCACGCCGTTTACACCGACAACCAGCACGACGCCGGGGTTACCGTCGGCACCGTCCAGGGCCAGGGAGCGGTCGGTATTTTCACCCACGATTGAAAGAAGCTCCTCACGCAGCATCTGTTTGACGTGGGCGGGATTCTCGGTACCCTCCACGCGCACACGCTGCTGCAGGGCCTCCACCAGGCGGGCCGAGGGCTCGGCACCCAGGTCTGCCAGGAGCAGGGTCTCTTCGACCTCATCCCAGACCTCCTGGTCAATCTTGTCGCGGGACAGCAGGGCTAGCAGGCCCTTGCCCAGCAGGTTATTGGAGCGCGAGAGGCGGGCGCGCAGGCGCACCAGGCGGCCCTGGGCGGACGCCGGACGCTCGATAGTGGTGACCGGCCCGTCAGTGCTATCTGCGGGGAGGTCATCGGCATCGCGGGTGCCCTCGTAGCCTTCCTTAGGGGCCTTAGGGCCGCGCAGCAGAACCGCGAGCACGCCACCTAGAATCAGCACACCAAAAAGTATGTACACAATGAGAGTTAGAGAATCATTCACCCTTCTAGCTTGCCATATTCTCCCCGCCCCATAACAGCCCCAGCGGTGGGAGTAGAATGCACTTCTGCACACTGCACCCCACAGAGGCCACCATTGTGAGATAAGATACTTTTCAGATAGATCGACACAGCAAAGAGGCACCAGAGCATCACCGCATGAGCAACCACATTCCCACCCCCTCCATGGACACCGGGGCCATCCCCGTCATCCCCGAATCGGTACGGCAGGAAAGCCGCAACCAAAAGCCCCGCACCGCCGAAAGCGTCAAGGTACCGACCCCAATTAAGGTCCTGATTGTCGCCTCATTCCTCATTGCCCTCGGCTACGGCCTGGTCGCCCCCGTGCTCCCCGGCTTTGCCCGCAGCTTCGATGTGGGTGCCATGGCAGCGACCTTCGTCGTCTCAGCCTTTGCCCTCTCGCGCCTGGCCTTCGCACCGGCGTCCGGGCGCCTTATCTCCCGCTTCGGCGAGCGCCGCATCTACTCGGCGGGCCTCATTATTGTGGGCCTGGGTTCCATCGGGGCCGGACTTTCGGTCAACTACCCCATGCTCATTGCCTCCCGCATCGTCGGCGGTACCGGCTCGGTCATGTTTACCGTGGCTGCCATGGGTATCTTGGTGCGCAGCTCACCCCCGACGATTCGGGGTAAGGTCTCGGGCTACTTTGCTACGTCCTTCCTGCTGGGCAATATTTTGGGGCCCGTGCTGGGGGCAGCTGCCTCGTCCCTCGGTATGCGGGTGCCCTTCTTTGTCTATGCGGTCATGCTCCTGTGTGCAGCCCTGGTAGTGCTGACCCAGCTCAAGGACGAGCCGCAGGAGGTCAATCTCAACACCCAGGGTATCGCCGTGCCCAAGCCCGAACTCAAGCTGGCCGACGCCCTGAAGTTCACCAATTTCAAAGCAGCCCTCGTGACCAACCTGGCGGTAGGGTGGAGCGTCTTCGGCCTACAGTCCACCGTAGTTCCCCTCGCCGCCGTAGCCCTCCTAGCTAACCTGCACGCCGGTGAAGCTGGCTACGACGCCGCAGCTGCCGGAGCCAAGCTGGCAGGTTTCACCCTGGCCACCTATGCAGCCGGTAATGCCCTGGTCCAGATTTATTCGGGCAAGATGGGCGATAAGATTGGCCGCCGCCCCATGGTCTTTTCCGGGCTGATTCTGGCAGGTATCGTCACCATCATCTTTGGCCTGATCACTCACCCGGTTGTCTTTGTGGGGGCGGCCGTACTTCTGGGCGTTGCCTCAGCCCTGCTCGGCCCTTCCCTGCAGGCTGCTGTCTCAGATATTGTGGGCAACAAGCGCTCAGGCGGTCAGCCCCTGGCCTACTACCAGATGGTCTCAGACATCGGCCTGATCGTCGGCCCGCTCGTAGCTGGCTTTATCATCGACGCCTGGGGCTTCTTCCCGGCCTTTATCGTGGCCGGTGCTCTGCTTCTTCTTGCGGCTATTGGCTGGTTTCCCGGCTACCGCCCTAACTTCCCGGCAGACATAGCCGACGAAGGCTACACCGGCAAGTAGCTACCCTAGTCCGCCAGGCGGTGCGAAAGCACGCTTGAAACCCCCTGCCGCATGGTAATGCCGTAGAGGGTATCGGCCTGGGCCATGGTGCGCTGGTGGTGGGTAATCATCAGCAGCTGGGACTTCTCCCGCAGCTGCCCCAGCACCTCCAGCAGACGGCCCAGGTTACGGTCATCAAGCGCCGCTTCTACCTCATCTAGCACATAGAAGGGGGCAGGGCGGGCCATAAAAACCGCCAGGAGCAGGGCCAGGGAGGCCAGGGTGCGCTCGCCACCAGAGAGCAGGGAAAGACGGGTGACCTTCTTACCGGCCGGTGTCACCCGGATATCAAGCCCGCTGTGCTCAAGGTCGTTGGGGTCGGCCAGCACCAGTTCGGCCTGGCCGCCGGGAAAGAGCAGGGAGAAAATCCGGCTGAACTCTACCTGCACATCGGCTAGCGCCCGACTGAAAGAGGTTTCAATCTGGCCGGTCACATCCTTCATGACGGCCCGCAGGTCTGCCCGCGAAGTCTTGATGTCTTTAATCTGCTGGCGCAGGTAGCTATGGCGCTGTTCGAGGGCCTCGTATTCTTCAAGGGCTAGGGGGTTGATAACGCCCAGGCGGGCCAGCTCTGCCTCGGCTGCCGCCAGGTCAGTCTCGATGTCCTCCCGGGGCAGGTCACTGGCCTTGTGGCTCTCTAGCAGGGCTTCAAGACTGAGCCCCAACTCGCTATCTATCCGCTGGGTCAGGGCTTCCCAGCGGGCTTCAACGCGGGCGCCCTGGGCCGATGATTCAGCCTGCAGGGTCAGGGCGGCAGCCAGGGAGGTCTGGGCACCGGCTAGTTCTTCGCGGGTGGCAGTGAGGGCCTGCTGGGCCTGCTTAGCTCGGGCCAGGGCCTTGCGGTGCTCCTCGCTCTGCTGGCTCTCTACCTGTTCGAGGGCCAGCGCCAGAGCCCGGGCGCAGGCAGCTACCCTGCGGGCACGGTGACCGGCGTCAGCGGCCTCTTGTTGGCGCAGCTGACGAGCCTCCTCAGCCTTTTCGAGGGCGGCCAGGGCTTCTTGGGCCTGGGTGAGGCGGGCCTGGGCGGCCTCCTCTTTTTCGCGGGCGTAGGTTGCTGTGGCCTCGGCGAGGGTTTTAGCCTCCTGGGCTTCGACCAGGGTTTTTTCTGCGGTGCGGACGGCCTCGCGCAGGGTAGCGCTATCTATTTGGGGTTCCGTGCTGCGCGCCTGGGCCAGGGCCTCTTGAGCGGCCTCCGTTTGCCTTTGGGTTTCTTTCTGGGCTTCTTCGGCACGGGTGGCGGCTTCTTGCAGACGGTCAAGGGTCGCCTGTGAGCTTTCTGCCCGGCCGGTGAGGGTGGCAAGGTCTGCCCGGGCAGCAGCTAGCTGGGCTGTGAGTGAACCGGTGGTGCGGGCCTGGGTTTTTTCAGCCTCCTGGGCAGTCTTCAGTGCTTCTTCGGCCTGCTGGTGGGCTCTCTCTGCCTGCTCCTGTTGCTGGGCAAGCTCCCGGTGGGCCTGTTGAGCTCGGGTGAGTTCAGCGTAGCGTTCAGTCAGGGGACGCTCTTGGGAGGGGTAGAGGGTTGAGCCTGCGGTGAGCACGGTACCGTCGGGGGTTACAGCGCGGACGCCCGGGTGGGCAGCTACCAGGGCGCGGGCGGCTTCTTGATCGGGAGTCAGGTAGGTATCCGCAGTGAGCACGGCGAGGGCGCGGCTGAGGGCCTGCGGTGCGGTCAGGACGTCCGCCAGCGGGCGGGCTTGATAAACCTCAGCTTGAGATATAGATAGTTCGCGCAGGTCAATCTGCTGAACCTCTCCCTCAAAGGAATAAAGCTGGGTTACTCCAGCAGGTAGGGACTCACCGCTTGCCAGGGTGAGGGCCCTCAGATAGGGGCCCAAGGCAGCAGCCACTGCAGCCTGCCAAGTACCTTCAATTTCAAGTAGAGAAATAAGTTCCTGCGCTCCCTGTTCCAGGGCCTGCTGACGGAGACCTTCACTATCGCCACTTTCGGCATCGTCATGCTGCCAGGCCGCCTCAAGGGCCTCGCAGCGGGCCTGAGCAGCATGAAGCTTTACCTGAACTTGATGAAGCTCTTTGCGGCTGGATTCCACCTTTTCGCTCGCCCGCTGGCGCGCCTGACGCAGGTTTTCTGCTTCAGTTTCGGCCCGCTCTAGCTGCTCCCGATAGCCGTTCACGGCGGCCTGGGCCCGCTCGGTATCAGCACCGGCTGAAGCCCCCTGCTCTTTAGCCTCAGCATACTCAGCTACCCGACGGGCAGCCTCTTCACCGGCTCGCTCAAAAGCTACGCGGGCGGTAGCCAGCTGGGCGGTGAGCTGCGACAGGTTCTCCTTATAGTCCCGCACCTGCTGGTCGGCTGTAGCCTGTGCCTGCTGGGCTGCGCCCTGCTCCACCTGGGCCTTTTCTAAGGCAGAGTGGGCAGCGGTAAGTTCTTCTTCAGCTGCTTTTCCCGCCTCCCGGGCCCGTTCAAGATTTTCTTCCTCCCGGGCACAGGCCTGCTGGGCCGACTCCAGGCGGGTGGCGGCGTCCTGATCCTCTTCCTGATGGTGGGAGGCGGACAAACGTTCAGCAGCCACCAGCTGAACCGTCTCCACCAGGTGGGCAACCTCTTTCAAGGAGGTACGGCGCTGGGTAACTTCATCCAGTGCACACTGGGCTACCTGCCGGGCCTCGGCCAACTCCCCCAGCTGCCCTTCGAGGGTGCGGCTGCGCTCCTGCGCCCGTAGACAGGCAGCCTCAGCCTGTTGGCCAGCGGCCTGCTCGGCCTCCCGCTCCTGCATCATGGCGCGTGCGTCGTGAGCCAGAAGATCAGCGGTCAGGCTGCGAACACGGCCCGCCACCTCGCTAGCTGCCCGGGCCGCATCAGCCTGCTCCCGGCGTCCTTCCAACTGCTCAGCCAGCTCACCGACTAGATCCTCCAGCCGGTCAAGATTGGTCTTCAAATCATCAAGCTTGCTCGCGGTCTTCGCCTGGCGCTTACGGTGCTTGAGCAAGCCGGCAGCCTGCTCAATCAGCTCGCGGCGGTCATCAGCGGTACCGTGCAAGATCTTATCGACCTGCCCTTGCCCCACCAGAGTGTAGAGCTCCCGGCCCACACCGGCGTCCGCCAGTAGGTCCTGCACATCAGCCAGGCGGGCAGGCTCCCCGTTGATCTCGTACTCAGAACCGCCGGCAGAAAACATGGTGCGCGACAGCCGAATCTCAGCATGAGGCAGCGGCAGGGCACCGTCCTCGTTATCAATCACCAGCTCAACCTTGGCGCGCCCCAGCGCACCGCGGGAACCACCGCCAGCAAAAATGACGTCCTTCATAGCACCACCGCGCAGCTGCTTAGCCCCCTGGGCGCCCATCACCCAAGCAAGGGCATCCACCACGTTCGACTTACCCGACCCGTTCGGCCCCACCAGCACATTGAGGCCCGGCTCAAACTCAAACACGGTGGCAGAAGCAAAAGACTTAAAGCCGCGCACGGTCAAAGATTTTAGGTACATAGTGGTGGGCCCCATCGGTTGGGTAAAAACGGGTTTGGGTCGGCTTACCACTTTACCGCAGGCCCGTGCCCCTGTTCGGTGTGAGATGAACCCGCACCATCAATCACCGCACCTGCCCCGCCGGGGCATATTATTGAAAAAGTGCCCTGTTTCTTCACATAAGGGTTTGCCCAAGTCCGCACTAAGGCTAGAAGAGTAGATTGACCGCTAATTCAGATATTCGCCACAAGAACGCCTCCCTGCTATCGATCACCAGGGTGCTACCGCCGGAGGTCGTCACCAGCTCCTACTTTGACGAGCAACTAGCGGCCACCTACAAGCGACTGAAGATGCCCAAGGGGCTACTCGAGCGCCTCGCCGGTATTAGCGAGCGCCGATCCTGGGGCGCCTCCATGCATTTTGAGGACGGCGCGGTGCAGGCGGCTGAGCAGGCTATCACCCAGGCCGGTATTAGCAAGGAACAAATCGGGCTGATTATTAACACCTCGGTCACCCGCGATAACTTTGAACCGGCCGTGGCCGTGGGTATTCACGACCGCCTGGGCCTGCCCCGCCACGCCCTGAACTTCGATATCACCAACGCCTGCCTGGGCTTCGTCAACGGCATTACGGTGGCCGCCACCATGATTGACGCCGGAGCTATCGACTACGCCCTTATCGTCGACGGCGAAGACCCCTCCCCCTGGCACGCCACCGCCCTGCGCCAGCTCAACCGCCCCGATTCAACCCGAGACGATGTGCTGGCCCAGTTCGCCACCCTGACCCTGGGCTCAGGAGCTGCGGCCGCCGTCATTGGCCGCTCCGATCTGCACCCCACGGGCCACACGATTGTCGGTTCGGTCTCCCGCGCGGGAACCGAGCACCGTAATCTCTGCATTGGTGGTGAAGCCGACCAGGGGATGAATACGGACGCCGCGGGCCTGCTCAAGCACGGCCTGCAGCTGGTCGCTGAGGCCTGGGAAGAAGCCCACCAGAACGGCTGGGACTGGGGCAACATGCGCTCCTATGTAACCCACCAAATTTCTAACGCCCACACCAACGCCATTATTGAAGCCGTGGGTATTGACCGCGAGCGCATCCCCATGACCTTCCCGATCTGGGGTAACGTGGCGGCAGCAGCCCTTCCCATGACCCTGGCTGAGGAAAGCACCCACTTCGTAGCCGGTGACCGCATTCTCTGCATGGGTGTGGGCTCCGGCCTGAACACCGCGCTCATGGAAATCACCTGGTAGGAGCCACTATGACGTTTTCCCAGCTCACTCCTGTTCCTGCCCTCTGGCCCGGCGTTGACCCTGCCTGGTCCCAGCAGGTGCAGGTGCCCGCGTCCGCCCCGATAGAAGAAGCCGGGGTCGGTCGCCGCTGGCACTACCTCGATAACGGTCCGGCGCTCGAGGCCACCGGGCGCACCCCGGTCGGTACCGTACTGGCGGTGCACGGTAACCCTACCTGGTCTTATCTCTGGCGGTCGGTCATCGCTGCTGCAACTGAAGCCGAGCAGCCCTGGCGCGTGGTAGCGGTTGACCAGCTCGATATGGGCTACTCGGAGCGCACCGGCCTGACTCGCTCGCTCTCAGATCGAATCGCTGACCTCGGTGATTTTACGGCCGCGCTTGGGCTTGATACTACCGAGCTTCCCCTGGTGACGCTGGCCCATGACTGGGGCGGGCTGATCTCGCTGGGGTGGGCCTTGCGTCACCGGGAGATTGTCTCGGGTGTCATGCTGACCAACACCGCTGTTTTTCATGACGCCGGTGAGAAGATCCCGGTAGCCCTGCAGGCGGCCCTCAACCCGGCTCTGCATTCCTGGGCGACCGAAAAATCAACCGCCTTTATCGACGTGACCTTGGGCCTGGCCCAGGGCGGTCTTGATGCTGCGGTCAAGAAGGCCTACAAGCTGCCCTACACCACCGCCGAGCACCGGGTAGGCGTGCGCAATTTTGTTGCCGATATTCCCGCAACCGAAGCGGCTGCCAGCTACCACCCTATGGTCTCTGTTGCCGAAGGCATTACAGAACTTGACCTGCCTGCCCTGCTGCTCTGGGGCACTAAAGACCCGGTCTTCCAGCGCCGCTACATGGCCGACCTGGCTGCCCGCCTGCCGCAGGCCGACATTCACCGTTTTGAAACCGCCAGCCACCTGGTTGCCGAAGATGAAGACATTGCTACCCCCATTCTGGCCTGGCTGACCGAGCGCTTCGTTACCGGCACCACCCAGCGGGAACTCCACCTCACTGCACGCGCTGCCCGGGTGCCGGCGTCCGCTCATTACCGCCCCATGGGAGCCGAGCTGGCAGACCGGGCGGACGACACCACCCTGGCTATCGTTGATATGAGCAGCAAGGGGGACGGCACCGAGGTAGCCGCCCAGCTCTCGTGGGCTGAGCTGGCTGCCGAGGTAGAGCGGGTTGCCTCTGGCCTGTACCGGCTCGGGGTGAAGCCCGGCGACCGGGTCAATCTGCTGGTACCACCCGGCATTAAGCTCACCACCCTCATCTACGCCTGCCTCAAGATTGGGGCCGTGATTGTTGTGGCCGATACCGGCCTGGGCGCTGCGGGGCTGACGCGCGCGCTCAAGGGGGCCCGCCCGTCCTGGCTCATCGGCATACCTGCTGCCCTCGCCCTGGCCCGTACCCTGGGTTGGCCCGGCCAGCGTATTGCAGCCGCTTCCCTCCCCGCTGCCGCCGCCCGGGCCCTGGGTGTAGTGGGTGCGGTCGATGATTTTGCGGCCCCTGAGATTTTTGCGGTCACCGACCCTGACCCCGATGCGGACGCCGCCATCCTCTACACATCTGGCTCCACCGGCCCGGCCAAGGGTGTGGTCTACACCCACCGCCAGCTGGCGGCTATGCGGGATACTATCGCAGCCACCTACGGTCTGGCTGCCGGCAGCGGCCTGGTGGCGGGTTTTGCCCCCTTCGCCCTGCTGGGCCCGGCCCTGGGAGCGACCTCTGTCACCCCAGCCATGGACGTCACCAAACCTAAGACCCTCACCGCCACCGCCCTGGCGTCCGCAGCTTCGGCGATTGGGGCAACCACGGTCTTTGCTTCTCCGGCAGCTCTTATGAACGTGCTCGAGACCGTCGATGGCCTCAGCAGCCAGCAGCGCTCTGCCCTGGGGCAGGTCACCACCCTGCTCTCTGCCGGGGCTCCCATTACCTCCCCCCTGCTGGCTCGCCTGCAGACCCTGCTACCGGCGGCCTCCCTGCACACCCCCTACGGTATGACCGAGGCCCTGCCCACCACCGACGTCTCCTACGCCCAGATTCAGCAAGCTGAGCAGGACGCGGCAGCCGGGCTTCCCGGTGCTGGCGGCGGCGTCTGCGTGGGTACCCCCGTCCACGGGGCAGCCCTGCAGATCGCTCCCCTGCTGCCGGATGGAACCGCCTCAACCGAGGTCACCACCGAGCCCGGTATCACGGGTGAGATTCTGGTGGCAGCCCCGCACATCAAGGACCGCTACGACACCCTCTGGGTCACCGAACGCGCTTCCAGCGCCACCCCCGGCTGGCACCGCACCGGTGATGTGGGGCATTTCGATGCCAGCGGACGCCTCTGGGTTGAGGGCCGCCTTGCCCACGTGCTGGTGACCGCCCAGGGTGTGCTCACCCCGGTTGCCCTGGAACAGGCAGCCGAACTCGATGCCGAGGTGCGCCGGGCAGCCGCTGTTGCTACCGGCCCGGCCGGGGCGGCGTCCGTCCTGATCGTGGCCGAGGTCGGCCCCACCTTCCGCGGCAAGAAGACCCGCAACGGTCTGGCTCCGGTTGACCTGGCCCAGCGGGTGCGGGAGCGGGTACTGGCTGAGACCGGCGTAGAGGTATCGGCTGTGCTGGTGGTTGCTGAGCACCCCACCGATGTGCGGCACAACTCGAAGATTGACCGCCCGGTTCTTGCAGCCTGGGCCCAGCAGCTCCTCCAGGGGAAAAAGACCCGTCTGGGCAAGGGGGTTATCGCGTGGTAGTTTCACTGCGTCCGCTCGTCCCCGAGGTCTGCCAGCCTGCCCGTGATGAGCGGGTGCTGGTCACCGGTGCTTCTGGGCTTCTAGGCCGTGAGGTTGTTTTTGCCCTGCTGAGGGCAGGCTATGCGGTGCGGGCCTTCCAGCGCGGGGACTCCGGTATCGCCCAGATGCTCCCTACCCACCTGGCCGACCGCTTCGACCAGGTGCAGGGTTCCCTCACCGACCAGCTGGCGGTGCGCCGGGCTGTTACCGGTATTCAGGGGATCATTCATCTGGCCGCTAAGGTGTCTGTGGTCGGGGACTGGGAAGACTACCGGCAGGTCAACATCGAGGGCACCCGCACCCTGCTTGAAGCTGCCCGCGCACTCGGAATCAAGAAGTTCCTGCACACCTCTTCGCCCTCGGTTGCCCACACCGGGGCCTCTATCGTGGGCGAAGGTAACCCGCCCGCCAGCCCCGACCAGGCCCGCGGTAACTACGCCCGGTCTAAGGCCGAGTCTGAGCTGCTGGCACTGAGCTACGATGCGGAGGACTTCTGGGTGGGTGTGCTGCGCCCCCATATCGTTTGGGGCCCCGGCGATACCCAGCTGGTGGAGCGCGTCCTAGACCGCGCCGCCGCAGGTCGCCTGCCCCTGCTCAACCAGGGCACCGCCATGATTGACACCCTCTACATCGATAACGGGGCGGACGCTTTCGTGCGCGGCTACCAGCGCCTCGAAGCGATTCGCGGGGTGCCCCTGGTGGTCACCAACGGCCAGCCCCGCCCGGTTGGCGAAATTATCGCCGGTATGTGTACCGCCTGCGGCGTCAAACCCCCGACCTACTCGCTACCGGCGTCCGTAGCCTATGGGCTGGGTTTGGTCATGGAAAAGGCATGGGCCCGTTGTGCCCCCGGGCAGATTCCCCCGCTGACCTCCTTCTTAGCCGAGCAGCTGTCCACCGCCCACTGGTTCGACCAGCGCACCACCCGGGCACTCCTTGACTGGTCCCCTGCTGTCTCCCTGGAGGAAGGGTATAAGCGGCTGGGCGACTACTACGGACGTAAATTTCGTAGGAACTCCTAACTAGCTCATCTCAAATAGGCAGGCAGAGCGCCGACAGCCAGCTGGAGCGGGGCTGGCGGTGAATTGGGCGAGCGCCCCGCGCGAGACCAAGAGGGTTGCTGGCATAGGCGCTCTGCCTGTCGTCTGATGCAGTCACATTCCTCTGGGCTTTCGCTGGCAATGGGGGCAGCGGTAGGAGCTCCTGCCTCCGAAGGGCTCCCGCACCATCAGCGAGGTGCGCCCCGCGTCTAGGCAGCGGGGGCAGGGCTGCCCTGCCTGCCCGTAGGCATTGAGGGACCGGTCGAAGTAGCCCGATTCCCCGTTGACGTTGACGTAGAGGGCATCGAAGCTGGTGCCGCCCTGGGCTAGGGCATCCCGCATGACGGTGCGCGCAGCGGCCACCAGTTCACGGGCGGTTGAGGCTGGGATGCTCTTGGCGGGTTTGGCATAGTGCAGTCTGGCCCGCCACAGGGCTTCGTCGGCATAGATGTTGCCCACCCCAGAAATGGCGCTTTGGTCGAGCAGAAGCTTCTTGATGCCGGTGGAGGTGCCCAGCATGGTACGCCTGAACTGCCCGAAGTCGAAGTGGGGGTCGAGCGGGTCGCGGGCGATGTGGGCAACGGCCTGCGGGATGAGGGGCAGCCCCAGGGCGGACGCGGACGCCCCCGGCACCGGCTCACCGGCGGCCTTGTGCACGGATAGCAGGGGGCTTACAAACATGCCGCCGAAGATGCGCTGGTCCACAAAGCGCAGGGTGAGCGGGGTTTTGCGCCCGCTCTCGTCGGTGGCGCCTGCTAAGTCTATGAGCACCTTAAGGTGTTTTTCTGCCGGTAGCTCGGGGGCTTTAAGGAGCAGCTGCCCGCTCATGCCCAGGTGAATGACCAGGGCGAACTCTTCGTTGCCCTCAAAGAGCAGCCAGAGGTACTTGCCGCGTCTGGCCACGTCCGCCACGCGCAGCCCCGTCAGTAGCCGCTCGAAGTCCACCGGCCCGGCCTCGTGGCGCCGCACCGAGCGTCCGTCCACTACCTGCACGCGCTCCAGTACCGCACCGAGGAGGTGCCCAGCTAGGCCCCGGCGGACCACCTCAACCTCGGGTAACTCCGGCATATTCACTCCGCCTTTCCAAAAATGAAAAAATATGCACCGCCTGGTGCCCACATCGTGAACGTATCAGGTGCAGAATAGAGCCTGTGCATTCTCACCTGCAACCAGCCTACTGATATATGGCGGGCGGCAGGGGTAGAACCGACCCTTCTGTATAAGGAGAGACTTTTGTCGACACCCCCAACAGGGACGACGAAATTGGCCTGCCCTAGCCGTAGACCCTGTAGTAGGCCTGTTCAGCTGCCATGCGCTCAGCTTCCTTCTTGCTGGTGCCCTTGCCCTGCCCCATGACCTTACCGGCCAAAAGGATCTTGGCGGTGTAGCGGCGGGCATGGTCGGGGCCGGTGCCCTCAACCTCGTAGACGGGCTCGCCGGTGCCCTGGGCGGCAGCGTATTCCTGGATTTCGGTCTTCCAGTCGCGCCCGATGTTCAGGGTCTTGTTGTCATCCAGCAGATGGGAGGTGTGGGCCAGCACAAGCTGGTGGGCGGCCTCAGGGCCGTGCTTCATATACACGGCACCGAAGACGGCCTCCATGGTGTCAGCCAGGATGGAGTCCTTATCGGCACCACCGGTTTTCTTCTCCCCCTTACCCAGGCGGACGCAGGGCCCCAGCTTGAGGCTGCGAGCCAGGTTGGCCAGGGTTCGGGTAGAAACAATCACGTGGTGGCGCTTGACCAGCTCACCCTCGGGCAGGTCAGGGAACTTCTTGTAGAGCTCTGAGGCGACGGCCAGGGACAGCACAGAGTCGCCCAGGAATTCTAGGCGCTCGTTGTGGGGTATACCGCCGTTTTCAAAGGAGTAGGAGCGGTGAGTCATTGCAAGCTGAAACGTCTCGGTATCGAGGTTGATACCGAGACGTTTCAGAAACTCTTGTGATGCAGAGTTAGTCATAAGGCGCGAATTAGGCGTCAGCTACCTTGCGGCCCTTGTACTCGTAGAAGAGTTCGTTGCCTGCTGAGTCAGTCACGAGCTTTGCCTGGTGGGGCAGGGAGTAGGTGACGCGACCGTTTTCTACGGTCTTGACCAGCTGAGGAACGGAAGCCTTCCACTGGGAACGGCGGGCGCGGGTGTTAGCACGGGACATTTTCCGCTTGGGAACAGCCACAGCTATCTCTTTTCTCTTGTTGCTTTATAAGTTTTATTTGTCGTTCGCATCGAGCAACGCTGATAGCGCGTTCCACCGGGGGTCGATGACCTCATGGTGGTGCTCAGGGTCGTCCTCTAGGCGTGCGCCACATTCGGAGCACAGGCCCTGGCAGGAGTCACTGCAAACAGGTTGGAACGGCAGTTGAAGAATCACTGCGTCCCGCAGCGCCGGTTCGAGATCAATTTCATCGTTCTCTACGGCGTACTGCTCATCTACTTCATCTTCGGGGCCGCTTTCGGGGGCCTTCTCGAAGACAAAAAGCTCTTGAACATCGGCTGTAACATCAAAGTCAACCGGGTCTAGGCAGAGGCTGCATTCACCGGAAACGGTGACAGTTGCAGTACCAGTTACCAAGATACCATCTGAAACAGATTCCAGGCGAACATTGAGGTCAATGTCGCTGCCTTCTTCCGCCTCAATCAGAGCGTTGCCAAAGTCGCTTGGCGCTGGTAGAACTTCATCAAGGGTCTCCATTGCGCCCGGGCGATGAGCTAGATCTCGAACCGAGATCTTAAGGGGCGATGAATCTTTTCGTGAAATGACGAACTCCCTATCGAATGTTTTAAACCAAGTACCTATTTTAGGGGCTTAAGACCGGCCGAATCAAGCGCTCTAGGTTTAACCTCTTGTTTGGCTGACCACATTAATGCTCGGGATAGAGAGCTCGCTGCACCGCGCGCGGGACGAAAGCTCGCACGTCCCCGCCGAAGCCTGCGACCTCTTTCACGATGGTCGATGAGATGTGGTTGTACTTGGGGTCCCCGGCGATAAAGCTGGTTTCAACCCCGGCGATGTGCCGGTTCATCGAGGCCATGGGAGCCTCATATTCATAGTCGGCGGTGTTGCGCAGCCCCTTCACGATGAGCACGGACCCCTGGTCGCGCACGAAGTTAGCCAGCAGCTCCCCCTCGGGCAGGACCTTGGCGCTTACCCCGTCGAAGAGAGCGAAGGTTTCCTCAACCATGGCGACGCGCTCTTCGAGGGTGAAGCGGTACTTTTTCTTGGAGTTGTGAGAGACCGCGACGATGACGTTACCGTAGATTTTTGCGGCACGGGTGATGATTTCGACGTGACCGTTGTGGATGGGGTCAAAGGATCCGGGGCAGACAACCAATTGCATGTCTCTAGGCTACAGCAGCTGGTTAGGTATGACACACTATGTCATGCTCTCTTGGGCAACAGGGGTAGGCCGGTAATCTTAGGTCCAGATAAAAATACGGACGCCCGCCCTGCACCTACGGCGGTGGGCTAGACGAAAGCGGGGTGGGCGCTAAATGGCCACTGAGAAGAAGCAACGGGCCTTTGAGCGAGTTGGGCTAGCAGCCGGGCTGATGGGGGCGGACGGCCACTGGCGCTCTACCATCTTCGAAGAGATGTCGGCCCTTGCCCACCGATACGGTGCCCTGAACCTGGGGCAGGGCTTTCCAGATACGGACGGCCCCGCAGAGATGCTCCGGGCAGCAGCTGACGCCCTGGCTAGCGGGGTCAACCAGTACGCCACCATTGCGGGCAACCCCGCCCTGCGGCAGGCCATTGCCGAGCACCAGCAGCGTTTCTACGGGCTCACCCTCAACCCCGATACTCAGGTCACCGTAACCGCCGGTGCCTCTGAAGCCCTGGCAGCTACCATTGCGGCCCTGGTAGAACCGGGGGACGAGGTTGTTCTCTTCGAACCCTACTACGACCTCTACCCTGCCGCTGCCGCCCTGGCCGGGGCGCGCGTCCGTACCGTTCCGCTCGTGCCACCCACCTTTGAACCAGACCTGGAGGCCCTCGAAGCAGCTTTTTCTGACCGCACAGCCCTGGTGGTGGTCAATGATCCACACAACCCCACAGGTATGGTCTTTTCAACCGAAGCAAAGACTAAAATCGTGGAGCTGGCGACCAGGTACGATGCTGTGATTCTGGCTGACCAGGTCTACGAGCACCTGGTCTTCACCGGCCCCTACCAGCCCATTCAGACCCTGCCGGGAGCGGCAGAACGCACGGTGGCGGTTTCAGCAATTTCGAAGACCCACTCGGCCACCGGCTGGCGGGTGGGGTGGATGACCGGCCCAGAAAACCTTATACTCCCCATTCGCCTGGTCAAGGGCTATTTCACGCACTCTGCGGCCGCTCCCCTGCAGGCAGCTGCGGCTGTTGGCGTGGGCCTGGGGGATAACTTCTATACCGGGGTGCAGACCAGCTACGCCCAGCAGCGGCGCATTTTGGTGGAAAACCTAGCGGGATCACCGTGGGAGGTAACTCCTCCGGCTGGTACCTTCTTCGCGGTAGCTGATGTGTCGCAGGTCCTGACGGAGCGGGGCCTGACCTCAGCAGAAGAGCTCTGCCACCAGCTTCCCGAGCAGGCAGGGGTCGCACTGATTCCTCTGACCGCCTTTACGACCGAGGCCTACCGGCAGCGGGTGCAGACCTACGTGCGTTTTGCCTTCTGCAAGCGCCCGGAAGTACTACAGGACGCCGCCACCCGCCTGCGCGCCTATAGCGGCTAAGAGCCCTAGTTGAGAACGTCCTTTGCCCGGATCAGGTCAAGGGCAACCAGGCCGCCCAGCATAGCAAGACGCACGGGTTCGGGAGCGCCGGGGTCGAAGTTCACCCCGTAGCGGCTCTTACCGCGCAGCCCTGCCACCAGGCCACCCCATTCACGGGCAACGCGGGCAGCTATATGGCCATTAACCGTGATGTTGAAGTCGTATTCGAAGAGGCTACCTTCGAGTTCCAGGGTGAGGCCCTGCAGCTCGATGGTGAGGCGCTTGCGCATGAGCGAGAACTGCTTGTGCACGTGGGCGAAGAGGGAACCATCGGGGTTCAGCAGTTCGTAGCGGTCCAGGCCAAAGTCAAGGGGGTCAACAATCTTGAGAAGAAGGTTCCCGTTACCGTCGACCAGGTCAAAGGTGCGGTTGCCCTTGAGCAGGCGGCCTGCGGTTGAGCCGGTGGTGAGCACCCGGCCGAGCACGCGACCGTCCTGACTCTGCATCTCAAAGTCATTGCTCATGAAGCTGCGGGTTTGCTGCACCACCAGGGTGTTTTCGGTCAGCAGGGGCGCGGACGCTCCCTGGCTCATTTCTGGGGTCGGCTGGGGCTGATGACCGGGGTCGTTTGTGTTCTCACTCATAGTTCCACCCTAACTAGGCTGCGGGCTCCACATAGTAGAGCACGGTCTCACCGTATTTTTTCTCGGCAAACTTTTCAAGGCCTTCGGGCCAGGCCGGCTCGTCGGTGCGGGAGGCCCGTTCAACCACCACCACTGCCCCCTCGGTCAGGCGGGGTGCCAGCAGGGCCAACAGCTCTTCGAGTTCGCTGTTGGTCACGGCGTAGGGCGGGTCAATAAAGACCAGGTCCCAGGCGGAGGCCCCCGCCGAAAGGTAGGTGCGAGCCGTCATCTTATGCACGCGGGCCGTCCCCCCGGCGGTCTTGCCCACAGCGGCGATGTTTTTTTCGATGACGGTAACGGCCTTTGGGTAGTGGTCCACGAAGTCCACGTGGGCGGCCCCGCGCGAGAGGGCCTCGCAGCCCAGGGCACCCGATCCGCCGAAAAGGTCGAGGGCGTACACGCCGTCCAGCATGTTGTAGGTATCCAGGCGGGAAAAAAGGGCTTCTTTGACCCGGTCAGTGGTGGGGCGGGTGTTATCACCGGGGACGTTAGCTAGGCGCAGGCCGCCTGCGGCTCCTGCAATGATGCGGCTCATTCGGCTGCACTCCGCTCGTAGTGGTAGAGGGTGGGACTGTTATAAGGGTACCGGTAGGGCTGGTGAGAACAAAGAGAGAGCTAGGTTTAGGTGACTGGTGACGGAGGACCGACCGAGTCCTTGAGTTGACCGCATTTATTCTGGTTTATCCGCAACTAGTTGCGGATAAACCAGAATAAATGCGGGGGTCTACGGCCTTGTCCGAGCCTAACCGCGCCCCAGGAAGGCCTCGCGGTCAGCGTCAAGGGCCCGGTCAATGGTGCGGGCCAGGTCGGGGTGTTTGGCCAGGGTGGGGTCAGCCTCAATAATTCCGAAGGCATCCTGCCGGGCCCGCTCAATAAGCTTGGCATCGGTCAGGGCACGCAGCAGCTTGAGGGTGGACTTCTTACCAGACTGGGCAGCGCCGAGAATATCGCCTTCACGCCGCTGTTCCAGGTCAACCCGTGAAAGCTCGAAGCCGTCGGTGGTGGCTGCTACCGCTGCCAGTCGCTCCCGGCTGACGCCGTCCGCCGGCTGCTTGGTGACCAGCAGGCAGGTACCGGGCAGGGAGCCGCGGCCAATGCGTCCGCGCAGCTGATGGAGGCCAGAAATACCGAAGCGGTCGGCGTCCATAATGATCATGAGGGTTGCGTTAGGTACGTTGACGCCTACCTCAATCACGGTGGTAGACACCAGCAGGTCAACGCGACCGGCGGAGAATTCGGTCATGACCCGGTTCTTCTCAGCGGCATCCATGCGCCCATGTAGCCCCTCGATGCGCACCCCGGCCAGGGCGGGAACGTCCTTGAGCTCCTCCAGGGTACTCTCGACCGAAGCCAGCGAACCGCGGGCACTCTCCCCCGTCGCAGCCTGGGAGCCCAGCCCCTTACCGGTGAGCCCGCCCGCCCCGAAGAGGGTCTGGCCCGCCTCGGCATCGCCGGAGGCATCGGCCCCGCCGATTTTGGGCACCACCACATAGACCTGGTGCCCGGCGTCGATTTCCTCGCGGGCGCGGGCCCAGATGCGGTCAGCCCAGCGGGGGTGCTCTGCCAGCGGCACCACGTGGGTGGTAATTTTTTGGCGGCCGGCAGGTAGCTGATCAAGCACCGAGGTGTCGAGATCGCCAAAGACGGTCATAGCGACGGTACGGGGTATGGGGGTGGCGGTCATGACCAATCGGTGGGGCAGTTCCCCGCCGGGCCCGCGCAGGGCATCGCGCTGTTCAACGCCAAAGCGGTGCTGCTCATCGACCACGACCAGCCCAAGGTCGGCGAAGGTCACGGAATCCCCGAGCAGGGCGTGGGTGCCAATGACGATGTCTGCCTCACCCGAGGCGATAGCCAGCAGGGCTTCCCGTTTGGCCTTGGTTTTGAGGGAGGCGGTGAGCAGAACGACGCGGACGCCCACCCCGGCGCTCCCGGAACTGTCTTGCGGGGCCAGCATGTCACCCAGAATCTCGCACACCGACCGATAGTGCTGTTCAGCCAGCACCTCGGTGGGAGCCAGCATAGCCGACTGGGCACCGTTATCTGCCACCTGCAGCATGGCGCGCAGGGCCACCACGGTTTTGCCCGAGCCCACGTCCCCCTGGAGCAGGCGGTTCATGGGGGAAGAGCTGGCCAGGTCAGAGCGGATTTCTGCGCCCACTGCCTGCTGGCCCTCGGTCAGCTGATAGGGCAGGGCTTCTAGCAGGGCGTCCGCGGAACCGCCCTCTACATAGGGGCGGGCAACCGTCTGGTGGGCGGCTCGGGCTGCACGGATACGGGCAAGAGCGGCCTGCAGCACGAAGGCCTCGCGGTAGCGCAGGGAGTGGTGGGCTGCCCGCCAGGTTTCTTCGGTATCGGGAGTGTGCACGGCCCGGTAGGTCCACTCCAGGGAGGGAATCTTGCGGCTCTTACGCACGGTAAAGGGGACGGGGTCTTCGAGCTCCTTGAGGTTGATGCGCTCAATCAGGGTCTCGATGGCTGCGGCCACCTTATCAGTGGGAAACTTGGGGCTGGCCTTATAGACCGGTATGGGGGCGGACGCCCGCGCGGCAGCCCGCTCAATCGCTTCGGCGCTGGCACCGGGGGTAGCGGCCAGTTCTTTTCCGGCAATGACGGCGTAGTGGGGGTTGGTCAGGGTAATTTCGCCCCGGTAGGAGCCCACCTTGCCCGAGAACATAACCTGGTCGCCCTCGTGAATGTCGCGGGCTGCTGTCCAGGCGTTGAAGAAGCTCAGGGTCATGGTGCCGCTGGCTGTCAGCGAGTAGGATTCGGGGGCGTAGCCGCCAAAGATGTCTCCCAGTTGGTAGTTGGGCTGGGTGCCCGGTAGCTGGGTGCCGGTGGAGCCCCCTGCGCTACCGTGCAGGCGGGGGTTGGTGTAGCCCCGGGTGTAGGACGCCGGTGGGGCCGCTCCCCGGTAGGCGTTGGGGTTGGGAGGCTGCCAGGTGGGCTCGGGCTGGCCCATCTGATCCAGATGGTCGGTGATGGTGATTTCTGTGATGGATCCGCGGCGCGATGCCATCTGGCGGGTCGTTACCCGCACCACCCTGGCAACGATGGTAGCTTCGGTACCTTCAACCAGGGAGGAGAAGGGGGTGAGTTCCCCGCGCGGCAGGTACTTGCGGGGGTAGTAGTCCAGGGCCTGCCCCACGGTTTCTAGCCCCAGATGGGTCTTGAAGGACTTGGCCAGGGTTGCTCCCAGGTAGTCGGCCAGGGGGGCGTTATCGAGGCGGTCTTCTGCGGCGTAGCGGGCCAGGGCGTCCTTTGCCTGCTCGCTCAATTCCGGGGTCTTGCGTTTACGGGCTGCCATTAGGGGGTGGGCTCCTTATGGCGACTTTGGTGGGCGGGGTCGTCCAGGGAGCTGGTTCGCACGTTGAGGGGATTGCCCGCAGCGCGAAGGAGGGCCAGGGCGTCCTCGGCCTCGGGGACGTGCACGTGGATGGCCCACAGGGCCTCGTTCCCTGCTTCGACCTGGGCGATGGAGACCGAGTCCCCGACCGTCTCAAGGGCGCTGCGCAGCTGGGTTACTTCGAGCACGGGCAGATAAATCTCGCACATAACCTCGATACGGGCTTCTGCCGCCGAGCGCTGCCGCGTACTCCGGGGCGGTAAGGACGCCGCCCCCACCTGGAGCAGGTCGCGGTAGGTAGCCTGCGGGACGGCTCCCAGCAGCTCTGTTGCCAGGGCCACTAAGACCAGGTGCAGGCCCAGGGCCCCGGAATCAACCCAGCCGTTACGGGCGTGGTCTGCTTCGGCGGTAGCTCGCAGGGCAGTTTCTGAGACGGTTAGCAGCTTCGTGAGGTAGACCTGCCAGGGGTCCTCTTCATCGGTAGGATCTGGCAGCGGGCAGGCGGCAAGAGCCTGCATGAGGGTGAGCATGGTGCCGTCGGCGGGCTGGCTCAGAGCGGCCGACGCCTGCTGAGCCCCGCGTTCCCAGGCAGCGGCGAGCGCCTGCGGGATCAGGGGCTGGATGGTAGAAGGCGGCAGCTGCCCGGCCTCCCCCAGTTCCTCAGCCAGGCCTAGGAACCAGACAGCTAGCAGGGTTCCAGAGTTTCCCCTGGCCCCGCGCAGGGCTGCCCGGGCGGCGATGGCAAGGGTGGGATCGTCCGCCATGCCGGCGGTGTCGGCGGCCCGCCCGAGGGTGGCGACCATGTTGGCCCCGGTGTCGGCGTCGGCCACGGGAAAGACGTTAATGCGGTTGAGCAGGGATCGGTGCTCCACCAGCTGGGTGCGAGCGCGCAGTAGCCAGTTCAGCCACCAGTCAGCGGGAACCTGCCTCAAAGTGATCCCATCCTTTCACGGTGTAGGTGCGGCCGTCGACGGTGATTCCGTCGCCTGCCTCTACCGTACCAATTCTAGTAAATCCGGGCGGTATCTGTGCAGGTGGGCAGGTGCCTAGTAGGCCGTGGTCTTCCCCGCCGGTCAGTACCCAGCGCAGGGCCTGGGCGTCCGCCTGTTCGAGGGTGCCTGCGGTGAGCAGGGCTGCAGGGCCTACCCTGTTAACCCAGGGGGCCAGGGCCGTCGAGTCGAGGTCGAGAGCCACGCCGGAGGCGGCTGCGATACGGCCGCCGTCACGCACCAGCCCATCGGAGACGTCCATGAGGGAGGTCAGGTAGGGGGCGCTCTCCGGCCCCAGGTGAAGGGGCGAGCGGGGGCGCTGCTGGGCGCGGACGCAGGCGGTCAGCTCTTCGGTCGCGGTGAAGGGAGCTGAGTCGAGCAGGGCTAGGCCGGCAGCTGCGGTGCCCAGGGCACCGGCAAAGACCACGGCGTCCCCGGGGCGGGCTCCGCTTCGAGTGATGGGCCGGTTGGTCAGGCCCACAGAGGTGACCGTTACCGAGATTTCGCTACCGGAGCCCATATCGCCCCCGGCAATCGTGCAGGTGGTAGCCTCCTGGGCAGTACAGGATTCGGTAATCCCCCGGGCAAATTCCTGCACCCAGCTCACGGGGGTATCGGGGGTCAGGGTGAGAGATACCAGCAGGGTGACCGGGGTAGCCCCCATAGCTGCGATATCGGCCAGGTTCTGGGTGGCGGCTTTCCAGCCCACTTCAAACCCGCCGGTTGTGTAGCCTGAGGGCCAGCTGCGGCGGAAGTCCTGGTTTTCGGTTTGGGTGTCGGTGCTCATGACGGTCAGCCCGCCCCGCAAATCGAGGGCAGCAGAATCATCCCCCGGCCCCAGCACCAGGGCGCCGGGGGCACCCAGCTCGGCACGGAGGTCCGCCGCCCGCTCATTGTGCTCAGCCAGAACAGGCATAAACAGGGCAAGAAGCTGGCTCTCACTCATCTGGGCAACGGTCTGCATAGGGCTCCTAGTTCCTGGGCGCGCGGTTACGCCAGATAAAGTTAAAGACCACCAGGGCCAGGCCCGCCGTGGCAATACCCGTAAAAATCAGCAGGGGGCGGGCACCGTTCATAATGGTGTTGCCGCGCTGGAAGATACTCCCCCCGGTCACCGCCCCGGCCTGGTGCCCCTGGGCCTCTGCCCCGGCAACACCGGCGGCCTGGTTGGGGTCGGCAGATGAGGGCCTGTTCCCCTGGGCCCCCGACACGTTCAAGAAGCCCTCCACCCACTCAGGTGCCCCCGCGTACCCGGGGCTCTGCTGGCTGCTTGAAAAAATACCCAGCACGGTCCCATCTACCGGTGAGCTTTCCAGCTGGCTGGTATCGGCGTCCATCCGGGTCGGGTCCTGGGCCCCAGCGACGCTGTTGCCCAGGGTTGAGGGCACGAAGGCTCCCTGGCCCGGTGCCGAAACTTGGCTACCCTCGCTTTGGCCCGTACCGGCGGACGGTTGGGCCGAGGGGTCGGCGGCGGGCAGGCTGGGCAGCCCGGCAGCTCTGCCGGTCCCATCAGGGGCGGGCGTCTCCCCCGGCGGTACCGGAACCACGATGACCGACTCACTGGGGGCAGGAACCGGCTCAGGGTCAGCCGAAGGCACCGGGTCGCTGGTGGGTTCTGGTGCCGGGCTAGGTAGCGCAGGCGAGCTAGGTTCAGGCGCGGGGCTTGTCGGCTCCGCACTCGTAGGATCAGGGCTAGGAGCCTCCGGTGCGGGAGTCCCAGGTGTTGGTGTTTCGGGGCTGGGCGATTCAGTAGCACTAGGGGCGACTGTAACCTCTAGACTAGGGCTCTCGCTCGGGCTCTCACCCACCGACGGTGTGCTGGTGGGTGCGGAACTTGTAGGGGCGGGGCTTTCTGTCGGATCAGTGGCGAAAGCGCTCTGGGGGCCGGTGAGAACCTGCCCCGCGAGCAGGGCAAGGGGGGCTACCGCCACGGCAAGAGCCGTCCCCGCCGCATAATAGGTCTTCTGCTTCATAGCCCCTCCTTCCATCACTCATATCCAGGCAGTCTTGTTCGGCTACCTACCCCTACCCTACCGAATCTGCTCTCCCCCGGCTAGCCTCCCTCACCACCGGCGTCCTGCCACAGCGAAAGTTATACAATAGCCAGGTGAGAACACCGCGCAAACCCCTCGTCCTCGTCCTGACCGCTCTAGGCCTGACCGGCTGCGGGGCAGGTGCCGTCAACCTCGAACCGGCCCCAGACGCCGCCAACCCCACCTGCGCCTACGCCCTGGTTGCTATGCCCGATACCGTCAGTGGCCTGGCCCAGCGTGAAACCACCGCCCAGGCCACCACCGCCTGGGGCGACCCCAGCGCCGTCATCCTCAAGTGCGGAGTCGAGCTCAGCACAGCCCCCGTCTCAGATACCTGTGTCTCGGTCAACGGCGTTGACTGGATCGTCAAACCCGCCGACGAAGAACTCGCCACTGCCGCCGAGCAAACAGCCACCGGCACCTGGCTTGCCGAAACCTTCGGCCGCGACCCCGCCGTTCAGGTAACCTTCGACGCTGATAGGGTCTCCTCCTCCACCGTCCTTGCAGAAGTATCGTCGGCCGTCGCCCAGATACCCCAGCAGATGCAGTGCACCAATGTCGATGACACCCTTACCGGTGTCGACAGCGGCACCGGCAGCTAAACGAAAAACCTCCGTCAGCAAAACCCCCGATACCGTCTCAGGCAGCGGGGGTTTCGTTAACATCTAGAGGCAGAGGCTTACCTCAGTGCCGATGAGGGCTCCTAGCGCAGGCCCAGGGGGCGCTCCAGGGCCAGAGAGATCAGCTCGTCGATCAAATCACCATAGGCCAGGCCGGTATTCTCCCACATGGTCTTATACATAGAAATGGGGGTAAAGCCGGGCATGGTGTTCACCTCGTTAATCACCAGGCGGCCGTCCTCGGTGTAGAAGAAGTCAGCGCGGCACAGGCCCTCACCGTCAACGGCCAGGAAGGCCTCAACAGCCAGCTGGCGCATCCGCTCAGAAACCTCAGCGGGCAGGTCAGCCGGGCAGCGAGTCTCAGCCGAAGTCTTCGAAACGTACTTGGCCTCAAAATCATAGAAACCGTGCTGCTCATCAACCACCACAATCTCACCGGGGTAAGAAGCCCGGGGCAGCTCAGAGCGGTGCCCATCGAGTACAGCACACTCAATCTCACGGCCCACAATACCGGCCTCAATCACCAGCTTGGGGTCGTGGGCCTGGGCCTCAGCAATCGCCGCATCAAGCTGGTCCGCCGAATCAACCTTGGTGATACCGAAGGACGAGCCCGCACGGGCAGGCTTCACAAAGACCGGGTAGCCCAGCTTTTCGATGCGCTCGCGCGCACCGGCCTGGTCAAGCACCCACTGGCGGTGGGTCACAACCTCGTAGGGCCCAACCTCTAGGCCAGCGGCCTCAAAAGCCACCTTCATGAAGTGCTTATCCATGCCGATAGCAGATGAGGCTACGCCGCAGCCCACGTACTTCAGATCTGCCATTTCCAGCAGGCCCTGCACGGTGCCGTCCTCGCCGAAGGGGCCGTGGAGCAGGGGGAAGACCACGTCGATAGCCGGGCCTATCTCAACGCCGGTGGCAGCAGCGGAGTCAATCAGGCGCAGGCGGTTATCGCCGCCACCCAGGGGTAGGAAGACCTGCTTGCCCTCAGCGGGGAACTCTGCCAAGGCGGTAGCCTCGGTCAGCTCGACCAGGGCCTCCTCGTCGGTCAGGTACCAGCGGCCGTCCTTGGTGATACCGATGGTGACCACGTCATACTTATCGTGGTCGATGGCCCCGAGTACGCCTCGGGCGGTAATCAATGAGATGGAGTGCTCGGACGAGCGCCCACCGCACAGCAGGGCGACGGTAGGTTTGGTGCTGGTTTCGGTCATAACGTCCTTTGGTTTCGTGCGGGGCTCAGCCCCGTCTGCCCTAGCTGGCTACCGGGGTGCTTTGCTCAGATTTGAGGGAGCGGCCCAGCAAGGCGGGGGCTAATTCTTCAACTGATATTCTACGGTCGAGCACGGCGGTGACCGCTTCGGTAATGGGCATTTCTACCCCTACTTTTCGCGCGAGCTCTGCCACAACGGGGGCAGACTTGATGGACTCGGCGGTCTGGGTCATGACGGTGTGCAGCTGGTCAGGGGCAATGCCCTCGGCCAGCAGACGCCCGGCGGTGTGGTTGCGGGAAAGCGGCGAGGCACAGGTAGCGATGAGGTCTCCCATACCGGCCAGGCCACTCATGGTCTCGCTCTTACCTCCAAGAGCCAGGGCCAGGCGGGTGGTCTCAGCTAGACCCCGGGTCATGACCGAGGCCTTGGAGTTATCGCCGTACTGCTTTCCCTCACACATGCCCACGCAGAGGGCAATGACGTTCTTTACCAGACCGCCAATTTCTACGCCCACAATATCGGTGTTGGTGTAGGGGCGGAAGTAGTCGGCGGCGCAGATAGCGGCAATCTGCCGGGCGGTTTCCTCGCTTTGAGCGGCAACCACGCTGGTGGTGGGCTGCTCCGCGATGATTTCCTTGGCCAGGTTGGGGCCAGAGAGCACGGTGACCCGCCCCGGCACAACCTCAACTGTTTCGGGGGCTGCACCGCTGGCAATCAGGTGCCCTTGGAGCACCTCAATCATGACCTCGCTCATGCGCAGGCCCGTCCCCATTTCTAGGCCCTTGGCCAGAGACACCAGCAGGGCGTCCTCTTCCATCAGGGGGGCAAAAACCTCAAGCTGGGAGCGCAACACCTGGGCCGGAATTGCCAGCACCACGATGCTGGCCCCGGTCAGAGCTTCAGCTGCATCGGCCGTCATAACCATATTGTCGGGGAGCTTGACCCCGGGGAAGTAGCCCTCGTTGGTGCGGCTCTGCTGCATGGCTTCCATCGTGGTGGGGTTACGACCCCACAGCACAACCTGCCGGTCGGCGCCTGAGCTGGCGGCGGCGTCCGCAAGAACCTTGGCAAAAGCGGTGCCCCAGCTACCTGCTCCAAGAACAGCAATTTTCTGGTGCTTCACATCGGTCATGGGTACGTGCCTCCCCTAACGGTTACTGGTCAGGTGACTGGCGGACGTCCAAAACGGCGTTCCAGCGCCCGGCAGGGGCTTTCTCTCCGCGCAGGCCCTCAAGCAGGGCGGTGACGTCGTCGAGCATGCGGTTGGTGACTGCGGCCAGCTCGTCGTGGGTGTAGCGGGCACCGTCTTCACGGCGCTGGACCAGGTCGCTGAAATCGACCGGGTCGCCCACCACAATCTTGACCTTCTTACGGGGCCAGCTGAAGCGGGGCTTGCCGCGGCGGGGCCAGAAGTCCTGGTCGCCCCAGTGGGCTACCGGGTAGACCGGGGCGCCGGTGGCCAGGGCCAGGCGGGCTGCCCCCGATTTACCGGTCATGGGCCACATGTCGGGGTCCTTGGTCAGGGTGCCCTCGGGGAAGATAATGACCGCTCCCCCAGCGTCCAGAACATTCTGGGCCACCTCAAGGGACTGGCCTGCCCGGGCTGAGCCGCGAGCGACCGGGATGTGGGCGCACTGGCGCATGAGCCAGCCCAGCACCGGCACCCTAAACAGCGCTTCTTTGGCCAAGAACCGGGGCAGCACGCCCTCAAGGAAGAGAGGGTAGGCTGCGGTAATCGGGTCTACCACGGTCAGGTGGTTTGAGACCACGATAAACCCGCCGGTCTTGGGTAGCTTCTCCCGCCCCTCAATCTGCGCTTTCATGGGCAGGTTGTAGAGGGGGCGCAAGAGTGTACCGGCTACGGTGTAGACCGCGTCCCCCATCTTGGTGGGCTTGATATCACTCAAAGAAGCGCTGTTCTTGCTCATCTTAGGCAGTGACCTCGAAGTTAGCGCCCAGGGCGGTGAGCTTATCAACGAAGTGCTCGTAGCCGCGGGAGATCACGGAAACGCCGGTGACGTTTGAGATGCCTTCAGCGGTCAGGGCAGCGATCACGTGGGAGAAGCCACCGCGCAGGTCGGGCACGTTGATGTCGGCCCCGCGCAGGGGGGTCTTGCCGGTGATGATGGCTGAGTGCTTGAAGTTCTGGTGGCCGAAGCGGCAGGGGGTGGGGCCCAGGCAGTCCTTGTGCAGCTGCACGGTAGCGCCCATGCGAACCAGGGCGTCGGTGAAGCCGAAGCGGTTCTCGTAGACGGTCTCGTGAACAACGGAGACGCCCTTAGCCTGGGTCATGGCTACGACCAGGGGCTGCTGCCAGTCGGTCATGAAGCCGGGGTGTACGTTGGTTTCAACGAAGAGGGGGTTCAGGTCGCCGCCCTGGTGGAAGAAGCGGATGCCCTCGTCGGTGATGTCCAGGCCGCCACCCAGCTTGCGGTAGACGTTGATGAAGGTGGAGAGGTCCTTCTGGTTGGCGTTGCGCACGAAGATGTCGCCGCCGGTGGCCAGGGCTGCTGAAGCCCAGGAGGCTGATTCGTTGCGGTCGGGCATGGCCACGTGGTTGAAGCCGGTTAGCTCGTCGACGCCCTCAATGATGATCTGGCGGTCGGTTTCGACGGTGATGATGGCACCCATCTTCTGCAGAATAGCGATGAGGTCCATAATTTCGGGCTCGATGGCAGCGCCGGTTAGCTCGGTCTTGCCCTTGGCACGTGAAGCGGCCAGCAGAACCTGCTCGGTAGCACCCACTGAGGGGTACTCCAGGTTGATCTGGGCACCCTTGAGCCCGTCTGCGGGGGCCTTCATGGAGATGCCGGTGGGCAGCTTCTCAATCTTGGCACCGAACTTTTCGAGTACGCGCAGGTGCCAGTTGATGGGGCGGTCACCGATCTTGCAGCCACCCAGGTCGGGGATGAAGGCCTCACCGATGGTGTGCAGCAGGGGGCCACAGAGCAGAATCGGGATGCGGGAGTCGCCTGCGTGCACCTCAATGTCGGTGTGGTTGGCTACAGAAACCTTTGAGGGGTCCATGCGCAGCTCGCCGGCCTGCATGTTGTAGTCCACCGATACGCCGTGTAGCTCAACCAGGTCGGTAACGACCTGTACGTCCTTGATTTCGGGAACGTTGCGGAGCACCGAGGGGGTGGAACCCAGCAGGGCGGCAACCATGGCCTTGGGGACCAGGTTCTTAGCACCGCGGACGTTTACTTCGCCCTTCAGAGGGGTGCCACCTTCAATACGCAGTGCGCTGACCATGTATGTCCAATCGTCAAAACTGTTAGGGGTGTTAAGGCGCGTTACTTTACGCGTCAATTCTCGTTTACCAACTTTACCCCACTTAGGTGCACTGGTTGTTGTACAGGCGGTGTTCTTAGCCATACCACAGCTTTTACTTATCTAGACGGGCTAGGCAGAACGCCGCAAGGACGCCGGTGCGCGGGGCCCGGCGTCCTTTGAGTTAAGCTGCGGGGTGGGTTTTACAGCTGCTGGGTGCGGGGCAGCCAGGCGGGGCGCTTGGCCTCGTAGGCGGTGATGGCGTCCTCGTGTTGCAGGGTGAGGCCGATGTCATCCAGGCCTTCCATCAGGCGCCAGCACACGTAGTCATCAATCTGGAAGGGCACGGTCAAAGCGCCGACAGTGACGGTCTTGTCTTCCAGGTCAACAGTGACTTCAGTGCCGGGTTCGGTCTCTAGCTGCTTCCAGATCAGTTCGATGTTGTCCTGGTCTACCTGGGCAGCAACAAGGCCCTGCTTGCCGGAGTTACCACGGAAGATGTCGGCGAAACGGGCTGAGATAACCACGCGGAAACCGTAGTCCTTGAGAGCCCAGACCGCGTGCTCGCGGGATGAGCCGGTACCGAAATCGGGGCCGGCAACCAGCACAGAACCGTGTTTGTAGGGCTCCTGGTTGAGGATGAAGTTCTCGTCCTTGCGCCAGCCAGCGAACAGGGCGTCATCGAAGCCAGTCTTGGTCACGCGCTTGAGGTAGACAGCGGGGATAATCTGGTCGGTATCGACGTTGGAGGCACGCAGGGGCACGCCAATGCCGGTGTGCTTCTTAATGGGTTCCATGAAAAATCCGTTCCACCCGGACTTACCGGGTTCGTTCAAAGAGGGCCTACAGGTCTGCCGGTGATGAGAGAGTTCCGCGGATAGCGGTAGCGGCGGCGACCAGCGGGGAAACCAGGTGGGTACGCCCACCCTTACCCTGGCGTCCTTCAAAGTTGCGGTTGGAGGTCGAAGCGCAGCGTTCGCCGGGGGCCAGCTGGTCGGGGTTCATACCCAGGCACATGGAGCAGCCAGCAAAACGCCAGTCGGCGCCGAAGTCCTTGAAAATCTGGTCCAGGCCCTCTTCTTCGGCCTGAGCTCGCACTTTCTGGGAGCCGGGAACAACCATCATGCGCACGCCCTCAGCCAGCTTCTGGCCCTTGACGATCTCGGCGGCAGCGCGCAGGTCCTCGATGCGGGAGTTGGTGCAGGAGCCCAGGAAGACCACGTCCACGGGGATGTCCTTCATGGGGGTACCTGCGGTCAGGTCCATGTATTCCAGGGCGCGGGCGGCTGCCTTCTGCTCGTTTTCGTCCTCAAAGTCCTCGGGGAAGGGTACGGCCTGGGAGAGGGGGACGCCCTGGCCCGGGTTTGTGCCCCAGGTGACGAAGGGTTCAAGATCGTCGGCATTGATGAAGACCTCGCGGTCAAAGGTTGCACCTTCATCGGTGGGCAGGGTCTTCCAGTATTCAACGGCTGCATCCCAGTTCTCACCGGTCGGTGCGTGGGGGCGGCCCTTGACATATTCAAAAGTGGTCTCGTCGGGAGCAACCATGCCGGCGCGGGCACCGGCTTCAATGGACATGTTGCAGATGGTCATGCGGCCCTCCATAGAGAGAGCACGGATAGCCGAGCCGCGGTATTCCAGCACATAGCCCTGGCCACCGCCGGTACCGATTTCGGCGATAACAGCCAGGATGATGTCCTTAGCGGTGACGCCGGGCTTGAGGGTACCCTCAACGTTGATGGCCATGGTCTTGAAGGGGGCCAGGGGCAGGGTCTGGGTAGCCATCACGTGCTCTACCTCAGAGGTACCGATACCGAAGGCAAGAGCACCAAAGGCGCCGTGGGTTGAGGTGTGGGAGTCACCGCAGACCACGGTCATGCCGGGCATGGTCAAGCCCAGCTGGGGGCCCACCACGTGCACAATGCCCTGCTCTTTATCGCCCAGGGAGTGAATACGCACGCCGAATTCCTCAGCATTGCGACGCAGGGTTTCAATCTGGGTGCGGGAGGTCAGGTCAGCGATGGTGGAGAAGATGTTCTCGGTGGGAGTGTTGTGGTCCTCGGTTGCGATGGTGAGGTCGAGGCGACGCAGGGGGCGGCCTTCAAGGCGCAGGCCCTCGAAAGCCTGAGGTGAGGTCACTTCGTGGACCAGGTGCAGGTCGATGTAGAGCAGGTCAGGCTTGCCGTCTTCGCCGGGCACTACAGTGTGCGCATCCCAAACCTTCTCTGCCAAGGTTCGCGGGGTATGGTCGGTAATACCAGCCATGTCGTCCTCCAAAAAATTTTCTCGTGATGCTTTAACAAGTGTGACGCGCCGAAGAAAATCTTTCCAATAAATGAACTTGCATATCAGCATATGAGAAGCCATGATAGGTTATACAGACACAATCCCTTTTAGCTCTCAATCTTTCACACTCGAAAGGCCCCCCACCGCACCATTCACCTGGGCCGTTGCCCGGCCCACGACCACAGGCGAAAGTTACCACCATGCAAGATAACCGCAGCTCAGGCGTCGGCGTCCTCGACAAAGCCGCCCACATTCTTGACTGCCTCGAAGCAGGCCCCGCCACCCTGTCCCAGCTCGTTGAAGCCACCGGGCTTGCCCGACCCACAGCCCACCGACTGGCTGTTGCCCTCACCCACCACCGCCTGGTAGCCCGCGACGTTCAGGGCCGCTTTATGCTCGGCCCCCGCCTGGGTGAACTATCCAGCGCCGCCGGCGAAGACCGCCTGATTGCAGCCGCAGGCCCCGTACTCAACAACCTGCGCAATATCACCGGTGAGTCCTCCCAAGTCTTCCGCCGCCAGGGCGACTGGCGCGTCTGCGTGGCCTCCGCCGAGCGTCCTATCGGCCTGCGCGACACCATCCCGGTCGGCACCCAGCTTTCCATGAAGGCAGGCTCAGCCGCCCAGATTCTTACTGCTTGGGAAGACCATGCCCGCCTAGTGGAGGGCCTACACAACGCCCGTTTCTCAGCTACCATGCTGGCAGCCGTCCGACGCCGCGGCTGGGCCCAGTCTGTCGGTGAGCGCGAGCGGGGTACCGCATCCGTTTCAGCGCCGGTGCGCTCCCCCTCTGGCAAGGTCATTGCTGCGGTTTCTATCTCGGGCCCCATCGAGCGCCTGACCCGCCAACCCGGCCGCCTGCACGCCGAAGTAGTGTGCGAGGCTGCAGCTGCGCTGACTGAGGCACTGCGTAGCTAGAGCTGCTGAGAGGCTTATGCAAAGTCTGGGGTGAAGCAGGCTCGCAGCGAAGCTGCTGGCTCGGCGGCTGGCGTGAATCACCTAGTGAGCGTCAGCGAACCAGGTGAGAGGGTCTGCAGCGAGCGCGAGCCTGCGAAACCCCGTTCAATAAGCCTCTTACTAAGATGCTGAAATACAGAAACTCCCCGCTCACCGGTTTCAGTGGGCGGGGAGTTTTTGTTTTATCGGGCCTCGTGCAGGGCCTGGCGGTAGCCCTGGAGGCGGGCTAGTTCGTCTTGCACGGGGGCGGTGACGCAGCGGGCTGCCACATCTGCCAGGTTTGTTTCGAGCTGGCGGCGGATGTTCTTGGCATAGATACGGTACCCCACTGCCGCTATCCCTCGGCCCAGGGCCGCGGTGAGTATACCCAGTAGGATGCCGGTAGCTACGAGCAGGGTGGGCACGGGCAGGGGGAAGCCCTCGATGGTGGGCGGGGCGGGCAGCACAAGCTGGAAGTAGCCTGCCACTGCCAGGCCGGTGAGCCAGAGCAGGCCCACAAGAGCCGTTGCCAGCCCGACCCATTGCAGGGCATTGAGCAGGTGCCACCACCAGCGCTTCTTCTGAGCCTCGTAGTGCACGGTGGCTGCTGCGCGCTCGATCTCGCCGGGGAGCTGGCCCTCGAAGGTGCGGGCCGCTGCCCTGATGGAATGGCTCCAGGGCTCTTCCACGCCGTGTGAGACGCTCGTGGCGAAGGTGCGCAGGGAGGTTGAGAGGGCCGCTTTCTGGGGGGCTCCCAGCGGCGGCAGGGAGGACTTAGCGATAGGGGCTCCGTCGTGGTCCTTATGCAGGCCCAGGCGCTTGAGGGGGTCGCGTTTGATTTTGAGCAGCCAGCGGGTTGCAATCCAGCCGGTGGACGAGGCCGCGTGCAACTTATAGGAATCCGCTGCGGCCTTGACCAGGGCTTCTGCCCCCGAGGCGGTGTAGAAGTCGTCCTCAAGCCGGGTGGTTGCTGCGGCGGTAATGCCGGCAGGCTCTCCCCCGCCGTCCTGGGCAGCAAGGTCTGAGCGGACGCCCGCCAAATCGGCTTCAAGACGGGCAACCGCGGCGCTCTTGGCGACGGCGACCTGCCCGAGGATCTCGCGGAGGCGGGGTATCTGGTAGCCGCTGCGGGCTGAGACGCCTAGGGGGTCAGCGAGCAGGGTGGAGCTCAGCCCGTCCTGGGCCAGCAGGAGCTTGAGGGAGTCAAGTACTGCCGGGAGCTCGGCCTCATCGAGCCTATCCACCTGGTTGAGCACGGCCAGGGTTACTGCTCCGTGGGCAGCCAGGGGTTGGATGAAGTCCTGGTGAATTACAGCGTCGGCGTACTTTTGCGGGTCCATGACCCAGACCAGCACGTCCACACACTCGGCCATTTTTTCAACGATAGCCCGGTTAGAGGCTTCTACCGAATCAAAGTCGGGTAGATCGAGCAAGATGAGCCCGCCACTGGCCTGTTCGGTCTTACCGGCTCCTACCGAGCGGCGAATCTTGTTCCACATGCCCACGGTGACCGGCACATCGGCGCGGTTGAGGGCTTCTGCAGCCTGGGCGGGGTCTTCGTCCATGTAGGTGCGGTTGGTTACACCCAGCCAGTCCAGCAGGGGTTCTGCCCCGTCCTTACCCCAGATGGCGGCCTGGGCAGTGGAGGTGGTGGGGCGGCGGGCCGCGCTCTTGGCGATGTCTTTGCCAACTACCGCGTTGAAGAGGGTGGACTTGCCCGAGCCGGTGGCCCCGAAGAAGCCGATGACGGTGTGCTCGGCAGACAGTTCCCGGCGGGCTGCTGCCCGGCCCAGGGTTGCACGGGCAGCTTCGAGGGTTTCGGGGGTTACTCGCCCCTCGCCCAGGTCAAGCGCCTCGGTGAGGGCAGCCAGTCGGGTAGCCAGGGCAGTGGTGGCGAAAGCTGTATCTGCGGTGGTCACGGTGGTTACTCTCGCTTACTTGGTCTCAGCAGTGGGTACGGGGGTAGCTGCGGTGGAGGCGGACGCCAGCTGCTCCCCCGCGCGGGTCAGAATCTGGGCCGCTTCGGTCAGGTCGGCAGCTGAGGGGGTCTCGGGATCTCTGCTGCCGCTTACCTCATCCAGGCGCTGGGTAAAGCGTTCTTGCTGGCTGATAAGGAGTTCTCGCATACGCTCTTCGAGGCGGGTGCGGGCCCCGGCTGCCATGCGGCGTACGGCGTCCTCACCAAAAATTGCTTCAAGCAGTTTCTGGCCCACTACGCCCGAGCCACCGGCGATACCCACTTCTAGGCCGGTGAGACCGCCGGTCATGGAGAAGACAGCCACCATCAGAATCACGGCGGTGACGTTCACGCCCAGCGACATGAAACGGGCCCGCTGGCGTTTACCGGCGCCTTCGGCAGCGATGATGTCCATGACGTCCTGTTGCCAGGCTCGAATTGATTCGGCGACCTCTTCCGGGAAGTCCTCACTCAGGGCTGCCAGGTCATCCCCGGCCAGTAGGGCGCGCCCGGCTCGGTCTTCGAGCCAGCGGCGCTGGGCGGTTTCGGCAGCGGCAGCAGCCTCTTCCATGATGACCGAGTGCAGACCCACTTCAAGAGCCTGTTCCACCTCTACGGCACGGGTAGGCGGGGTACCCCTGAAGAAGCCGGCGACGCGATCGCGCACCTTACCGATTGTGGTTTCTACCTGGCGGAAGAATTCGCCGGTACCCACAAAGTCCTGCCAGCGGGTCAGCACCTCGCCACGGAGCATCTGCCCGTCCTGGGTAGCCTCGTTCAGGTTGGCCAGGGCTCGCTCAAAGGCTGAGGTGACGTCCGCGCGCAGGCGGGCTTCGGCGTCCTGCTGTTCACCAGCAGCCTGGGCGAGAAGAGCTGCCTGCTGCCCTACCGCCCGCACCGCGCCTTCTAGGGTGCGGCGGGCAATATCGGAGCGGGCGTCCGCGTCGGCACCCAGGGAGCGCAGCCAGAAAATCAGGGGGGTGAGGGCGACGGAGGGCAGCAGGCCGCGTTCGTCGCGTTCCTGCTCGGTCACAGAGTGAATCAGGGCGGGAGTGATGCCAGCTTCGGTCAGCATGCGGGTGAGGTCGGCTTCGATTTCGTCCTCGGCGCCCTCGGGCACGCGGTTGAGCACCACGGCGATGGTGATATCGCGGGCAGCGGCCTGGCGCAGAATCTCCCAGGGCACGGCATCGGCGTAGCGGTTAGCGGTGGTGACAAACAGCCAGAGGTCGGCAGCGCGCAAAAGCTGCTGGGCCAGACGGCGGTTCTCATCTGAGACCGAGTCAAAGTCGGGAGCGTCGATCAGGGCGATCCCGGCGGGCAGGGAGTCGACGGGTACGGTGACCAGCTCGTCCTGGCCCTTGTGGGGGTTAGCACCGGGTAGGGCTTCGCCGGGGGCTACCGGAACCCGCACCAGGTGGGGCAGCATACGCTCGGGGGTGAAGGCGTCAGCATCTTCGGGGCGGTGCAGCAGGACGGGCTGGCGGGTGGTGGGGCGGATCGCGCCGGAGCGGGTGACGGGCTCCCCCATTAGGGTATTGACCAGGGTGGACTTGCCGGCTCCGGTAGAGCCACCCACCACGACGGTCAGCGGGGCATCGAGGGTAGCCAGCTTAGGCAGGATGTAGTCATCGAGCTGGGTGACGGCGGTCCGCGCCTCCTTGCGCGCTGTGTCGGCAGAGCCGGTAACCAGGGGGAAGGACGCCGCAGCGAGGGTATTGCGGGCATCGCGAACTGCGGTGAGAGCGGGAGTAATCGATTCGTTGTGCACGTACCCTATTCTCGCATGTTTAGCGAAGCGCGCGGGGCTTGGTAGCCGATGACGCTGTGGGCAAAAGAAAAGCTCCACATCCAACTGGATGTGGAGCTTTTAGCCTGTGACCCCAACCGGATTTGAACCGGTGTTGCCGCCGTGAGAGGGCGGAGTACTAGGCCGCTATACGATGGGGCCGAAACTCTTTCGAGCTACTGCCGTTTCCGGCAACAGATAAAACTATACACACGCCGTTCATCTGTGCGCAAGCTGGAAGGGTGTAATCTACGCCATTTCTAAGAACACGGGTACATGGTGGCACATGTGGCACCCGCCGCAATATATTGCATTCAGGCACACGAAAAAATCCCCCGCTTCGAGTGAAGCGAGGGATTTTAGCCTGTGACCCCAACCGGATTTGAACCGGTGTTGCCGCCGTGAGAGGGCGGAGTACTAGGCCGCTATACGATGGGGCCGTAACATCTTGAACTAAGATGTTCGCTGGGATACCAGGACTCGAACCTAGAATGACGGTACCAGAAACCGTAGTGTTGCCAATTACACCATATCCCATTATTATTTGCTTCGGCGTGTTTTCCTTTCGGAACTCATCGCCGCAACGAGTAATAACTCTATACGAGCTTTTGAGGGCGTGCAACTTGAAATCTATAGAGCTGGCTCACATTCAAGCAGTTCACCCCGTGTTTACCCTTATTTCTAGCGGTTTTTGGCCCCAAAATTTTTGTAAAAATTCCTGAAAAGCCGTTGCGGGCGTCCTATTTCCCCACTTTTCTCCCCTCCCAGGTCTTATAAAAAGCACTGCCCCGCTCCCCCACTAGGTAGGGGCACGGGGCAGTGCGTGAGCTAAACCTCGAAATTTTTTAGGCCAGCGAAGCGCGGAGCTTCTTCAGGCGAGCAAGAGAGGAATCCTTGCCCAGAATCTCCATGGACTCAAAGAGCGGCGGTGAGATGCGCTGGCCGCTCATGGCGGTGCGCACCGGGCCGAAGGCCAGGCGGGGCTTGATCTCAAGGCCATCAACGATAGCTTCGCGCAGGGCAGCTTCGATGGTGGCGGCGGTGAAGTCGGTCAGGCCCTCAACGGCGGTAATAGCCGCGTCAAGAACTGCCGGTGCTGACTCCTTGAGCTGCTTGGCGGCGTCCTCAGCAACCTCGATGTTCTCATCTGCGGTGAAGAGGAAGCCCAGCAGGCCGGGGGCCTCGCCCAAAAGCTGCATGCGCTCCTGCACCAGAGGAGCTGCCTCGGTCAGAATAGCCTGCTCACGCTCGGTCAGACTCTCGAAGCTCTCAGCGGAGACCAGCTGCGCCTTGTGCAGGAAGGGAACCAGGCGGTTGCGGAAGTCCTCTGCCTCCAGCAGACGGATGTGGGTGCCGTTGATGGCCTCTGCCTTCTTCAGGTCGAAGCGGGCGGGGTTTGCCAGAACATCCTTGATGTCGAAAGCGGCAACCATCTGATCCATGGTGAAGATGTCTTCGTCATGGGAGAGGGACCAGCCCAGCAGGGAGAGGTAGTTGAGCAGGCCTTCCTTGATAAAACCGGCGTCCAGCAGGTTGTAGAGGCTGGACTCGGGGTCGCGCTTGGAAAGCTTCTTATTGCCCTGGCCCATAACATAGGGCAGGTGGCCGAATTCGGGGATGAAGCTGGTGACGCCAACCTCGACCAGGGCCCGGTAAAGGGCAATCTGGCGGGGGGTTGATGACAGCAAATCCTCGCCACGCAGCACGTGGGTGATGCCCATGAGGGCGTCGTCAACGGGGTTGACCAGGGTGTAGAGGGGCTTGCCGTTGGCGCGGACGACCACGAAGTCGGGTACAGAACCGGCCTTGAAGGTGATGTCACCGCGCACCAGGTCATGGAAGGTGATGTCCTCATCGGGCATGCGCAGGCGCAGCACGGGGGTACGGCCTTCGGCCCGATAGGCGGCCTTCTGCTCTTCGGTCAGGTCACGGTCGAAGTTGTCGTAGCCCAGCTTGGGGTCTTCGCCCTTAGCCTTGTGGCGCTCTTCAACCTCTTCGGGGGTTGAGAAATCTTCGTAGATGAAGCCGCCGGCCTTGAGCTTTTCTACCACATCAGCGTAGATATCCATACGCTCTGACTGGCGGTAGGGGGCGTGGGGGCCGCCGATGCCGACGCCCTCATCCCAGTTGATGCCCAGCCACTGCAGGGATTCGAGCACCTGGTTGAAGGATTCTTCAGAGTCGCGGGCGGCGTCGGTGTCTTCGATGCGGAAGACCATGGTGCCGCCGGTGTGCTTGGCGTAGGCCCAGTTGAAGAGGGCGGTTCGCACCATACCCACATGCGGGGTGCCGGTGGGTGAGGGGCAGAAGCGGACGCGGGTCTCGCTGGGGTCGTTGAGTTTCAGAGCGTAATCACTCATGGATGCGGGCACATCCCTTTCTGGTTGAAAGCTGTTCCTAGGTTCTATTTTACTCGGCACGGACGGTGTTGATGAGGGAGCCGATCCCCTCAACCTCAATCTCGACCTCATTACCTGCGCTCAGGCGTCCTACCCCTGCGGGAGTACCGGTGAGAATCACGTCGCCGGGCAGCAGGGTGAAGTATTCACTGGCGGCGGCGACGAGTTCGGCAACGGAGAAGACCATGTCGGCGGTAGTGCCGTCCTGCTTGAGGTCGCCATCAACCCAGGTTTGGATGGTGAGGTCGTCGGTGTCCAGGTCGGTTTCGATCCAGGGGCCGAGGGGGCAGGCACCGTCGAAGCCCTTGGCGCGGGCCCACTGGATGTCGGTTTTTTGGGCGTCGCGGGCGGTCAGGTCGTTGGCGACGGTGAAGCCGTAGATAACTTCGGGCACGCGACCCAGGGGCACGGACTTGGCGATGCGGCCGATGACGACGGCGAGCTCACCTTCGAAGGAGACGTTATCTGACCATTCGGGCAGGGCGATGGGGTCGCCGGGGCCGATGACGGAAGTGTTGGGCTTGAAGAAGAACTGCGGGGTGGTGGGGGTTTCGTTGCCCAGTTCGGAGGCGTGGTCGCGCCAGTTGCGGGCCACACCAATGACCTTGGAGCGGGGGATGATGGGGGCCAGCAGGCGGACGTCATTGATGGGGTATCGCTTATCGGTGGGGTTAATGCCGGTGTAGAAGGGGTCGCCGGAGAGAACGGTGATGGTCTCTTCCCCGGGCTCACCTTCAACCTGGCCAAAGTGCAGGGTATCGTCTACGGTAAATCGGGCAATGCGCATGGTTCTAGACTACCGGACTTGAGCACAAGGTTACTCGCTTTTCAGTTGGGACCAGATTTCTCTCAAATTCCTTCATCTCAATACATACAACCGTCACTTTTCTGGTCCATTCACAAAAAGCGGTAGCACTGGCTGAATTTCAGAAGTCGTTGACAGCGTCCGCCCCGTTCCCCTACAGTAATCACCAGTTCTTGTTCCCTACGGAAGGCTCCCCAGTGGATTTTTCAGCGACTCTCTAGACCACGCTGAAACCCTTCACCGCGGTTTTCAGCACCTCATCTCTTTGACGCTGAATGGATTGCACCCTCATGCCTATTTCCGTATCTGAACCCCACCTTTCTTTTAACAGCCTCAGCCTGATTTGGCCCGACGGTACCCCCTGCTTTGAAAACCTCACCGGCGCTGTCAGTGCCCCGGTTACAGCCCTCATTGGCGATAACGGCGCCGGCAAATCAACCCTGCTCAAGCTCCTAGCTGGCACCCTAGAACCAACGAGAGGCAGCATCAGCCGGCCTGGCACAGTCGCCTACCTGCCCCAGGATTTAGGGCTCACCCCGCAGACCACCATTGCCGACCTCTTCGCTATCACCGACGTCCTCGATGCTCTCACCGCGCTAGAAGCCGGCGACTACTCCGAAGAGCTCTACGACCGGATCGGTGATAACTGGGATGCCGCTGAGCAAGCCCAGGCTGCCCTGGCCGCGTCCGGCTTCTCCCCCGCCCTAGCCGCTACCGACGCCCGCGCCCTCATGCGGCGCACCGTCGGTACGCTCTCGGGTGGCGAGTCCGTCACCGCAGCCCTTACGGCCCTAGTTACCTCGCGCCCCGGCGTCCTGCTGCTCGATGAGCCCACCAACAACCTCGACACCGACGCCCGCGCCACCCTCTACCGGCTCCTAGACAGCCTGCCTTGCCCCGTGCTGGTAGTTAGCCACGACCGCGACCTGCTAGAGCGGGTCGATGAAGTGCTGGAACTCAGGCAGGGAACCCTGCGCTCTTTCACCGGTAACTACAGCACCTACCGGCAGGCCATCGACAGCGAGCAGGACGCCGCCGCCCGCCACCTGCGCGAGGCCAAGCAGGTTGAGCGACAGGAAAAGCGGGAGCGCATCGAGGCAGAAACCAAGCTGGCTCGCGCGGCCCGGGCTGGGGCGACTGCCCAGGCTAACCGGCGGGGTTCGCGTATGTCGATGGGGCTGGCGGCGGCGTCGGCCCAGCGGTCGGCCGCTAAGGTTCGGCAGACCCACCAGGGTAGGCTAGATGCTGCTACTGCCACCCGCCAGGCCCGGGAGCGGGATATCCGCGAGGACCAGGCCATCTACCTTGACCTGCCCGACACCCGGGTGCCAGCAGGTAAACGGGTGCTGGAACTCACCCTGCGGCAGGGTATCGGTGCGGACGCCAGCCCCCACCAGGGTGAGCAGGAGCAGGCGGACGACGGGGCGGCTGCTACTACTCCCCTGCCTGAGCGGCTGATTGTCCAGGGTCCGGAGCGCCTACGGCTAGCCGGGTCTAACGGGTCAGGTAAGAGCACACTGTTGAGGGCCATCATGGGTGATTCTCAGGCTGCTGAAACCGCCCGCTACTCCTGCAACTACCGGGTAGCGAACACCGGTTACCTGCCCCAACGGCTGGCACTCCCCCAGGACCAGAGCATGCTGCAGCTGGTCATGGCAGCCAACCCGACGCTGACCGAGCAGCAGGTCCGCGATGATCTGGCCCGGCTGCTCTTCCGCCGGGAACGGGTGCACCTGCCCGTGGGTGTTCTCTCCGGCGGGGAGCGATTCCGGGTGGCCCTGGCTACCGTCCTTTTGGCCAGCCCGGCACCGCAGCTGTTGATTCTGGACGAGCCCACCAACAACCTCGATATGGCCTCGGTGGACTGGCTGATGCAAGCGCTTGCCTCCTATGAGGGTGCCCTGCTGGTGGTTAGCCACGACGAAGCCTTCTGCGCAGAACTGGGCCTGACGGACGTCCTGACGCTACCCAAAAACAACTAGAAAAGACCATTTAAATCAGAAAAACCCACCTAGGTGGTGGGTTTTTCTGATTTAGGTGGTACCTACCAGAAGAGAGACTAGACCAGCTTCACGTTCCAGCCCAGGCGGTCCTCGACCTTACCGGTCTGAATACCTACCAGCTCTTCGCGCAGGGCCATGGTGACCTCGCCGCCGTCCGCGCCAGAAGCCGAGGGGATCTCAAAGTCAGCGGCCTTGAGCTTACCCACGGGGGTAATGACGGCAGCGGTACCGCAGGCAAAAATCTCGGTAATCTCACCAGAAGCTACGCCCTCGCGCCACTCGCTCAGGGTAATCTTGCGTTCCTCAACGGTGTGGCCGCGGTCCTCAGCCAGCTTGATGATGGACTTACGGGTTACACCGCGCAGAATCGTGCCGGTCAGCTCGGGGGTGACGATGCGTCCGTCCTTGTAAACGAAGAAAACGTTCATGCCGCCCAGCTCTTCAATGGCGTCATCGCGGTTGGGGTCCTTGAAAATGACCTGCTTGCAGCCCTGGGCCTCGCCCTCCAGCTGGGCAGCCAGAGAAGCCGCGTAGTTGCCGCCGCATTTAGCCTCGCCGGTGCCGCCCACACCAGCGCGGGCGTAGGTGGTTGAAAGCCAGATATCGACGGGCTTGGGGGTGCCGAAGTAGTTACCGGCGGGGGACGCAATGATGAAGAAGGAGACCTCGTGTGCCGGGCGAATACCCAAGAAAGCTTCGGTGGCAATCATGAAGGGGCGCAGGTAGAGGGATTCGCCCTCACCGGAGGGAACCCAGTCAGCGTCAATAGTTACCAGCTGGCGGATTGCCTCAACGAAGAGCTCTTCGGGCAGGTTAGGCAGCACCAGGCGGTCAGCTGACTTGTTCAGACGAGAGGCGTTCTCTTCGGGGCGGAAGGTGGTGATGGATCCGTCCGCCTGGCGGTAGGCTTTGATACCCTCGAAGATTTCCTGGCCGTAGTGGAAGACGGACGCAGCCGGGTCCAGGCTCAGGGGGCCGTAGGGCAGAACCTGGGCGTTGGTCCATTCGCCGCCGTCGGTGTGGGTGCCGCGCCAGTCAATGCGCACCATGTGGTCGGTGAAGAAGTTGCCGAAGCCGGGGTTGGCGAGAATTTCGGAACGGCGCTCGTCGCTGGCGGGGTTGGGGTTGCGGTTGATGGTGAATTCGGGTGACATGCTCATCCTTCAAACGGTGTCGTGGGGTCTATATTCTAGGGTACCCCACGGGCTTGTGCTCTGTTAGCTAGCTTACGCAAGACCCCACCGGATTTCGGTGGGGTACTGGCGTTTTAGTGGAGCTGGGCGAGGATTGCATCGCCTATTTCGTCGGTGGCGCGGGTTGCGCCGGGGTTGGCTGCGAGGTCTGCTTCTACTGCCTGTTCGATGCGGGCGGCGCTGTTTTCGTGGCCCAGGTGGCGCAGGAGCATGGCAGCGGCCAGGACGGTTGCGGTCGGGTTGGCCTTGTTCTGCCCGGCGATGTCGGGGGCTGAGCCGTGCACGGGTTCGAACATAGAGGGGTAGGTGCCGTCGGCGTTGATATTGCCACAGGCTGCGTAGCCAATGCCGCCGGTGATGGCCCCTGCCTGGTCGGTGAGGATGTCGCCGAAGAGGTTATCGGTAACGATTACGTCGAAGCGGGCGGGGTCGGTGGTGAAGAAGATGGTGGCTGCGTCGATGTGCAGGTAGTCGGTGGTGACCTGGGGGTATTCTTCGGCGACCTTGTTGAAGATACGGGTGTAGAGGGCACCGGCGTTGACCAGCACGTTGGTCTTGTGAATCAGGGTCAGTTTTTTCTTCTCACGGCTAGCTGCCAGCTCGAAGGCGTAGCGCACCAGGCGCTCGATGCCGTAGGCGGTGTTGACCGAAACTTCGGTGGCGATTTCGGCGTCGGTTCCGGCGCGGAGCACACCGCCGTTACCGGCGTAGGGACCTTCGGTGCCTTCGCGGACGACTACAAAGTCGATATCGCCGGGGTTGGTGAGGGGTGAGACAGCGCCGGGGAAGAGGCGGGAGGGGCGCAGGTTGATGTAGTGGTCGAAGGAGAATCGCAGGTTGAGCAGGATTTCTCGTTCGATCAGGCCGCTGGGCACGGCGGACGAGCGCGGATCGGCTCCCACTGCGCCGAAGAGGATGGCGTCGTGCTGGGCGAGCGCGGTCTTGGTCTCTTCGGTGAGGGTCTGACCGGTTGCGAGCCAGTGTTCTGCGCCGAGGGGGTATTCGGTGGAGGTGACAGTGATGTTGTCGAGTTCGGCGGCGCGGGTAAGGACGCGGTGGGCTTGGGCTACTACTTCGGGGCCGATGCCGTCGCCGGGGATTACTGCCAGGTTGATGGAGCTGCTTTCAGTCATGGTTTAAGGCTAGTCCTGCGAGCGCAGCTTTGCCCATATTTTGACCGGTGGTTTCATATATTGATCTAGGGTGTGAGGTGGTCGGCATCTGGTAGGGCCGCTACCGACTTATTGCCTGTGGGAGCTACTTCTAGAGTGGTAAGCCTGACGCCTGCTAGATGGGCGAGGACGAGCGCGTCCCCGCCCTGCGTACCTACGGATAGGTAGGTGCGGGGCAGGTCCTGGTCGATGGGAGCACCCGGGTAAAGCAGGGTGTAGGTGAGACAGGTGCCGCAGTCGCAGGTCTGCTCTATCTGAGCTTCTTCAAGGGCAGCAATTGCTGCCTCACGGTCTACCGTATTCGGTTCACGGTCGCTTGGGGTGTGGGGCTTGGCCAGGCGCAATACCGCCGCAAAGAAATCTTTTTCGCTGATCATAGGGAAACTATAGAAGCACCCCCCGCTAGCTAGTCTCACGATTTATACAAGTGACTGGCATAGAAGCGAAGGAGGGGTTTGCAGCGTTTTGGCATCTCTTTTGAACTGGATGGTTCGGTGGATTCTAGTCAGCATCGGTCAAATCAGCCATGAGAGCCTCAACCGATGTGAAGGTTTTCCCGTGCCGCTGCTCAGCTTCCTGGCGGGCTCGTGCATTGAGAGGGTTCTCGCGGTGGGGAGTAAAAGGCAGACCGTTATCAACGAGCGACTGCTTAAGGAACATATTCAGTGCAGTGCTGAGGTCTAAGCCGAGGTCGCTGTAGAGTTTTCGCACTTCTTCTTTGGTGGCGCTATCGGTGCGGAAGGAAATTGTTGCATCAGTCATGAGTGCTCCTGTTATTACGGTGTCATTACAGTTGCACCATACTCGCGTGAGTCTATCTTTTCAAGACTTTTGCCGAGAAACTTATGCGTTCTAGCATCCCAGCAACAAGAAACCACATGCCTTGTCACCAGCCCCAGAATTTAATCGGGGCGCAACAAGGTATGTGGTTCTATAGGTGGTGAGAACGGTTAGACGTTCTTCTCAATCAGCTCCTTGACCGCCTCACCCGATGTGAAGGTTTCACTGTGTCGCTGCTCAGCTTCCTGGCGCGCTCGCACATTGAGAACAGGCAATTCAGAACCTAATCCCATAGGTCAAACAGTTACATAAGGGCGTAGGGTCTTTGATATTGGACGCTCAACGAAACGATACGAGAGCCATGCAATCACTACAGAAGAAACCAAAACAAGTGGAAATCTCATAGAATAACTGATGCCCTGGGAAAGCCAGATCCATTGAAGCGGATAATGCCAGAGATAGACACCGTATGATATGGCACCAAACCATACAAGTGGCTTCATCGACATAAAAGAGTTGACTATTTGGATATCAGCACATGCAAGTAGTGCAACTATCATCACTGATCCCCACGTAATCAAGGTCAGTTCGGTAGCCATACTGACACCCTCCGGGATTACAGCCATCATTACTACAATAAGAATACCTGGAACTGCAAAAACTCTACTCCATTTTCTAACCATTTCAGGGTAGTAACGATATGCAATAGCTAAGAGTCCACCGACTAATAGGTTATCCATGCGAGCATCGAGGCTGTTATATATCCGGTCTTCTCCCTCACTCAAATATTTCGTGAGTGTAGAAAAACTGATCAGAAAAATAGCAGCCAATGCAACACCTTTTACCCTGTAAAAAGTATATGCAAGCACGAGAACTAGCGGCCATAGGAGATAAAATTGCTCCTCTACAGCAAGCGACCAGAGATGCCCATATGCCCCCATACTGTTCCCCGACACACGAACCCAGTTTGAAAAATAAAAAAGGGAAGCAAAGAACTCAAATGTTGTAGGCTTCAGAAGAGGCGCTGTACAAACTAACATAAGAATCAAGGCTGGGAAAAGACGAATTAAACGCCTCCCTGAAAATTTCAATAGATTAATTGAGCCGTGAATCTCAGCTTCCTTAATGAGAAGCCCCGTAATAAGAAAGCCTGATAAGGCGAAAAATAGGCCTACCCCTACGGTCGCTCCGAAAAAATGGCGTGTCCATGCATGACCCAGTAGAACTAATATAACTGCAATGGTTCTTAATCCATCTAGCTGTGACCAGTATTGCGCACCTGTGACATGTCTAGGGATTATTTTTTCCATGCCTTTTCGTTGAGTAAGCTTATTCATATTAGACGTTCTTCTCAATCAGCTCCTTGACCGCCTCGACGTCGTTGGGTAGGTCAATAACGTGGCGGTCGGCGTCCATGATGCCGGCAAAACGCTCAGGAATAGCGGGCTCGGCGCCGGTGGCTTCAAGGATGGTTTCAGCGAACTTAACCGGCAGGGCGGTTTCCAGGCAGATGATGGGGGTTTCCACCTTCTCTGCCCAGTCACGAGCGACCTTGACGCCGTCGGCGGTATGGGGGTCAAGCAGCACACCCAGGTGCTCACTAGCATCGCGGATGGTAGCGACGCGATCAGCGTGGGTTGAACGCCCCGAGGCAAAACCGTAGCGCTCAGCTGCCTCTGCAAAGGCAGGGTCATCGGTCAGGGAGAAGCCGCCCTGACGCACCTTGAGACCAAAAAGGTCGGCGGTACGCTCAGCGTCACGACCCAGCAGGTCGTAGATGAAGCGCTCAAAGTTAGACGCACGGGAGATATCCATGGAGGGGCTGGAAGTCTCGTAGGTATCGGCCGAAGAACGCACCCGGTAGTCACCGGTGCGGAAGAATTCGTCGAGCACGTCGTTCTCGTTGGTGGCAACAATCAGACGGTCGATGGGCAGACCCATCTGGCGGGCGATATGGCCGGCGCAGATATCACCGAAGTTACCGGTAGGCACGCAGAAGGACACCTGCTGGTCGTTGCTTTCGGTAGCGCGAATCCAGGAGGAAACATAGTAGACGATCTGAGCCATCAGGCGGGCCCAGTTGATGGAGTTCACCGCACCGATACGCTTATCAGCCTTAAAGTCAGCGTCAGCTGAGATGGCTTTGACAACGTCCTGGCAGTCATCGAAGACGCCATCGAGAGCCACATTGAAGATGTTTTCGTCGTCCAGGCCAAACATCTGAGCCTGCTGGAAGGGGGTCATACGCCCGGCGGGGGTGAGCATGAAGACCTTAATGCCGGGGCGGCCGCGCATGGCGTATTCGGCAGACGAACCGGTATCGCCCGAGGTGGCACCCACAATGTTGAGGGTTTCCCCGCGGCGGCCCAGCTCGTATTCGAAGAGCTCACCCAGTAGCTGCATGGCCATGTCCTTAAAAGCTGCGGTGGGGCCCTCAGACAGGTGACCGATTAGAATACCGGGTTCCAGTTCGGTTACCGGAACAATCTCTTCAGAGGCAAACTTGGGGTAGGAGTAGGCCCGGGCGGTCATAGCCTTGATGTCTTCAACCGGAATATCGTCGATGAAGAGCTGCAGTACCTCAGCTGCGAGCGCCGCGTAGCCTTCTTCTGCAAGCACAGAACGCCAGCGGGTGAGTGTGGCATCGTCGAGGGTAGGGTAGGTTTCAGGCAGGTAGAGACCGCCGTCGGGGGCCAGGCCACCGAGCAGGATATCGGTGAAGTGGGCGGGGGTACAGGTGGTGTCGCGGGTTGAGATGTACTGCATAGGTATAAGCCTACCGAAACTGCCCGGCCGGTGGTGCTAGGCGCTCATACTGCGGTATGAATTTGAGGTGAGGACGCCCGCGGTCACCTTCCCGGGGCCGGGGTGGCTTCTAGACTTAGGAGGGTGGATACCCTACAGATAGAACTGGCCGCTGCCCAGCGCCGGAAGAAGCTGGTCAATGCGATAGCTGTTGCCCTGGGACAGATACTGACCCTGTTGATCACGCTTACCTATGGCCTTTCCATGGGAGAGGGCACCTGGGCACTGATTTACATACTTACCTGGCTGGTTGCTACGTCGAGTCTCTACTTCAGGTATTCCCGGCCGATTCTGGTCTTAGTCCTAGTGGTGGTGTGCTTGCTGGTCACCATACCCGCCCAGTACCCGGCAGTCGGATCCTGGTGGGCGGCTCCGGTGATGGTCTACCACCTGGTGCGGTATTTTTCGAGACCTGTTCGTATTGGCACGTTTGTTGCAGCTCTGTTGGCGTCAGTCATTGGTGGCTTTGTTTTCGCCCGCGCTTTTTTGGTGTATAACCCCACCGCTCTCGAGTTCAACATTACGGCACTGACTGCCGCTTTTATCTGCGCTGCCATCGTGACTATCGCCTGGTTCTTTGGCGACTCCCGACGGCTTCGCGAGAACCGCCACCGGGCCCTGCTTGAACGCAACCGCCAGCTAGAACACGAGCGGGAACAGGAGCGGGCGCTTGCCGTCCTGGACGAGCGGGCCCGCATTGCCCGGGAAATGCACGACATCGTGGCTCATTCGCTGTCTGTCATCATTGCCCAGGCGGACGGTGCCCGCTACGCTGCCACTGACCAGCAGCCTGGGAGCGGGGCGGGGGCGTCCGCGCAAAATGAACCTGTGGAGCTCGCCGCCCTGGGCACGATTTCTCAGGCGGCGCGGTCATCCCTGCAGCAGATGCGTACCCTGCTGGGGGTCCTGCGCACCGATGAGGGCACCACGGTTGAGCCCCTGCCAGCCCTACACAACGTCCCCCAGCTCATTGAGCAAACCCAGAAGCTGGGCATACCGGTGCGCTTTAGCACGGTATCGGGGGTTGAAGAGAAACTACCGCAGGGAGCGGATCTGACCATCTACCGTATTGTGCAAGAGGCCCTGACCAACGTGGCCAAGCACTGCCCGGGCACTCCCCTGGTGACCGTCACCATTAGCGAGGGTAAGCAGACCCTGGATATCGACATCACCAACCTGCCCCAGGCCGAGCCCACCCAGCCCCTGCCCGGTGCCCGTCGGGGTCTACTGGGCATGCGCGAGCGCGTCGATATGTACCACGGCACCCTGCACTACGGCCGCCTAGCCGACGGGTCTTTCAGGGTTTTTGCCCAGATTCCTTTCGTACCCTAGACCCGCTTGAACAAGAACTAGCCACCCGATAATGACCAGGAGCGATAGAGTAAAACCGTGATTAGAGTTCTTCTAGTAGATGACCAGCAGCTGGTGCGTTCAGGCCTGGCTATGCTGATTGGTTCCCAGACCGACATACAGGTGGTGGCACAAGCCGGGGACGGGCAGCAGGCCATCGAGCAGGTCGCCAGGCTGCAGGCTGCGGGGCTGGGGCCTGATGTGGTGCTCATGGACGTGCGCATGCCGGTGCTCGATGGCCTCGAAGCCACCGGAGCTATCATCGCAGCCCACCCCGAGGTCAAGGTGGTTATGCTGACCACCTTCGATATCGACGACTACGTGTATGCCGCCATCCAGCGCGGTGCCAGCGGCTTCCTGCTCAAGGACGCCCCGCCCGAGCAGCTTCTCGGGGCGATTCGGACGGTGCAGCGCGGGGACGCCGTCATCGCCCCCAGCGCCACCAAGCGGCTCCTTGAACAGATGATTCCCCATCTGGCAGGTGGCGCCGCGCCTCAGCAGCCGCCCCAAAAGCACGCCGACAAAATCTCCAGCCTGACCAACCGTGAGCGTGAGATCTTTTTGCTCATTGCCCAGGGCCTGTCGAACGGTGAGATGGCCCAGCAGCTCTTTGTTTCTGAGGCGACCGTCAAAACCCATGTCTCGCATATTCTGGCTAAGCTTGAGGCCCGCGACCGCGTGCAAGCAGTGATTGTTGCCTACGAGGCGGGGCTGGTCTAACCTTCGCTACTGAAAATTATTAGGGTCGGCAGCGAGCGTGAGTCTGCGGAACCTATTTCATACGAGCCTATTTCATACCTAGGTATGAGGCCCGCCCCTTTCGCTTCACTCCCTAGTGCGATGTGCCCCGCCCCACTGCCTTGCCATACTGGGTATATGAGCACCTCACACACTATTCCCATCGCTGTTTCTGCCCGGAATCTTTCGAAAACCTACGCGGGTGAGTCCCCCGTCCAGGCCCTGCGCGATATTTCCATTGATTTTGAGCGGGGCAAGTTCACGGCCATCATGGGCCCTTCTGGCTCCGGCAAGTCAACCCTGTTGCACACCCTGGCAACCCTCGATGCCCCCGACCCCGGAGAGCAGACGTCCGTACAGGTCAAGGGCGTGGAGCTGACGGGGCTCAAGGACGCCGCCCTAGCTGAGTTCCGGGCCCGTAACATCGGCTTTATTTTTCAGGCCTTCAACCTGATTCCTACGCTCACAGCGGCCCAGAATATGGAGCTACCCCTGGGTCTTGCCAAGATGGCGGTTGATACCATCTGGCGCGATGAGCTGGTACGCACCCTGGGCCTTGAGGACCGCCTCAAGCACCTGCCTTCCCAGCTCTCCGGTGGGCAGCAGCAGCGGGTAGCTATCGCCCGGGCCCTACTCCCGCGCCCGGCCGTCATTTTTGCGGACGAACCCACCGGCGCCCTCGACTCGGCGACAAGTGCCGAGGTGCTGGGGCTTCTACAGCAGGCCAGCCGGGAACAGGGGCAGACCATTCTGATGGTGACCCATGACCCGCTCGCGGCCTCTTACGCTGACCGGGTGCTCTTGCTCAAGGACGGCCAGCTAGCCGGTGGACTCGAAGCTCCCACCCAGACCAGTGTGCTCTCAGCCCTGGCAAGGCTAGGTGATTAAGATGGCCACCACCCTAAGTACCGTCGCTTTCTCCAACCTGGGCAAGCACCGCCTACGTTTTGCTCTGACCTCCATCGGCATCGCGATTTCAGCTTTCTTTCTCACGTCCGTTCTGCTCATCAATACCTCCTTCTATGACGAGGTGAGACAGGCAGCCAGCCAGAAGTACTCCACCGCCGATGCTGTTGTTGAAACCACCAACAGGTTCACTCAAGGGGACGCCACCGACTTCCTTCTCAGCAAGGAGCAGGCCGACCGGGTAATGAGTCTTCCCGCAGTTGAATCGGCCTGGGCAGTGGCCGCTACCTACTCCGTTATCCATACACCGGCTGAAGAAGGGCAGACAGAGAGCACCTACAGCATCGTCCAAGCCGATATGCCCGCTGAGGCCTTCTTCCCCTACTCCCTGAAAGAGGGCAGCCTGCCGACGTCCGCCCATCAGATAGTGATTACCGACCGGGCAGCCGAAGCTCTCGCGGTAGGGGTGGGCGGAGCAGTCGTCCTCGATGATCTTTCTACCGTCACCGAGCAGACCGACCTGGCAGAGCCCCTCCCCCAGGCGGCCTACACCGTCACCGGTATCTACGAACGCCCCACAGGCTACAGAGCGGGACCAGATATGGTCTTTACACCGGGTAACGGTGTAGCAAACTACATCGAACGTAGCCACGCCTACTGGGTGAGCACCCCCGACGGCATCTACGAGCAGGTTCTTCTGAAGCTCAAAGACCCCGCCTCCACGTCCTTAGCGGAGCTCAAGCAGGCTCTTGCGAATTCCCCATCCCTCACTGTCTCGTCGGTAGAAGAACAGATCAGAAACGATGTCGGTAAGGGAGTGGGTAACTACACCACCCTGCTCGCTATTCTCTTCGGCTTTGGGGCCCTCTCGCTCCTGATGAGCTCCTTTATCATCGCCAGCACCTACAAGGTGCATGCGGCAGCCCGCTCCCGTGAACTGGCCCTGCTGAGAACCCTGGGCGCTACCCGCCTAGGAGTGGTGCGCATGCTCCTGGTTGAGGCAGCAGCCCTCGGCGCACTCTCCTCCCTCGCAGGTATCATCACCGCCTACCTTGCCGCTCTAGTCTTCAACGAAAGTGGCCGCATCACCTTTAACCCCCTAGCGGGTGCCCTTGCTATGCTGGTCTGCACGTTCGTCACCCTCGCCGCCGTCCTCAAGCCGGTCTGGGCAACCCGAGCTATACCGCCGGTGGCAGCGCTCAACGGCTACCAGGAGCTTCCGAACACTTCCCGCACCCAACGCACCTGGGCTTATATGGGCCTTTGCCTCGTACTCACCCTGGCTACTGTAGTCTGTGCCCTAGCCGGGCTTCAGGAGAGCCATGCGGGTCTCATCATGCTGGCTACGGTTCTGGCCGCCCTTACCTTCGTGGTGGTAGCTCCCCTGCTCGTTGCACCGGGCCTTGCCCTGCTCCGGGTCTTTGCCCGGCCCTACTCCACTGCGGCCCTGGCCCACAGCAATATCGCCCAGTCACGGGCGTCCGCCTCCGTGACTGTCCGTATGGTCTTCATCTGTGCGGCCTTCGTCAGCGCAGCCCTCACCGGTTACTCCACCATGCAGCAGAGCTTCATGGCAGAACTAGACCGAAACTACCCCTACGACGTTGAAGCGGTACTTGCAGAACCAGATATCGCCCGCCTGCAGGAGATACAGCGCCAGGTTTCCCAGCTCGACGGTGTGGACGCCGCGCTGGTAGCC
>DXCN01000019.1 GCA_019115985.1 Candidatus Rothia avicola | reverse complement strand
GCGCCGCCGATGCCGTTGTCCTCGGCCGTGACCACCAGGGACTCACCAGCGACAAACGCTGACAGTGAGACGAACTGGGCCTGGGCGTGCTTGAGGGTGTTGGTCAGAGCCTCATTGACGGTGTAGTAGGCAGTGCGCTCGATGTCGCGCGGCAGGCGGGCCGGGGCGTCGTAGGTCAGGTGGACCGGCAGGACGCTGTGGCGCACCAGTTCTTCCAGGGCGGCTTTGAGGCCGTGGTCTTCGAGCACTGCCGGGTAGATGCCGCGGACGGTGTCGCGCAGGGTCTGCTGGGCGTGGGAGAGCTGGGTGCGGGCCTCGGTGACGTGGTTGAGCAGGGCTGTGGCGCGGGCGTCCTGGGTGCCGGCAGCCAGGTTCTTCGCTTCCATCTCGGCTAGGCCAAGGCGCAGGTTGAGGTTAACCAGTTCCTGCTGGACGCCGTCGTGCAGGTTGCGTTCGATACGGCGGCGTTCACCCTCGAAGGCGTCGACGATGGTGGCGCGGGAGGCGGTCAGGCGGGCCAGCTGGCGTTCCTGCTCCTCAGGACGGGAGGAAAGAATAAGCTTGGAGAGGCTGCCACCGGCGGCTGCCATCAGGCCGTTGATATAGGCAAAGATAAAGAGCAGGGCGGGAACAGCTGCCAGGGGAACCCACCAGTACTGGGAAGTAACCTCAACCATCTGGCCGGCTGAGGGGAGAAAACCCTGGTTGATGTAGTAGTCCAGCTCCCCCTGGGAGTAGAGGGACAGATGCTGCCAGTCGAGGTAGAGCCTATTGCCATTACCCAGGTAGTAGGCAAGAGCCCCTGCACTGCCAAGTGCCATAATCTGGAGGAAGAGCACGGCACCGGCGATCCAGCCCCAAAGGGTGGTCAGGGCCAGGGAGCCAACTTCGCGCCAGGTAGCAATCTCTTTGAGGCGGAAGAGGACTCCCTCCCAGAAGCTGGCGTTGGGGTAGTCAACGTGGCCGTTGGCAATCACTCCGTGGCCGGTCTTGGCCAGGCGCCAGCGCTCGTAGAAGCCGAAACCGATAGCAAGGAAGGGCAGAACCAAAAGCCCAATCAACGAGGCAGTCAGGCCGGATACCAGGGAGGCAACGATGCCCTGGGCTACCAGCACGGCAAACGCGATCCAGGGACCAGCAGTGAAAATGTAGAAGGGGTTAGCCATACGGCGCCACAGGCTCTTGACGGGCTTGGGCTGGTCAGCGGGGTCAGTATCAAAGGACGCCGGTGCTTGGCTCCCTGCCGCAGGGGCGGCAGGTGCGGCGTCATGCAGGGTGTAATCGGTGCTTGTCATACTTCTATTCTTTCGCGGCTACCGCCCGCGCACAGTGGGGCGGTCTCTACTCTTACTCCACCCGCACCCCAGCTGCCGGGTAGAGCTAGCTCTACCTCAGGCGTCCTGGCCGCTTCTTCAATACCTTATCGGCACCCACTACTCCGCGCAGCAGCTGCGGATCAATCTCGACACCCTCACGCACAATAGACAGCTGGCCGGTAGCCTCCAGCACCACGCACTGCACCTGACTCAACTGCGACACCCCGGCCTTCCGCAGGGCCGCGTACACCTCTGCCGGCGCCAAATGCGAGCGTTTCAAATGGCGCACCACAAACTTACCGTGAGCCATAATCACCCGGGGCTTGTGATTGATGTGCCGGATGCCGGTCACCGACTGCACCGCACCAAAAACACTCTCCAGCAGCATGAGCGTGCCCAGCCCCACCATGCCAGACGCCAAAGTCGGCGGGTGCCCAATAATCACGCGGCCAGCCACCGCGCCAAACATAATGATGATGACCGCATCAAAACCGTTCCAGCCGCTCAGCACCCGCACCCCAAAGATACGCACCAGCACCAAAAAGGTCAGGTAAATACCCAGGGCAGAGAGCATCACAATCGGAATACGCCAGGGCTCAATACTCAAATACTCCATCAGAGCAGGGCCCCACCCCTGCGGCGGCTCAAACATAGTCACCTGTCCCCCTCTCGCCGCCTACCTGCTAGCAGCAAGGGCCGCGGTCAGCTCCTTCACCAGCGCCCCCAGCATCCACCAAAGCCGACGTACGTTCCTGCGCCGCCATACCAGCGTCCTCAAACCCCAAACCACGCACCGCACCCCGGCCCTTAGCGCCACGCACCAAGATCGTAGCCCCCGTAAGAGCCTGCCGCGGCTGCTCCTCAAGGCCGCGCTCGCGGGCAGAGTCGAACCAGCCGTTCAAGCCGTAACCGGTAGTGACCAGCAGGACGTCGGGGTGGTGGGCAATAATGTGGTCGGTGGCCGCGCGGGGTGAGGAAGCTGAGGAAGTCATAACACCAGGGTACCGCCGGGGTGGAAATGACAGAAGATCCCCTACTCCGAGGGACGATTTTCTAAATACAAGTTCACAGAACTTGTTTGGCGAAGATGCTCACCGAGCTCCGGGAGAAACATGAAAGCGAGCATACCGATAGCCTGGTGCGCCTCCGTAACCTCTTGTAGCCTTCGGCCGGTAAATAAAGGCTCGTGGTGCGCTGCACGGTTACGCACACCATTCACAAGAGCAAGAGCCCGGTCAACTTTCTTTCGATCTGTTTTAGAAGGAAAGGCTTCGTGCAGATACGGCACCCATAAAGTTTTCTCTAACGCCGCCGAGGTAAGGTGACGCCAGAACCCAAAAGATAACTCAGCAATAATTTGCCCAGGCAGGGGGGTCGATAAGCGAGTACGTTTCGCCGCTTCATCAATACTTAAACGGTTACGGGCGTTCAAGTCTCTTTTCTGCCCATTCCGTACTCGTATCAAAGGTGCTCTTACAGGTGATACAGAATCTAGTAGCCAGTGATTTGAACCAGGCCACGAGTCAGAAAGGACACGGTTGTAAGTATTGCGAAGGGCTACTTCGATATGAGCCACATCGTGCATAATTGCCCCTGCCAGCTGAGTATTCCACTCGTATAGACGCAGAGCTAAATTAAAATCTTCATGAGCTGCACGCTTATAGGTTTCCCATCTTTCCGCTGAAAGCCACTGCTCTACCCAATGAGTTTCCTGCATCCTAGGCATCACTCCTTTGTGATATGACAATGCCCCGGCGAGAATACTCCAACATGAGTTTGAAGTAGCGCTCCACCGGGGCTTCTACGCTCCAGAATATCAGCTAGTTATCTACTTATCTAGAGTCGTTTAGAACCTTCACGCACGCTTAGAGGAGCCATGCGGGTGCCGTGGCGGGCGATGAAGTCTGCAACCCAGGCGGGGTCAGTCTTGGAGTACTCACGCAAGGACCAGCCGATGGCCTTATTGATAAAGAACTCCCTAGAGCCAAAGTTGAGAGTGATGATTTTTTCGAGCAGGACGGTATCGGTAGCAGCCTTGCGGGGGCGCTGATGGTCAATGGCGACGCGACGGACCCACATGTTGGCGTCCTGCGCCCAGGCAAGAATGAGGTCGTCATTGGGGTTGCGCCAGAGAATCTCGCCGACCATGGTGTCGAGGCGGTCAACGGTGTCCCACCAGCTTTTCTCTTCGATGAGATCCCGCAACCAGTCAATGTCTTCAGGTTCGAGGTAGCGGCGCAGGGCGTGTAGATAGTCGAGCGCGGCGTACTGGAACTCCCGTTCCGGTGCCTGCCAGCAGGCCTCAACGAAGCTGCGGTCTATGCCCTGAGACTTAGCTTCTACCCGGGCCTCTGCCAGCAGGGGTTTGATGAGTTCCCGGCGCTGCGGGGTTTTAATTCCCAGGAAGGGGAATTGATCGCGCATGTAGGCGGCCATGGGGGCAGCATTAGCGGGATTGGACGCCGCAACCAGGGTTTCATGCAGGGTAGAGAAGTTCATGGGGCTCTTTCAGGTGATGAGTTAGCGGGGTTTGCGAACGGGTCTTTTAGTCCACCCTACATAACTCAACAGGTGGGGATATTATTCTACGCTTGATGAATTTCATCTACGGGTGGGGAATTTTGGGTAGACTGGGCGTATGGCAGCTCAGCACTCTACTACTTCCGGCTCGCCCCGCGGACGACGCAGCGGCGGCACCCGCTCCCGCGATGACATTCTGCGGGCAGCTACCGCACTCTTTGCTGAACACGGGTTCGAGGGTACTTCTGTACGGGCTATCGCCGCGCAGGCCCAGGTTGACCCCGCCCTCATTCGACATTTCTTTGGGTCAAAAGAAGCCCTCTTCACAACCCTGCTCAACGAGGCAACGGAACTTTCAACCCGCCAGACCGCACCACCCAGCAGCGGCGACCGGGCCACCGATCTTATCGCGGCCTACCTGCACCTGTGGGAATCACCCGAGACAGGGCCGCTGCTTATAGGTCTAGTTCGTTCGGCTCTTGCGTCAGCCACGGGGGCACCCGCCATCAAGGACGCTCTGGCGCGGCACCTTACCCAAAGCTGTGCCGACCCGCTGAAGTCTAGCCTGGATGAGGCGTCCGCGGAGCTCCTCAGCGCCCACCTGCTAGGGGTAGCGGTAGGACGCTATCTTCTGGGGCTCCCCCACCTTGCCGCACTCAGCACCGATGAACTGGCTGAACGCACCGCACCGGCAGTCCGGAGCTATCTTGAGGGGAATTCTCACTCCCGTAAGACTCGGTCCGAGTCGAAAAAGAAGAGCCCCCAGGAGCAGCTGTCACTGTTTGATGGCCTCTTCTAACGAGAGGGCCGACTCCTGGGGGCTTGTTTTTAGGCTGGGGTTAGAAGGTTTCGGTGCCAGTGTAGGAATCGTGCACCATGTTGGCAAAGCGCGAGTAGTGGCCCTGGAAGGCGACCGCGATGGTCTTGGTGGGGCCGTTACGGTGCTTAGCGACGATGACGTCCGCCTCACCTGCGCGAGTTGATTCTTTCTCGTAGTAGTCCTCGCGGTGCAAGAGAATGACCATGTCAGCGTCCTGTTCGATAGAGTTATGGACGGTAATGCCGTTGGCGATGAAGTTGTGGTTCCCTAGCACAGTGGCGTCGAAGACCTCTTCTTCCCCCTCGTACTCGATAGAGGTGACGGTGTCCCAGAAAAGATCATTGACCGCAAGCATGTCGAGCTCAGCGGCATCAAGGACGCTAGCTACCTTTGCTAAACGAGAGCGGGACGGTGCGCTTTTGTAGTAGGCCGAACCACAGTACTTTGAACCCATGGCAGCTTGGAATTCACGATGCGTCATTCCCTTCTCAGACAGGATTTTCTTAACATCGTCCCACACCTGCACCGGAGCAGTATCAACGTTGGTGTTAGAGCGAACGCCTTCGGCAGTAATTGCCGCAAGCAGTTTTTCGCAACTCTTAGCGCGTTCCCCGTAAACAGAGATTTCACGCAAGAAGCGGAGCTGTTCATCGCGTCCGGAGATATCGAGACTGTACCCCTGACGGTACTCGCCCTTAATGGTGGTACCGCGAACGCGAGAGTTAATACCAAACCGCAGGAGCAGAAGAGACAGCTGGTCTAGCATGACACGAGAAGTTGAGGCGTAGTAGATACGTCCTGAACGCCCGTTCTTATTGACGGTAACAGAGCCGTCAGTTGCCCATAGATGTCTGATAAAGAGAGCAATCTGCTGTTTAGGCAGGGCAAAAACCTGATCTGGAATAAATTTTTCCCACGACCGCTTATCGAAAAGACCTAAATCATCGAGCCATGCAGCGAGCGGGTTCCGCTTACCGTGGGTTAGCTTCTCCGGCGAGCGCAGTCGCAAAGAAGTGCAACGCGCCGCTTCGTGGGTATCCCTGACGCTTTCAATTCCGAACTGCCTGTATGCAGATTCAGCAACTATAGAAAGGTTCTCTTCATCAATAGATGCATAACGAATTGGCTGTCGCGCTAAGGCAGATCCGTCACCAATCATGTGAGCCAGCAAAATGACCTGCTCGTCACTCCAGTGCGTCCGGGCAGACGGCCCGTTGACATGGCGGGGTACGCCCAAACGATCGCCCACTGTAAGCTCACCCAGACCCTTCCAGCCTGTGTAAGTAAAGAAAGGGTGATTGGCGGTAGCGCGCAGGGTCTTACCCGAAGCTAGTGTTAGACGATACACAGGTTTCACGCCCGTAGAAAAGACATGGGTCAGGTGCCGCTCCACGAAACGCATATCGTCCCCCAGGGACCACACCGGGACGTCCTGAGAGCCCTGCTCAAAAAGCTCACCCATCGTTGTTTCAGCTCCCGTATCAGAGCGAAGCACACGAGTATCGGCAGTCAGACAGCCCGACTCGCGAAGGTCCGACACCTGCGGCTTCTTATCGGTACGCTGCTCAGAGCCACGGTTCAGCTGCGAGAGGGCAATCAGAGGCACCTCAAGCTCCTTAGCCATCAGCTTGAGGGCACGCGAGAACTCCGAAACTTCCTGCTGGCGCGACTCAACCTTCTTACCCGAGCTCATCAACTGCAGGTAGTCCAGAACAATCAGCTTGAGGTTATTCTTCTGCTTCAGACGGCGGGCCTTAGCGCGAATCTCCATCAGGGTCATGTTGGGTGAATCGTCGATAAAGAGTGGAGCGGAGTCCATCTTGCCCATGGCAGTAGCAATCTTGGCCCACTGATCATCGTCCAGTTTTCCCTTACGCAAATCAGACAGATTAATGCCAGCCTCAGCCGACAAAATCTTCATAGCAATTTCGTTGCGGCCCATTTCCAGGGAGAAGAACACCGTGGTCATACCGTGCTTAATGGCAGCAGACCGGGCGATGTCTAGGGCAAACGTGGAATTATGGGTGGGCACAAAAGCGCGAGAAGCCAAGAAAAGATGCTGCTCATTATCCACCTCAATACAGCGCACCGGCACAGAATCAACAGGCTCCACAGCAACAATGTAGCGAGAGCTCCGCTTAGCAGTAGGACGGGCATCGCGGTCACGGTGCATCTGATTCTTGCGAAACAGAGCAAAAACAGAATCAGAGGAAGAGAAGGTCAGCTTGTAGGCCGTCGACGTAGCCTCGCTACTGCCTTTGACCTTTTTCGTTGCCATACCCGTGCGGTACCCCAAAGAAAGCGCCAGCTCCTGGGTATCGTATGCCAGCTGGCGGTTCGTAACCGTGAACTGAATACACCCGGCGTTTGTAACGGTGCCGTCGCTATCGAGCAGACCTGCCAGCAAAGCTCGGCGCTGCGCTTCAGAGGCCCGCAGGTACTGCATAGGAATGTGCTTATTATTCAGAACGCCCAAAGTATGCAGGCTCTCAGCACTCGGAGCCAAGGCTGTTGAGTCATCACCCAGCCAGATTCCCAGGGTGTAGGGGGCGACTAGCAGGTCAGCTTCGGGCAGTTGGAGCGGGCGGGTGTTAGCAATAGAGTGGTTGGCTCGACGGTCAGCCGTCGCGCAGCGAACCGTCTCACGAATCTCAGCGGTGGTGCGCACCTGCGCGCCCACAGACGTCCGCACACGCCCCCCACCTGAACCCACCAGAGCTGACGAGCGTGCCCGACGGGACGCGCGGGTTTCGGTGAGCCACTGGTGCTCGGCGTCCGCAATGATTTCGGTTCTGTCATCAAAAATGACCTTGAAGCAGGGACGCCCGGTCATCACGTCGGTAGCGTTCGTGACGGTTGTGGGGTGCCCGTCTGCACCCAGAACGGTGTCGCCCACGCGGATATCGCCCATGGTCGTCCAGCCTGTGGGGGTGGGGATAGGGGTGTCAAGGGCGAGCGCCTTACCCATCGCCGGACGCGCCGCGATCACGATCATCTGCCCGGCCTGCAGGCCAGCGGTGAGCTCGTCAAACTCGATGAAGCCGGTGGGCACGCCGTGGATGCCGCCGTCACGGGAGCCGTTGGCCTCAATCTCTTCGACCGTGCTGTTCATGGCCTCAGAGAGGGGGACGTAGTCTTCCTTGGTGTTATTGGCAGAGACACCGTAAATCTCAGCCTGGGCGGCGTTGACCAGGGCTTCTGCCTCGCCGTCGCCGGAGTAGCCCAGCTGCACAATCTTGGTGCCAGCCTCAACCAGGCGGCGGAGCATGGCGCGCTCGGCCACAATTTCGGCGTAGAAACCGGCGTTAGCAGCGGTGGGGACACCCGCAATCAGGGAGTGCAGGTAGGCTGCCCCGCCAACGCGGTTCAGTTCGCCGCGCTTGGTCAGCTCGTCAGCTACGGTGATGGCATCCGCCGGCTCGCCGTGCCCGTAGAGGTGGATGATGGCCTCATAGATCATCTCGTGGGCGGGCTTGTAGAAGTCAGCGCCGCCGCCGATGACCTCAACGACGTCGGCGATGGCGTCCTTGGAGAGCATCATGCCGCCCAGTACCGACTGCTCGGCGGTGTCGTCGTGCGGCGGTGTGCGGACGAACTCAGACTGGCTCTCAGACAAAGGCGGCCCCCTCGGTAGTCAAGAATATGGTGAGCTTCTATCATCTCACCTGCGAGCGCCCGGAGACCACCGCTTCGCTGTGAGACTAGATGCTGGTGAGGCAGAAGTAGCCGGGGGCCAGGGCCACGATGGCAAGAAGGATATTGGCGCCGAAAGGGTCATAGCTGCCTCCTGTGGTGTTCACAGCGACAGTGATGTGATGGGCTTAACTTTATCTCGGTAGCATGGGTTCTAACTAGAGTACTTAAGTACTAGAGATTGAGCTGGCCAGCGCCACGAGGGGCTGGTAGTAGTCAGAGAAAGGACGCCGGTGGGCAGCACAAAGAGCAAGGGCAAGGACGCCAGGGAGAAGCTCAAGGAGCTCAAAGCTGAGGTGAAGTACCTGAAGAAGGGGCAGAAGCAGCTGCTCAAGCGGGTGGAGAAGCTGGAAAAGGCGCTCGCTACCGGGGGCAGCCGGGGCGGGGCGGGGGCGTCCTACCCGCAGCCGATGAAGTCGGGCAAGTACCGGGGCGGCTACTCCCACTACCGGGTGACCGAGGTGGGGCAGCTGACGCCCACCGTCATACGGGTGGTTGCCGAACCTGCTGACGGCAGGCGGGTTGAGGCCCAGGGGCTGGTGGGTGAGTATGTCTACCTGGTGACCGGCAAGAAGGGGGAGGTGCTGCCCGCGCCGACCTTCGAGAAGGACAAGGCGCGATGGAGCCAGCCGACCACCACCGCCAAGTACACGGTCAGGAACTTTGACGAGCGCACCGGGGCCCTGGAAATCAACATCATGCTGCACGAGCACGGAGCTGGGACGACCTGGGCCCGCGCCGTTACCGTGGGCGATAGCGCGCATTTTCTGGGGGCGAAGTCGGGGTACTCCATCAGCAAGGACTACGACTTTTACCTGCTAGCCGGGGACGAAAGTGGCCTACCCGGTATGGCCCGCTGGATCGAGAGCCTGCCCGCGAGCGCCCGGGGTGTGGCCGTGATTGAGGTGCCCGGGGAAGCGTCGCAGCAGGTGATTACTGCCCCTGAGAATTTTGAGGTGGTCTGGGTGGATTCTGCCCGGCGCGGGGCGCTGGCTGAGGCTGTGATGGCTTACCCGCTGCCGGAGGGGGCGGTGTGTACCTGGTTGGCGGGTGAGTCCGGGTCTATTCATCCCGTGCGTATCTGGGCGCGACGGGAGCTGGGCGTGCCCAAGGGGCACGGCTATGCCAAGGGCTACTGGAAGAAGAAGTAGGACGCTGGTGGTGCGGGCGCGCGGGGCTGCACAAGGCTGAGCTTAGACACAGTTTGTCACCAAACACCCTATATTTTTTAGGGTATCTTAAACAGCGTTATAGGCATACCTAATATTTGGAGTTCTCTCATGGCACTTACCCGCGCTGCCTTCCTCAAACTGTCAGCCGCAACCGCTCTCACCGGCGTCCTAACTGCTTGCTCAACCGGTTCAAACACCTCTTCATCGTCAAATGCGAGCACGAGCGGTGAAAGCTACACCATTGAGCATGCTTTTGGTAGCACCGCTTTCGATACAGTGCCGCAGAAAATTGCTGTGGTGCAGCCCTGGAAGAACCCTGATATTCTCCTTGCCCTAGGCATGGTTCCCGCGGGCACTCCATATGTGAGCTGGGGCGAGAACACCAACCGCTCCACCGACTGGTTCGATGCGAAGTTAGCCGAGCTGGGCGGCGAAGAGCCCGTGCGCTACGACGAAACTGATGGCCCCAACTATGAGGCTCTTGCCGCTCTAGAACCCGATGCTATTTTCTCGCCTTACGGCGATATGACCCAGGAGGTCTACGATAAGCTCTCAGGCATCGCCCCTGTGGTTCCTGCCCCGGTTGGAGTTGGTGCCTATGAGACCAGCTGGCAGCAGTGTGTGGAAATGGCTGGGAAGATGCTTCAGCGTGAAGAGGATGCCACGGCTCTAATTCAAGAAGTTGAAGCCAAGCTAGCGGACGCCGTAGCCCAGCACCCTATTCTTGAGGGAGCGAGTTCAATTTCTGGCTACTTCGATACTGCCGCTAATACCTTTGGTGTTTACACTTCAGAGGATTCACGCCCCCAGTTCTTTACTTCTTTGGGCATGGTCAACGCCCCTTACATTGCGGAGCACGAAGGTTCTACTGAGGGTGTCTACATGACTCTTTCATCTGAGGTGCTCGATCAGGTAGAGGCTGATGTGGTGTGGGCCTGGGTCAATTCTGCTGAGGAGGCAGAGAGCGTGCGCTCTAATGAGCTTTTTGCCCAGCTTCCTGCCCTTAAGAACAACGCTGTTGTGTTTGAGGCAGATAAGCAGCGGGGGCTGGCCCTTTCAGCAGCTTCTCCTTTGTCTGTGGTGTGGGTTATTGAAGAGACTACCCTGCTTAATGAGCTTGCTACTGCGGTAGAAAATACTCGCGCCGCATCCTAACTCAGGTGGGTGCTGGCGATAGTAGCCGCTAGTTCTTGGAGGTAAGGACGCGGGTTGGCCAGGGATTCTTCCAGGGTGGCTTGGGTATCACCCACGACCGAGTAGACGGCGGTGAAGCCGGCGTCGTGGGCCTGGGCGGCGGAGAGTTCGCTTATTCCGCAGACGGCAATGACCGGGAGGTTGCGGGCGGAGGCTTCTGCCGCGACCCCTGCTGGGCCCTTGCCCTGCAAGGTTTGTTCGTCGAATTTCCCTTCACCGGTGATGACGATATCTGCCTGTTCGAGAGCCCGGTGGAAGCCGGTGAATTCAAAGCAGACGTCCACGCCGGGGCGCATGGTGGCCCCGAGCACCGACAGGCAGGCAAAACCCAGACCACCGGCTGCACCGGCGCCGGGAGAATCAGCGAATGTTCCACGTGAAACATTGAGGGTTTCTTCTACCGCATCGGCTAGTTTTTGCAGGTTCTGGTCAAGCTGAGGCACCTGCTCTTCGGTAGCCCCCTTCTGAGGCCCATAGACCGCAGCAGCGCCGGACGGGCCACACAGGGGGTTAGTCACATCGCTCGCCATAATGATCTCTACCCCGGCTAGGCGCTCATCAAGCCCGGCTACATCAACAGAAGCTAGCTGCCCCAGGGCCCCGCCACCGGGGGCAAGGTCGCGCCCATCGGCGTCCTGAAGTTTCACACCGAGCGCCTGCATGAGCCCCGCTCCCCCGTCGGTGCTGGCCGACCCGCCCAGGCCGATAATGAGCGTCCGCGCACCCGCGCCCACCGCGTGCAGAACCAGCTCACCGGCACCGAAGGAGGTAGCCCGCCAGGTATCCAGTTGGTCTTCGCGCAGGCGGGCAATGCCACCCGCCTCGGCAATTTCGAGGACGGCCGTACGTTCAGCTGGCGAATAAGCGTAGCGGGCGGTTACCGACTGACCGGCAAAGGGGCCCGTAACGGTACAGGTAACTTCACTGTAGCCAGCGGCCAGGGCGGCGTCTACGGTGCCGTCACCGCCGTCCGCTATGGGGCAGGTGATAACCTCGCACCCGCCAGCCCCCTCTAACCCGGCAGTAAGCGCCTCGGTGAGCTGCGCGCCGGTGAGTGTGCCCTTGAACTTATCGACAGCGAGTAAAACCTTCATGGGTCTATTATGCGCCTGTCTCTCTAGGAGCCATGGCGTATACGGTAGTCTGTCTAGGGTTCTTAGCTCATGTGCAGAGAAAAACGTGCACACACACCAAGAACCCTAGACAGCGCCCCAGGCCGCGGGCGCAACCTCTTGCCCCCTCAGCTAATTCAGCCCGCCCTTACCGTAAGACATCCTGCGGTGCAGAGCCTCTAGCGGGCCGGGTTTGCCCGCCGCTTCAAGGGCCACCGCCACAAGAACCGTCACCAGCCACCCGGCGGTGCCAACCAGCAGGAGCACGAAATCACCGGCGTCCGCAAAGAGCCCCAGGGCAAAGCCACCGAAGACCACTAAGAAAATCACCGACTGCAGCACGTAACCGGTCATAGACCGCTTACCCAGGGCAATCAGGGGCCGAAGCGGGGCAGGGACGGGGGCACCGGCGTCCACACGCTCCTGAACCCCGGTTAGCGCCAACGCCAGCAGGGCAATAAAGCCCGGGCCACCCAGAACACCCAGGGTCATCGTGAGCACCCCGAAAACGCCGGTATGCAGCACGCCCAGGGCCTCAAGCCCAGCGGGGATGCCGGTACCCAGGGCAGCCACCAGGCCCACCCCGGCCAGCCACACCAGCACCCGGCGGTGACGTGCAGGGTCAGCCAGCACGCCCTCACGCGCCAGCACAAACCCCAGAAGCATCAGCGGGAGCAACATAAAAGCCTGCAACGGCACACCGAGGAAGCTACCGAGCAGCACAATCAGGCCGTTAAGCAGTACCGACCAGTAGCTCGTTATGGGCAGTAAACCGTCGCTACTGCCCCCGCCCAGTAGCTCCTGGAACTGACCAGCACCGAGCACCGCCTCAAGCAGGAGCGCCCCGGCCAGAGCCACCAGGTTGGTCACGGCAAAAAGCGTACCGGCCACCCAGAGCAAGACCTTGGTGCGCACAGCGATCAGGCAGGCCATGAATAGGCCGATCAGGCCGTAGGCCAGCATGATGTCGCCCCAGAAGAGAAAGACCATGTGTAGGGCGCCAAAGATCGCCAGCATGCCGTACCGGCGGGCAATCACTCCGCGGGCCTTGGGTAGCGGGTAGCCGCGCCGATAGAGGCTGGCGGCGATCAGCCCCACACCAAAGCCCAGCAGAGTCGAGAACATGGGGAAGCCGCGGGCATGCACGAAGGAGGTGATGAACATGATGGTCAGCTTGTCCCAGAAGCTCCCATCTACCACCCGGCCCGTCAGCGAGGCCGAGCCACCGGCAAAGAGCACCCAGGCGGTGGTCACGTTAGCCACCGCGATGCCCCAGAGCATCAGCCCGCGGGCAACGTCGGGCACCAGCATGCGAGGTGTGGGAAGAGTCTGAGAGGGCTGGGGCTGAAGGGCCTGGTGTGGGTGCTCCATTACTACCTTTCGTGTGTGGGTCTCTGCTTCTACCCTAAAGAAAACGGGGGCAGGGCACATCCGCCGGGCGGGTGAAAAACGCTTTAAACACTGATGGCGAGACCCCCATACTGGTCTCGCCATCGGTGAATGAAAACCGGGTTCAGCATTACCCGCTTTTCGAAGCACACACACATTCGCTTCTTATAGCCTTTCGAGCTGTTACATCTATATAACCGCACTAGGCTTGAACTGGGTTTTGAGTTGCCTGGGAGCAAGCTGGGTATTTTTGCGGACGCCCGTGGGCACCTCCCGGAGCACAGGCAGGTACCGGCCACCCCGGGGAACTTCTAGGAGAAGTAGCCAATTAAGAAGAACCAGAGTACCGGGTTAGCAAGTACAGACACCACCAGAATCACGATGAACCAGGCCGTGTGCCGGGCAAAGCGCAGTAGCCCCACCAGGGCCAGCACAAAGGCCAGGGTAGCTGCCACAACAGAGATAGCCATGAACCCCAAGAAGGTCGCTAGAACCGTTGAGGGGGACCCCACGTTCACCGCGAAAGCCAACACCAGCGTCAGCACCGCCACGCTCTCAGTCACCGCAGCGGCAATCAGCATCTGGGTGCTCTGTGGGCGGCGGGTACGGACAGAAAGAGGTGTCGATTGTAAAGCCATACCCTCTAGCATGCCAGACTCTCCTGTGAAAACCGCAAGCCCACCACACGCAGAACGCCCCGCTCCTCCAAGAAGGGGGAACGGGGCGTCCTGATGCTGCTAGAAACCTAGCGAATAATCCTTAAGGGAAATTACTCGGCTACAACGTCCAGCTCAACGTTAGCTACAACGTCTTCGTGCAGACGCACGGAAACGGTGTAAACGCCGGTGCGCTTGATAGCGGAACCGAGGTTGATTGCACGCTTGTCGACGGAGCCTGCGCCTGCTGCCTCAATGGCGTCAGCAACGTGCTCAGCCTTGACGGTGCCGAAGAGGCGGCCGTCAGCGCCAGCCTTGTGAGCAACAACAACGGGCTTTGCTGACAGAGCAGCTGCGGTTGCCTTTGCTTCTTCGAGGTTAGCCTTGGCGCGAGCAGCGCGTGCTGCGCGGATGGACTCAACCTGCTTTTCGCCGCCTACAGTCCAGGTGACTGCGAAGCCGCGGGGCAGCAGGTAGTTACGTGCGTAGCCGTCCTTTACGGTGACGACGTCGCCAGCGGCACCGAGACCGGTGACTTCCTGAGTAAGAATGATCTTAGCCATGTTCTTCTACTCTCCTATCGATTTAGCGGCCAGCGCCTGAGTAGGGCAGCAGTGCAACTTCGCGGGCGTTCTTGATTGCCTGAGCGATCTTGCGCTGTTCCTGAACGGTCACACCGGTGACACGACGTGCACGGATCTTGCCGCGGTCGGAGATGAACTTACGCAGAAGTGCGACGTCCTTGTAGTCGATTACGGTGACGTCAGCAGCCTTCAGGGGGTTCTGCTTGGGTTTGGGCTTGCGGATTTCAGCCTTAGCCATCGTGGTGCTCCTTTTTCTGGTGGGAGCCCGCGGGATAGACCGCGGGATGGATGAATATTTTGTCTTGGTTCAAAGAAGGACGCTGGGCGCCCCTTCCCTTCTACCGTGCAGGCGGTGCCTGCTCGGGGTTTAGAAGGGAGGTTCGTCGTCTGCGCCGGATCCCCAGTCGTAGTTGCCACCGGACTGCTGGCCCCAGGGGTCAGCTGCGGGTGCCTGCTGGGCAGGTGCAGCCTGGGGGACTGCTGCGGGTGCAGCCTGGGGGACTGCTGCGGGTGCGGCAGGGGCAGCGTTGAAGTTGCCCTGCTGGGCGCCGCCGGTGTTGCCACCGTACCCCCCCTGGTTGCCGTAGCCTGCGCCGCCGCTGTAACCACCCTGACCACCGGCGTTGAAGCCGTTGCCCTGCTGGTTGCCGTAGCCGCCGCCGAAGCCCTGGTCGCCACCGAAGTTGCCACTTGAGCGCTGGTTGCGGGATACGTTAGCGGAGGCGAAACGGAGTGAGGGACCGATTTCTTCGATCTCTAACTCCATGCTGGTACGGCGTTCGCCTTCTTTGGTTTCATACGAGCGAGACTTCAAACGGCCCTGCGCGATGACGCGCATGCCCTTCTTCAGGGTCTCTGCGACGTTCTCGGCAGCTTCGCGCCAGACGCTGGCGCGCAGGAAGAGGGTCTCGCCTTCTTTCCATTCGCCGGATGCGCGGTCGAAGTTGCGGGGAGTCGAAGCGATCGTGAAGTTAGCTACCGCTGCACCGTTGGGGGTGAAGCGAAGCTCAGGATCGCCGGTCAGGTTACCGATGACGGTAATGACGGTATCGCCAGCCATGTGATGCCTCCAGTCGTAATAAGAGTAAGTATTTGAAGTTTTGCACGGGGTTCTGACATTTTAGTGAACAGGGCCCCGTCTCAAACATTTACTTGGAGGAGATCTGCTGATCTTCCGGGCGGATGATCTTGGTGCGCATGACGGATTCGTTCAGGTTCAGAACGCGGTCCAGTTCAGCTGCAGTCTCGGGGGTTGAGGTGAAGTTAACGACGGCGTAGATGCCTTCGGACTTCTTCTGGATTTCGTAAGCGAGCTTACGGCGGCCCCAGATGTCCATGTTGTCAACGGTGCCGTTGTCCTTGGTGACAACTTCGAGGAACTTGGTGAGGGTGGGCTCTACAGCCTTGTCCTCTACCTCGGGGTTGAGGATAACCATCAGTTCGTATGCACGCATGATTAAACCCCTCCTTTGGGCTAAGCGGCTATGGGATTTCCATAGCAGGAGATTACGTACGGTCTGGCCGGTCTCAGGTGTTGGCCGAGTGCCAGCACAGACTTGACCAACTTTACCGCAGGACGCCGGGTTTGGGCAGGGGTGGCGCGGTTAAAGCGGTGTTGTTCACAGCACCATTAGTAGATGCGGCGGTTAGCGAGGGCGTTGAGGTAGCCGACGCGTACGGGGATGGTGAAGAGGTCCCACATCATGACGATGACGAGGGGGATGTAGAAGATCCAGCCGATGAAGGGCACGGCCGCGGTGATCCCGCCCGCGATGAGGTTACCCACGATGTAGAAGATGCCCATGATGGGCTGGCGCAGGTAGAACTTGTGGGCCCCGAGCCACCAGAGGAAGAAGAAAAGCAGGTAGGCCACCAGGGTGGACTTGGCCTGCACGATATAGACCGGCTGACCTTGGGCAAAGGAGCGGGCGCGGCCGGGGTTGTTGATGTAGGTGGGCTGGTAGTGCTGGGGCTGTTCGGGCATGGTCTCCTGCCTTTAGAGGGTGGGCCTAGAGTGAGGCCACAAATTTTTGGAGGGTGGATTTGGAGGCTTCTTCCTCCACAATGGCTTGGCGTAGCTGGGCTTCGCTTTCTTCGCTGCCGCCCAGGCCCACGCTAATACTTGCTTGGGCTCCATCTGAGACTACCTCAGCATTGATATAGAAGGGGATAATTTCTCGTTGGGCTTTACCGTTAGCCAGGTAGGTAACTTCGAAGGTGGCTTGACGGTAGCGAGCCGCCCGCCAGACTCGGGGGTCGGTGCGGTCTGGTACCAGATAGAAGGCGGGGCGGTCGGTGAGTTCCCAGGAGACATCGCTGATAGTAGCTGTGGAGTCCTCCCCGTGCAGGACCGAGGTGGGGCAGCCCGGGACGTCCAACCGTCGAGCGCTTTCACAACGCTCCAACCAGGAGGTGATGAGGTTGTTGGTTTCGTTCCACATGCGGGGGGAGGGGCGCACGTCGAGGGTGAGCTCCTGAGTGCTTGTTCCGCTACCTGGCAAAGGTGCGGTGACGGTGTGGTCAGCATGCCTGAGGGTGTAGTAGGAGCTGCTGGGCAGGGTGAAATTGTAGGTGCCAGGCAGGGTTGGGATAACCCACTGATACCCGGCTTCTGTTTCTGTACGGCGCGTCACGGGAAGGTCGAGGGACTGGCCGTTGACCTGCACCCCGGCGAGCGCCACCGGCGCGGTGAGGGTGAGGTAGGACTGGGCGGGGGTGGCAAGCTGCCAGCTGTCGTTGAAGGGCCCCGTGCGGGGTATCTGGGTGAGTGGCAGGGTGAGCTGGTGGTCTTGCCCCGCGACGGTGGCGAGGACGCTGGCTGTGACCTGCCCAGTGGCGTCCTTGCTGGTGCCGGTGATGGTGTAGTTTTCTACGCGCCCCTGGGCGGCGCGGTAGATGGAGTTGGTGAGGTAGGTGTAGGTGAAATCGCTGTAGGCACCGCGGTCAATACCGGCGATGTAGTCGCCACGTTCGAGGGCACTCATATAGCGGTTCACGCTGTCTTCGGGGGTGTGGGTAAGGGAGAGGTAGTTGCCCACTGCGGCTACTAGCACAGCGAGTAGAGTGACGAAGAGGGTGGTGAGGGTGAGGCGGACGCGGACGACACGGGCCAGCCACCTGTCGCCGTCCTTTTTCTTGCGCTCAACCATGGCTCTATTGTAAAGCCAAACAATAAGGGTGGTGACTTCTTTCCCCTTAAGAAAGAAGTCACCACCCATGCCAGTCAAGGACTAGCTAGTTTTAGCCGCGGGTATCGGTGAGGGTAAACCGCAGGTAGCCCAGCAGGGCAGGTACAGCGGCCCAGAGAGCAAACCAGGCGCCACCCTCTAGGTAGCTGATGTCGGCGTCTGAACTCAGGTCATAGGTGAGAATGACGCGACCCAGGCCCGAGGGCAGGTAGTTGTAGGCGTCCGCCACCCACTCGAACTGGCCCATGAAGATAGCGGCAATAATGGGCAGAACAAAGAGCAGGAAGACCACCATGACGATGCCACCGGCGTTGTTGCGGAAGAGGGCACCAAAGCCGTAGCCCATCCAGGTCATGAGCATGAAATAGATGCCCACGGCCACCCAGTTGAGCACCAGCCCGTTGGTGAATTCCAGGGTATCTTGGATAGCTGAATCAAGCACGGGGTAGCCGGCAGCATAAGCCAGGGCAGCCAGTACAAAGCCGAGCACGAAGCCATAGACGCTCAGAACCAGCAGCTTGGCGGTGTAGAGCAATGACCGGCGGGGAACAACAGTCAGACTAGTATGTATAGACCGAGTTGCATATTCAGTACCGATAAATACAGCAGCGACAGCGGCAATCAGCATATTGGCTAGGTCAACACCAGAAGCACCCAGGGCATATGCCATATTGGTTATAGATTCAATACCGGCGTTCGTTTGAGCCATACCTTCAGAAGCCTGAGCCATCATCTCAGCACTCTCTGCCATGGAGTTCACCACGAGAGAGTACAGCGGGGCCATACCCACCATCACCACAGCCAAAATCAGGGTCATGACCCAGTTGGTAGTGAGGGTGCGGAACTTCAGCACCTCAGAGCGCAGCACACCCCAGAAGGTCAGCTTGCGGTCGGCAAAACGGGAGTGGTTTACCTGCGCGGACGCGGGAGAAACAGATGCGGTAGTCATGGTTAGTTCTCCTGTGCTGAGGTTGAGGACCAGGGGGTTGTCGGGGCGGGGGCTCCCGCCGGGGGCTGGGAGCTGACGGGGGCGTCCGTACCGCCGTCGTACTGAGGGGTAGCGAAGCTAGCCGAAGTGTATTCCACATCGTCGCGGGTCATATTCATGTAGACCTGCTCCAGGGTGGACTTCTGCGGGGTGAGCTCGTGCAGCAGCACACCGACCCCCTGGGCCAGGCGGGCCAGGTCGCGGGCGTCCGCCTGCTCCACCATCAGGCCGTCCGTTTCGAGGGCGGTGAAGGTGTGGCCGGCTTCGTTCAGGGCGGTAGCGAAGGTGTCGCGGGCGTCAGTGCGCACAAGAACCTTGTTTTCATCGCCGATTTTCAGGAAGTCTTCCATGGAGCAGTTAGCCAGCAGACGGCCGCGGCCAATCACGATAAGGTCATCGGCAGTCTGGGACATCTCACTCATCAGGTGAGAAGAAATCAGCACGGCCCGGCCCTCAGAAGCCAGGTGGCGGGCAAGGTTACGGACCCAGATGACGCCTTCGGGGTCAAGGCCGTTGACGGGTTCATCGAGGATGACATTCTGGGGGTCACCCAGCAGGGCGGCCGCGATACCCATGCGCTGGCCCATACCCAGGGAGAAGCCCTTGACCTTCTTTTTCGACACAGTAGCCAGGCCGGTCATCTCAATAACCTCATCAACACGGGATTTCGGGATGCCGTGCGTCAGCGCCAGCGAGCGCAGGTGGGCTGCCCCGTTACGCCCGGGGTGCATGGCCTTGGCGTCGAGGAGGGCGCCGACAGAGGTGAGCGGGCTTTTGAGGGAGCGGTAGGGCTGGCCGTCAACCAGGGCGCTGCCCTTGGAGGGCTTTTCTAGCCCCACCAGCATGCGCATGGTGGTGGATTTGCCTGCGCCGTTGGGGCCGAGGAAGCCGGTGACTCGGCCGTTGGGCACGGTGAAGCTGATGTCGTTGACGGCTGTTTTAGGGCCGTAGGTTTTGGTGAGGTTTCTGACCTCGAGCATGGGTCTCCCCTTGTTGTACGTGACGGTATCACTTTTAACACTAGGGGGTCAGGCTGAAGAAAACATCAGTCTGCAGGGTGAGTTCTGCATACACCTTAGGAATGGAGCAGATGCATGGGCTACCGCAGGATCTCTACCAGCTCGTCTATCAGGGCTCGCGTTTCAGACCAGTAGCCCTCACTAAGCCGCTGACTCACGGCAGACTGACTTATCCCAAGTTTTTCAGCTATCTGCTTCTGAGACAACCCCTGACGAGCCATTTCTCCCGCCTGCTGGCGGGTTTCTTGCCGGTCTATTTCAAGACGGGCAAGCAGGCTCAGGGCTCTATCAACCAGCTGAGCTGCCGCTACAGACCCAGCGAAGCAGCAGCGTCCTTTTGTTTTTTTAGCCCGCTCAACCGCTCTGCGGGCCTGCTCAAAGGCAGGCCCTGCCCCTGCCCGAGTTTCTGCAGGTAGCGGGACACTTACCGACCCCTCCCCTATACCCACGTACCAGTGACCGGTACGCACCAGAGCAAGAGCGATTACAAGCGCAGCAGCTGGGTCATCGAACACCGCTTGGGCTTCATCACCTGCGGTGCGTTGGAACGGACGGAGCGGGGCGCCACTACCTTCTAGTCCATTGATAAGGGCAAAGAGGTCGGGGATTCGATCCTTATCACTGGAGGATCCCACCTGGTCAACGGTCAAAACAAACATAAGATAAGCATATAGCCTTATATATGAATATATAAGGCTATATACTTATGTATAAGTTTCTGATGTTACTTTTTGCTCCACTCCAACAGGCGGGCGGTCGCTTCTTCCTTGCCCAGGGCGCCTTCGTCCAGACGCAGGTTGAGCAGGAACTTGTAGGCCTGCCCCACCTGGGGGCCGGGCTTGATGCCTAGAATCGCCATGATTTCTTCGCCGTCCAGGTCGGGGCGGATAGCATCCAGTTCTTCCTGCTCGGCCAGCTCTGCAATACGGCGCTCCAGGTCGTCGTAGGCGGACGCGATGCGGTTGGCCTTGCGCTTGTTGCGGGTGGTGACGTCCGCCCTGGTCAGCCGGTGCAGGCGCTCCAGCAGGTCCCCGGCGTCGCGCACGTAGCGGCGCACAGCAGAGTCCGACCAGCCGGCGTCCCCGTAGCCGTAGAAGCGCATGTGGAGCTCTACCAGGCGGGCAACGGCCTTGATGGTGTCGTTATCGAAGCGCAGCTCGCGCATGCGCTTCTTGGTGAGCTTAGCCCCCACCACGTCGTGGTGCAGGAAGCTCACAGCCCCGTTGCTCTCGAACTTACGGGTGGCGGGCTTGCCAATATCGTGCATCAGGGCGGCAAAGCGCAGGATGAAATCGGGGCCGGGCACAGCGCCGTCCGCACCGGTTTCGAGGGCGGCAGCCTGCTCCATGACGGTCAGGGAGTGCTGGTAGACGTCCTTGTGGCGGTGGTGCTCGTCGACCTCCAGCTTGAGCGCCGGAATTTCGGGTAACACAAAGGACGCCAGCCCCGACTCCACGAGCAGGTCAACGCCGCGGCGGGGGGCGGTACCGCAGATGAGCTTAACCAGCTCATCGCGCACGCGCTCAGCCGAAATAATCTGAATACGGTCGGCCATATCGACCATAGCCTCAAAAACCTCGGGGGCCAGGTCAATATCCAGGCGGGAGGCGAAGCGGGCAGCGCGCATCATGCGCAGCGGGTCGTCCGAAAAGGAGGCCTGCGGGGTGCCGGGGGTGCGAATAATGCCCTTGTGCAGGTCCTCCTGGCCCCCAAAGGGGTCAACCAGTTCCAGGGAGGGCAGGCGCAGGGCCATCGAGTTGATGGTGAAGTCGCGGCGGAAGAGGTCTTCTTTCAAGTCTGTACCGAAGGCCACGACCGGCTTACGGGAATCGGGGTCGTACTTTTCAGCACGGTAGGTGGTGATTTCAACCATCTCATTGCCCTTGCGGATGCCGATGGTGCCATACTCCTTGCCGATTTCCCAGGTAGCGTCGGCCCAGCCGTCCACCACAGCCAGGGTTTCATCGGGAGTGGCATTGGTAGTGAAGTCCAAATCTACCGAGGTTTCCCCCAAAAACAGGTCACGGACGGGACCACCCACCAGGGCCAGCTCGAAGCCAGCGCGGGCAAATAACTCGCCCGCCTCAAGTGCTACCGGGTGAATGAGGGAAGTATCAAAAACATGCGCCATAACCCTTCAATCGTGCCAGCAAACCGCATAAGTTACCACTTACACCCTCAACTTTTAAAACATAGCCCCGACATATCGGTTAAGGTAGAGACATGACTTTTCCTATTCCCCGGGCACCAAAGAAGCGGGCTTTCACGCCCGTTGCTGCCATGCCCACGGTTGAGGAGGTCTCTGCAGGCGGCGTCATCATCAACTTTGACGACCGTAACCTGCCCGTTGCCATCATCGCCCGCATCAACCGCGGCGGGCGTCTGGAATGGTGCCTGCCCAAGGGCCACCCCGAGGGGGACGAGTCCAAGGTGGCAGCTGCGGCCCGCGAAATTGAAGAAGAAACCGGCATCTCTGGCGATGTGATTACCTCGTTGGGGTCCATTGACTACTGGTTCAACGTTTCGGGGCACCGCGTGCATAAGACGGTTCACCACTTCTTGTTCTCCGCAACCGGTGGCGAGCTCACCACCGAGAACGACCCTGACCACGAGGCGGTTGACGTCGCCTGGGTCAATATTGACGATTTGGGGCGTAAACTCTCGTTCCCCAACGAGCGGCGCATCGCTGAGATTGCCCGTGAGTACATCATTCACCAGCTCTCCTAGCTGACTGAGTAGATAAGGATTCCCGTGGCACGTTCAGGTGCTTTATCCAGCGCAATTATGGCCGCTGGTACGCTCATTTCGAGGGTTCTCGGCTTCGTTAAAACCTTCCTGATCACTGTTGCTCTCGGTGCTACAACCACCGTGGGCGATATTTTTGAAACCGCTAATACCCTGCCCAATCTGATTTATGTGCTGGTGGCTGGCGGTATTTTTAATGCCGTGCTGGTGCCGCAGATTATCAAGGCAGCTAAGCACGATGACGGCGGCTCCGACTATGTCTCGCGCCTGGTGACGCTGGCGGTCAGCGGTATTGCCGCGGTAACCGCTGTGGTTCTGCTCTTCTCGTGGCCCATCATTGCGGTCATGGGCAGTAAGTGGACGCCCGAGCAGCAGCACTTCGGCTGGATTTTCGCCCTCTGGTGCCTACCCCAGATTTTCTTCTACGGCCTCTACACGGTGCTGGGCCAGGTGCTGAACGCCCGAGGGGCCTTCGGCTGGTACATGTGGGCCCCCGTCCTCAACAACGTGGTAGCCATCGCCGCCCTGGTCGTTTTCATCATGGCCTTTGGCCCCCAGAACGTCACCACCAACCCACCCTTCCACAACCTAGAGAGCTGGACGTCCGCTCAGACCCTGGTGCTGGCCGGTTCAGCGACCCTGGGTGTGGCCCTGCAGGCCCTGATTCTCTTTATCCCCCTGCGCAAGGTGGGCCTGAAGCTGCGCCCCAAGTTTGGTTGGTACGGCATCGGCCTGGGCACCGCAGCCAACCTAGCCGGGTGGACGCTGGCCACCGGCGTCATCTCCAACCTGGCCTTCCTCTACCTGGCTAAGGTAGCGGCCGGTGTTGTCGGCGCCCGCGAGGACTTCCTGGCCATGGGCGTGCAGATTCCCGGTGTGCAGGCCCTAAATTACTCTTCTATGCTCTATTCCCTGCCCCACGGCGTCATTGGCCTCTCCATCGCGACGGTGCTCTTCAACCGTATGTCGGCAGCCTCGCAGGACGACGACCACACTTCGGTAGCCACCGCCCTCTCATCCGGCCTGCGTACCGCCTCTATCGCCACCATCTTCTGCGCTGTAGCCCTCATCGTCTTTGCCGGGCCCATCGGCATGATCTTCGGCGGCGGCTCCCAGCAGGCAGGCGCTGTAATCGGCCAGACCATCGCCGTCATCGCCCTGGGCGGGCCCTTCCTCACCATCGCCTTCATGATGGGCCGTGTCTTCTACTCCCAAGAAGACGCCAAAACCCCCTTCTACATTCAGCTCTTCTCAGCTGTCATCATCGTGGCGATGGGCTTCATCGCCTCCCGCCTTGCCCCCCAGCACATCATCTACGGCCTGGCCCTCACCTACGCCCTGCAGAACGTGCTGGCGGTCTACCTAAGCCACCGCGTCCTTGCCCGCCGTCTCGGCGACTACGGGGTGCGTGAACTCGTCTCAACCCACGCCCGCGTCTCCTTCGCCTCTATCGGCGCAGGTCTAGCCGGTGCCGCCGCCCTCTACCTGCTGGGCGGCTACACCTTCGACGGCTTCGCCTGGGCCTCACGAGGGAGCGCCTTCATCACCGTCCTTACAGGCAGCATCGTCATGGCCATTGCCTACTACGCCATGCTCATGCTCTTCCGCGTGCGCGAACTCGACACCCTCATGAACCCGATTATGGCGAAAATCGGTATGCGCCGCCCCACTGCCCGCCACAGAGGGTAAACTCAGTAACCTAACCAATTACTCACCCATTCGCAACGGGAGGCCCCACTTGACACAGCAGATTCCCCTCAACACCCTGCTGGGAGATCGCTACAAAGTCACCGCGCACCTGCTCGACACAGCCAGCGGCGACGCCGTGCTCGACGGCCTTGATACGGTACTCGGCCGCAAGGTCTCCATCCTTGTAGCTGCCCCCGACCACAACCGTCTGCTGGTCACCAATGCCCGTAACTCCAGCGCGCTTTCCCGTTCCGCTGTGCAGGTGCTCGACCTGGGCAACCACAGCGAGCGCACCTACCTGATCACCTCCCATTCCCGCCCCGACACCCTGCTCGGCGTGCTCCTGACCGAGGGCGGGAGCAACTCCGCTGAAGAGTTCGGCGAAGAAATCTTTGGCGACACCGGGTCTATGACCGCCCCCAATACCTACGTGGTGGCTAAGGAAAAGACCGCTGAGCAGGGTCAGGACGCCGGCGCGGCAGCAGGTGCCGCAGCGGTAGCGGGTGCAACCTCCATCTCTGCCACCCGCGACCTCTCCGCCGTAGAGGAAGAGCCCGCCGACGAGTTCGAAGAATACGACGCCGAAGAAGAGGGCTACTACGAGGGTGACGAGCCCACCGAACGCAACAGTGGCATGTGGGTCGTTGGTATCGCGGCCGTCCTGCTGCTCGTTATCGGCGCCGGAGCCGTCTTTGCCAGCCTCGGCGGCATGGTGGATTCTGACGCCTCAAAGCAGGTACTCGACGCCAACGGTACCGCCGTAGCCACCGCGTCAGCCAGTGCCTCGGCAAACGCCTCAGCGAGCGCGTCCGCCTCAGCAACCCCCAGCGAAACTTCCCTGCCCACCCCCAAGATTGAGGGCACCTTTACCCGCACGGTGCCGTCCGCTCCCACCCTCATGGCAGAAAGTGACTCCCTGCTGGGCAACCTGACCGACGGTAACGCCTCTACCACCTGGCTCTCCCTGGCCTTCGGTTCTGCTAACTTCGGCGGCCTCGCCGACTCCTTCTACCTCTCAGCCAAGCTTGATGAGGCAACCACCGTCAACAGCATCACCATCAACCAGGTCTCGGGTGTAGGCGGCGCTTTCACTGTCTACGCCAACGACTCAGCCTCCATCGAGGGAGCCACCGAAATCGGCTCCGGTAGCTTTGCAGCCACCGGCGACACCACCGTCCAGCTCAACAAGGACGCCCAGGACGGCAAGACCGAATACATCATCATCCAGTTCACCAGCGCACCGCAGTTAAGCCAGCCCATCGTATCGGGCTATGTCTACGGCCTGCGACTGGCAGAAATTTCCGTCAAGTAACAGTACTTCTACCGCCGGCGGGTGGGTTGGGAATAAACCCCACCCACCCGCCGTTTCATACCCATAGCGCACCAAACCAACATCAAGGAGAACAATGACCGACAACGCACTCGGCGGCCTCTTCGGCGGCACCGCTGCCAGCCTCAACCTGGCAGGCTCAGCCACCACTACCGCCCCCGACGCCACTGCCCAGAACGACGGCCAGACCGTTCACAACGTCATCATTGTTGGCTCAGGCCCCTCCGGCTACACTGCCGCTATCTACACTGCCCGCGCCAACCTCAAGCCCGTCCTCTTTGCCTCATCGATCTCCCCCGGTGGCGACCTGATGACCACTACCGAGGTTGAGAACTTCCCCGGCTTTATCAACGGTATTCAGGGCCCCGAGCTGATGACCAACATCGGCGCCCAGGCAGAGCGTTTCGGCGCAGATATTCGCTATGAGGACGTCGCCGAGGTTGAGCTCGAGGGTGACGTTAAGAAGGTCATTCTGACCGACGGGTCAGTTCACCTGGCGAAGGCCGTCATTATTTCTACCGGTTCTGAGTACCGCAAGCTGGGTGTGGACGGCGAATCCCGTCTCTCTGGACACGGCGTCTCCTGGTGCGCTACCTGCGACGGTTTCTTCTTCAAGGAGAAGGCCCTGGCTGTTATCGGCGGCGGCGACTCTGCCCTCGAAGAAGCCCTGTTCCTGACCGCTTTTGCGTCTAAGGTTTACCTGGTCCACCGCCGCGATTCCTTCCGCGCTTCTGAGATCATGGCCCAGCGCGCCCTGGCCCACGAGAAGATTGAGGTTATCTGGGATTCGGTCGTCAAGACCATTGACGGCGATGAGAAGGTCTCTGGCCTGACCCTGTCGAATGTGAAAACCGGTGAGGAAACTACCCTGGATGTTGAGGGTGTCTTCGTTGCTATTGGCTCAGACCCCCGCACTTCCCTGGTGCAGGGCCAGCTGGACCTCACCGAAGCTGGCACTATCGCCGTAGAGGGCCGTTCTTCACACACCTCTATTCCCGGTGTCTTTGCCGCAGGCGACGTCATCGACCCCACCTACCGCCAGGCCATTACCGCAGCCGGTTCAGGCTGCGTTGCGGCCCTGGATGCCCAGCACTATCTTGAGGCTCTCTAGGCCTCCCCTAGCCCCCTCTACGAAAGGTTATTTATCATGGCACAGCAGGTTACTGACGCTACTTTTGCTGACGAGGTTCTGAAGTCAGACAAGCCCGTCATCGTCGATTTCTGGGCTGAATGGTGCGGCCCCTGCCGCATGGTCGGCCCCATCATCGACCAGCTCGGTGAGGAGTACGGCGATAAGGTCAAGGTGCTCAAGCTCGATGTTGAGAACAACCCCGCCACCGCAATGAAGTACGGCATCACTTCTGTCCCCGCCATCTACGTCTTCAAGGACGGCGAGGTTGCCAAGCAGACCGTTGGCGCTAAGCCCAAGGCTGCCCTGGAGCAGGAATTTGCGGAGTTCCTCAAGTAAACTCTAAAAACTTATATATGGGGCCCTCTTGTAAAAATAAGAGGGCCCCATATTTTTTATGATCAAGAAGGTTTTCTTTTTCATCACCCACTGAGGGGTAAAAAAAGATTCCCTGAGGCTTATTCAAAAGTCCCACCCGCAGCCAAAAACACCAACCCCCGCACCACCGCAAACACCCGCCCATACAACCCCAACGGCCGCCTGAACCCCGTATGAAGAATCCGCCAAGTCTTGATGTGAGCGATAACCCGCTCCACCACCGACCGCAGCCGATTCAGCACCCGATTATTCCGCCTCTGCTCCCGACTCAGCCG
>DXCN01000003.1 GCA_019115985.1 Candidatus Rothia avicola | reverse complement strand
CGCGATCACCTTCATCGACACCCCGGGCCATGAGGCGTTCACCGCCATGCGTGCCCGCGGTGCCAAGGTCACCGACATCGCGATCCTGGTTGTCGCAGCGGACGACGGTGTTATGCCCCAGACCGTTGAAGCCCTCAACCATGCCCAGGCCGCAGGCGTACCGATCGTTGTTGCCGTCAACAAGATCGATAAGGAAGGCGCTAACCCCGACAAGATCCGCGGCCAGCTCACCGAATACGGCCTGGTACCCGAAGAATACGGTGGCGACACCATGTTCGTAGAGGTTTCAGCCCGCCAGGGTAAGAACATCGACGAACTGCTCGCAGCCGTCACCCTGACCGCCGACGGAGCTCTCGAACTGAAGGCTAACCCCAACAAGGAAGCCCGCGGCGTAGCGATCGAAGCTAACCTCGACAAGGGCCGCGGTGCCGTCACCACCGTCCTCGTCCAGTCAGGTACCCTGCGCGTTGGCGACGCCATCGTCGCAGGCTCCGCCTACGGCCGCGTGCGCGCCATGTTCGACGAAAACGGCAACAACGTCGAAGAAGCCGGCCCCTCACGCCCCGTGCAGGTACTCGGCCTCAACACCGTGCCCCGCGCAGGCGACACCTTCCTCTCCACCGAAGAAGAACGTACCGCCCGCCAGATCGCCGAAAAGCGTGAAGCAGCCGACCGCAACGCCCAGCTGGCCAAGCGCCGCAAGCGCGTCACCCTCGAATCCTTCGACGCCGCAGTGGCAGAAGGCAAGATGGACACTCTCAACCTCATCATCAAGGGCGACGTCTCCGGTGCTGTTGAAGCCCTGGAAGAGTCCCTCATGAAGATCGAGGCAGGCGGCGATGAAGTCCAGCTGCGCGTTATCCACCGCGGCGTCGGTGCCATCACCCAGAACGACGTCAACCTCGCAACCGTCGATAACGCAATTATCATCGGCTTCAACGTCCGCCCCGCCGAACGCGTGGCAGAACTGGCCGAACGTGAAGGCGTAGAAATGAAGTTCTACTCCGTCATCTACCGCGCTATCGAAGAAGTCGAGGCAGCCGTCAAGGGTATGCTCAAGCCCGAATACGAAGAAGTCGAACTTGGCTCCGCCGAAATCCGCGAAGTCTTCCGCTCCTCCAAGTGGGGCAACATCGCAGGCTCCATCGTCAAGACCGGCATCATCAAGCGCAACTCCAAGGCCCGCCTGGTACGCGACGGTGCAGTTGTCGCCGACAACCTCACCATCGAATCCCTGCGCCGCTTCAAGGACGACGCCACCGAAGTCCGCGAAGGCTACGAGTGTGGTATCGGCCTGGGCTCCTTCAACGACATCAAGGAAGGCGATGTCATTGAAACCTGGGAGATGCAGGAAAAGCCCCGCGTCTAAAACAGCTTTTCGATAGGCCCTGATGAAGGCACCCCAGGTTCGCGCTCGTTGCTGACCCTCTCGCCGCTTCGCTTCGCTCAGGAGGCGATTCACGCCAGACCCAGCCAGCAACTTCGCCGCGAACCTGGGGTGCTTTTGGTGCTCTATCACAAAAGCCGCACCTTGGGTAAGGAAAACGAGGGAATTACCGCTCTCTCACCGTGTTCTCACGAGCGTCTTTCTTACCCTCTACACTTATATACAGAAGAAAACTCAATCTCAAAGGAGAACATCATGGCAGATCCGGCCCGCGCCGCCCGCCTAGCCGACCGCATCAAGGTCATCGTTGCCCAGGCCCTTGAACGCCGCATCAAAGACCCCCGCCTCGGCTTCATCACCGTCACCGACGCCCGCGTCACCAACGACCTCCAGCACGCTACCATCTACTACACCGTCTTCGGCTCCGAAGAAGAGCAGGCTTCCACCAAGGCGGCCCTCGAATCAGCCAAGGGCATCCTGCGCTCAGAGGTCGGCAAAAACATCACCGCGCGCCTGACCCCCACCCTCACCTTCGTCCCCGACGAAGTACCCGTCAACGCAGCCCACATCGAAGATTTGCTGCGCAAGACCAAGGAACGCGACGCCGAACTGGCTGCCGCCCGCGAAGGCGCCGAATACGCAGGTGGCGAGGACGCCTACAAAAGCACCGAAACCGAGGAAGACGAAGCCTAAACCGTGGCCAAGAAAGCACCCACCGGGCCCTCGGGCCTCATCGTCGTTGACAAACCCGCCGGACTCACCAGCCACGATGTGGTCTCCAAAATGCGGTGGATCGCCGGCACCCGCAAAGTCGGGCACGCCGGCACCCTCGACCCCATGGCCACGGGGGTGCTCATCCTTGGCATCAACAAGGCAACCCGCCTGCTCACCTGGGTCGTAGGGGAGACCAAGACCTACACCGCCACCATCCGTCTCGGTGTCTCAACCCTCACCGACGACGCGGACGGTGAAGCCACCGCCGTCTCTCACAACGGCGCGCTGGATAGTATCAGCGAGGACGCCATCAGGCAGCACATTGCGGACCTCACCGGCGATATCATGCAGGTACCCTCTGCCGTCTCGGCCATCAAAGTCAACGGGGTACGCTCCTACGCCCGCGTACGTTCAGGGGAAGAAGTCGACCTCGAAGCCCGGCCCATCACCGTGCACTCCTTCGACCTGCATGACGCCCGCCCCGCCACCGGCACCTACCAGCTGGGCGAAGAAGAGGTGAGCGCCAGCGTCCTTGACCTCGACGTCACCGTCGTCTGCTCAGCAGGCACCTACATCCGCGCCCTAGCCCGCGACCTCGGTACAGCCCTAGGAACCGGCGCCCACCTCACCGCTCTGCGCCGCACCGCCATCGGAGAAATCCGCGCCGAAGACGCCCACACCCTCGACGAACTCATCGCCGGGCGAGAAGCAGAACAGGTAGCCCCCCTGCTACCTATCGAAGAAGCAGCCCGCCGCCTCTTTGCCGTCCGCAATCTCACCGCAGCCGAAGCCACCGACCTCGCCAACGGCCGCCGCATCGCCCCCACCGACGGCAGCCCCGCTACCACCGCACCCAAAACCGGCTCAACCGGCGGGCATGACAAACCAACTACCACCGGCCTCACCGCCGCCTTCGCCCCCAACGGCACCCTCGTTGCCATCATCGAAAACACCCGCTTCCGCCGCGAAAATGTAGCCGCTCCCGTGCTCGTCTTCGAAGCCGGAACAACCTTCAAGGAAAACTAACCCGTCATGATGATCGCCGGACTCGACCTCTGGTTCTGGGCTATAAGCGTGCTCGGCCTAGCCTCCTTCCTCATCTGCCTCTTCCGCTTCCTGCGCGGAGCAGCCCCCGACGACTGGTCACAAGGCTCCGTCATTCTCCTTGAAGCCTTCCTCATCATCTACCTGGTCGGCTCCATCATCATGCAGGTCACAACGGACGGCCCTAGCGGCGACTGGCTCGAATACTACGGCTACCTGCTCACTGCCATGATAATCCCCGTCGGCACCTTCATCTGGTCGCTTTCCGAACGAACCCGCTGGTCAACCCTGGTGCTAGGGCTAACCGGGCCGGTGCTGCTTATCATGGTGCACCGTATGAACATGCTCTGGTACTACTATTAGGTCGATGCGGCCACAGGTGAGCGCAGGATGTGCGCTCACGGCCAGAAACGCCAGTAAGAGCAGCATCAATATTGCTTGGGAGATGGAAGAAGACAATGAATCAAACACAGAACAAAACCTCCGCTACGAAAAATAGCGGCTTTGGCCGCCTGCTCGTCGTCATCTACGGCGTCTTTACCCTGTCGGCTGGGGCGCGGGCCCTCTACCAGGTCATCCGGAAGTTCGATGAAGCCCCGCTGTCTGTCAGTCTCTCAGCACTCTCAGCCCTCATCTACCTTGTTGCCACTATCGCTCTGGCTAAGAAAGGGGAGGGGGCCTGGAAAATCTCCCTGGCCGCCGTCAGCATCGAAATGGCGGGGGTGCTCCTCATCGGCGTCTTCTCCTACCTGCAACCCCAGCACTTTGAATTGGCCTCTGTCTGGTCCCACTTCGGCTCCGGCTACGGCTACATCCCCCTGATTCTGCCCATGGTAGGTCTCTGGTGGCTCAATAAAACCCGCCCTGCCCGCACCCGCTAACCACCGGCGTCCACCTGCCCTCAGCAGAAGGCCCCAAATACGCGTAGTATAGACACGAAGCAACCCAACCGAGGAGCACAGTGAAGCGCTTTACCGATTTCGCCCAGATCCCCGCCGATTTCGGCCCCACCGTGGTCACCATCGGCAACTTCGATGGCGTGCACATCGGCCACCAAAAAGTGCTCTCCACCCTAGTTAACACCGCTAAAGTGCACGGTCTTTCCTCCGTCGCCGTCTCCTTCGACCCCCACCCCGCCCGCGTCCACGGCCCTGCCGGGGTACACATTGAAATCATGGGGCAGGACGGCCGCCAAAAAATCCTCGCTGACCTCGGCGTCGACTACTACCTGTTGCTGCACTACAACCTTGCCTTTGCCGCCCAAACCCCCGAAGAGTTCGTCAAACGAACCTTCGTCGATGCCCTCAATGCCAAATTTGTGGTCATCGGCGACGACGTGCGCTTCGGCACCAATAACTCCGGCGACCTCAACACTATGAAGGAACTCGGCCAAAAATACGGCTTTGAGGTACTCGTAGTTGAAGACCTGCTCGCCCACGATGATCGCCGCTGCTCATCAACTTCCATCCGCCAGCTCCTAGCTGAGGGTAGGGTCGCTGATGCTGCCGCTATTCTGGGCCGTAATCACTACATGAGCGGCGAAGTCGTGCACGGGGCCGCCCGCGGCCGCGAACTCGGCTTCCCCACCGCCAATATGGATGTTGCCTCGGTCGGGCTGGTCCCCGGTGACGGGGTCTACGCAGGCTGGCTCATCGACGAGGCCGGAACCCGCCACCCCGTTGCCATTTCGGTGGGCACCAACCCCACCTTCGAAGGCATCACCACCGGCCAGGTCGAAGCCCACGTAATCGGCCGCCCCGAAGAGAAGGTCGAAGACTTCAACCTCTACGGGCAGCAGGTCACCCTAGAATTCGTCGACTACCTGCGCGGCATGGTCGCCTACACCGGCGTTGAAGCACTCATAGAGCAGATACACGCCGACGTCGAACAAGCCAAGACCATTCTTGGCATCGGCTAGAAAACATCCAAAAAGTTCCCGGAATAAGAACTCTTATTCCGGGAACTTTTTTACGCCCCTCACCTATCTTGCTTGCTGAGCTAAGAGGATGGGGCACGGCAGGCTCATACTCGCTGCCGACCCTCTCGCCCGGTTCGCTAGCTGGCTCGCAAGCTTGCCAGAAGCGATTCACGCCCCGCCTTGCGGCGGATTCCGTTCGCTCTTGTGTGCTCGCATGCTCGCCCCCGCTCACTCCATCGAACCAGCAGCTTCGTCGTGAGCCTGCCGCGCCCAGATACTACATTTCTTCGTGGGTATTCGGGTCAAACCCGCGGCCTAGGCCAGCTTCGAGTGCATCGATACGGGCGATCTGGTCGTCGGTGAGTTCCCAGTCGAAGACTGCCAGGTTTTCTTCCATACGCAGGGTGTTGGAGCTCTTGGGCAGGGGTACCAGGTTCTTCTGGACCTCCCAGCGCAGTATCACCTGGGCTACAGTTTTACCTGTCTCGGCGGCGATGGTCTCGAGGGCGGCGTCCTTGAGCAGGTCGGTTTTGCGGCCCAGGGGCGACCAGCACTGGGTGAGAATGGCGTGGTCGAGGTTGTAGGCCGCCCAGTCCTGTTTCTGGGAGTAGGGGTGCAACTCGATCTGGTTGATGGCGGGGGTTACGCCGGTTTCTTCAATCAGACGGTCGATGTGCTCGGGCAGGAAGTTAGAGACACCGATGGACTTCACCAGCCCCTCTTCCTGGGCCTTAATCAAAGCCCGCCAGGTGTCAACATAGAGCCCCTGGGAGGGGTTAGGCCAGTGGATCAGGTAGGCGTCGAGGTAGTCAAAACCCATACGGCTCAGGGTGCCTTCCAGGGAGCGGAGGGCAGGCTCGTAGCCGTGGTCGCGCCCCGGCAGCTTGGACTGCACGAAAATTTCATCTCGTGCAGTGCCTGAGCGCAGGACGCCGCGGGCAACACCCACCTCGTTCTCGTAGTTCACCGCGGTGTCGATGAGGCGGTAGCCGCGGGCGATGGCCTCAGAGACGGCGACCTCGGCGTCTACGTTGTTGAGCGGGTAGGTGCCTAAGCCCAGGGGAGGGATTGAGGTGCCGTCGCGCAGGGTATGGTTTTGCATTGGTTTTCCTCTCGGGTGGAGCGGGGGCGGACGCGGGTTAGCGGCTGAGTAGGTCAAGCACCAGGGTGGCGCTTCGTTCGGCCACGATGGGGGCGTCCATGTGGAAGTCCTGGTCGGCTGCCGGGCCGCAGAGGTCAGAGATACCGCGTACCGCGATGAAGGGCAGGGAACGACTGGAGCTAATCTGGGCCAGGGCGGTGGTTTCCATGTCGGTAGAAAGGGCCTGGGGGAAGAGCTGGCGGGTGTCTTTGACATTGTGGGCGGTAACAAAAGACCCACCGGCCAGCATCTGCCCAAAGAGGACGCTACCTTCACCGGTGTAGGCCGCTGCGGCAGCGCGGGCCTTCTCAACCAGCGCCGGGTCGGTGGCATAGGTTGCAGGCATGCCGGGAACCTGCCCGAACTCGTAGCCGAAGGCGGTGGCGTCCGCGTCCGTGTAGGTGTAGTCGGTGCCGACAGCCAGGTCGCCCACATTCACGTCGGCGCGCAGGCCGCCGGCGGTACCGGCAGACACAATGACGCGCGGGGTGGGCACCAGCGCCAGGGCAACAGAGAGGGCAGTAGCGGCATTAACCAGGCCAATCTTTGAACGCACCAGCAGAATCTTCAACTCGTCAGTGTCGGTGGCAAGCACCCGGGGGTAGAAGAGGGCCTCACCCAGGGCATAGCCCTCACCGACCGGCTCGGTCTTGGCGAGGAAGGGAGTAGCCTCTTCGTCCATGGCTACCTGAACAATAGCGGCGTTATCAAAACCGCCGGGAAGAGCAAAAGCAGACACTAGGCCATCACCTGCTCCCACTCGTCCCTCTGCTCGAGGAAAACACGAACCGCAGCCTGGGCCTCGTCGAGGGAGTGGTTAGCACCCCAGCCGCACTGAACCTCGTTAGCGGCCGGAACCTCATCGGCCTCTAGCAGGTCGTTCATGGTTGCCTCAAGAATCTGCATAAAATCGGCAGGTTCAAGGCCCAGAGTCAGGGCATAGAAACCGGTCTGGCAGCCCATGGGGGAGAAGTCAATCAGAGCGTCGGTGTGATTGCGCATGTGGTGGGCCGTCATATGCTCAATGGAGTGAACCGCCTTCATACCCAGGTGACCCTTGTTTGGCTGGGTGAAACGCACATCGTACTTAATCAGGACGTCCCCACCCGGCAGGGTCTTACGGTCAGCTACGCGCACGTAGGGGGCCGCCACGGCGGTATGGTCCAGATCGAAAGACTCAACATTAGTCTTCTGCTTCTCAAAATTCTCAGTGATTTGCATGCTTACTATTCTCCCAGGCTCAGAGCACAAGCGCTAGCTGCGGAGTAATCTACTCACTGTAGGCTGATTTGAACTAGCTCAACCCAACCCCAGCTCACACCGGCTAGACCGTTGGCGCGGCTAAGGCGCCCCTGAAAGCCGACGTGGAACGGGGGTGGCGGTGTATCACGGTGCCCCTCCAGGGCGAGACGTGAGAGCGGTTGTCGGCTTAGGGGGCGCCTTTCGCGCCCTTTACCTAACCAAGAAGATTGTGGAGTGTAAACCATGAACGTACTGATTCCCACCGCTGCTGCCTCAGCCGGCCTGATGGGTGGCTACAAGGTTGCCCGTCTTACTAACGTCCGTGCCCTGGGCGGGGTCGCTCTAGCCGCTGGTGGTGCTGCTGCCTTTGCCGGTTGGAAGAAGAACGCCGGAACCGGCACCGCAGCAGCCCTCACCGCCGTCTACCTCGGCGCCTTCGGCTACTCCCACGCCCTGCACAAGAAGATTGGCCCCTGGCCGGCTGTGTGCGCCGTTACCGGTGCTACCGCGCTTGCATCCCTGGCCTTCGGCCGCGAAAAGAAATAGCAAGGGGAGCCCTTCCGTCCGGCCTGACCAGATTTGTACCACACCCTGCCCACAAACGGTACTAAAAATGGGCCGCGCGTGGTACAAACTGGTGTTGCGGGCACGGCCAAAAGAGCGAAGCAGGTGAGCAAGCTACCACCGGGGCCTCTCTTCCCGGTGGTTGGCTTGTGCTGTAGAGTTGACTATGCATGTGACTGCAGTCCGTGGCAGTTACCTGCAGCGGGAAAGCCGCCCACCGGCGTCCTTGCCCCTCAACCCGGCAGCAAAAATGTTGACCGGGCCGTACACGGCACTAACTCTAGGAGTTAACCCATGGCTCTTGATCCCAAGATCAAGCAGGAAATCATGAAGGAATACGCAACCCACGAAGGTGACACCGGTTCACCCGAGGTTCAGGTTGCAGTTCTGACTCGTCGTATCACCGACCTGACCGAACACCTCAAGTTCCACAAGCACGACCACCACTCACGTCGTGGTCTGATGATTCTCGTTGGTCGCCGCCGCAACCTGCTCGGCTACCTCAAGAGCGTCGACATCGAGCGTTACCGCGCCCTCATCGAGCGTCTCGGTATCCGCCGATAACACAAGGTTTGTGAGAGTGAGGGCGACACCACAATCCGCGCATCCGGCTTAGATAGTCGGACGCTGCTGGTCAAGGGTGACGCCCTCACCCACACCTACCGCCCACAGAATAGAAATAAGTCGCCGCGTGCTTTGACGGTCCTCGGTAGCGGTTTACAGAAAGCCCCATCGGCGGGGTCTGTGAGCCTCAATCGATGACCGAAGGCGCGGCGCAGACAAGAGAAATGGAGGAACCTTGGAAGGTCCCGAAATCCAGTTTGCAGAAGCAATCATTGACAACGGCAAGTTCGGTAAGCGCGTAGTACGCTTCGAAACCGGCCGCCTCGCCAAGCAGGCCGCAGGCTCTGCTCTGGTCACCATCGACGACGACACCACCCTGCTCTCAGCCACCGCTATCGGCAAGAGCCCCCGTGACGGCTTCGACTTCTTCCCCCTGACCGTAGATGTTGAAGAGCGCATGTACGCTGCCGGTAAGATCCCCGGCTCCTTCTTCCGCCGTGAAGGCCGGCCCTCAACCGAAGCGATTCTGGCTGCCCGTCTGATCGACCGCCCCCTGCGTCCTGCCTTCAAGAAGGGCATCCGCAACGAGGTGCAGGTCGTCGTCACCGTGCTCACCATTGAGCCCGACGAAATCTACAACACCGTAGCAATCAACGCAGCGTCCTGCTCCACCACCCTCTCCGGTGCCCCCTTCGCGGGCCCTGTCGGCGGTGTGCGCGTTGCCCTGATTGACGGCCAGTGGGTTGCCTTCCCCAAGCACTCCCAGCTTGAGAACGCTGTCTTCGATATGGCTGTTGCCGGTCGCGTTGTGACCAAGGCTGACGGCACCGAAGACGTCGCCATCATGATGGTTGAGGCAGAAGCTACCGATAATTCCTGGAAGCTCATCAAGGAAGACGGCGCCACCGCACCGACCGAAGAAGTTGTTGCTGAGGGCCTCGAAGCTGCTAAGCCCTTCATCGCTGCTCTCTGCAAGGCCCAGGCTGATCTGGCTGAGCGCGCTGGCAAGCCCGCTCTGGAGCTGCCCATCTTCGGTGAGCGTGCCGCAGAAATCGACGAAGCCGTCAAGGCTTTTGAACCCAAGATCGTTGAGGTCTACTCCATCGCCGGTAAGCAGGACCGCGAAACCGCGTCCGCTGACCTGCAGCAGGAAATCGTAGAATCCCTCGCCGGTGAAGGTAAGGAATTTGAGGGCCGCGAGGACGAAGTCAACGCAGCTTTCAACGCCCTGACCAAGCATGTTGTGCGCCAGCGCATCCTCACCGACCAGGTCCGTATCGACGGCCGCGGCTTGACCGATATCCGTCAGCTCACTGCTGAGGTTGAGGTGCTGCCCCGCGTCCACGGCTCTGCTATCTTCGAGCGCGGCGAAACCCAGATCATGGGCATCACCACCCTGAACATGCTCAAGATGGAGCAGCAGCTGGACTCCCTCTACCCGGTCAAGTCCAAGCGCTACATCCACCACTACAACTTCCCCCCCTACTCAACCGGCGAAACCGGTCGCGTGGGCTCACCCAAGCGTCGCGAAATCGGCCACGGTGCTCTCGCCGAGCGCGCTCTGACCCCGGTTCTGCCCTCACGCGAGGAATTCCCCTACGCTATCCGTCAGGTCTCTGAGGCCCTGGGCTCCAACGGTTCTACCTCCATGGGTTCCGTCTGCGCCTCCACCCTCTCCCTGCTGAACGCCGGTGTGCCCCTGCGCGCACCCGTCGCCGGTATTGCTATGGGCCTTGTCTCTGACGAGGTCAACGGCGAAACCCGCTACGCAGCCCTCACCGATATTCTCGGTGCAGAAGACGCCCTGGGCGATATGGACTTCAAGGTCGCAGGTACCTCTGAGTTCGTGACCGCTATCCAGCTGGACACCAAGCTCGACGGTATCCCCGCCTCCGTTCTTGCCGGCGCTCTGACCCAGGCCCGTGAAGCCCGCCTGCACATCCTCGAGGTCATCAACGCTGCTATTGATGCACCCGATGAGATGAGCGACTACGCACCCCGCGTCATCACCGTCCAGGTTCCCGTCGCCAAGATCGGTGAGGTTATCGGCCCCAAGGGCAAGATGATCAACCAGATCCAGGAAGACACCGGCACCGACATCTCCATCGAGGACGACGGCACCGTCTACATCGGCGCAACCGACGGCCCCTCAGCCGAAGCAGCCCGCGCAGCAATCAACGCGATTGCCAACCCGCAGGTTCCCGAGGTCGGCGAACGCTACCTGGGTACCGTCGTGAAGACCACCACCTTCGGTGCCTTCATCTCACTGACCCCCGGTAAGGACGGCCTGCTGCACATCTCTGAGCTGCGCAAGCTCAACGGAGGCAAGCGCGTAGATGATGTTGAGGACGTCGTCGGCGTAGGCCAGAAGGTCCAGGTTGAAATCTCCAAGATTGACGACCGCGGCAAGCTGTCACTGGTACCCGTTGTCGCTGAAGGTGAAGAGAGCAGCGACGAAGAGTAACGACCGCTCCGTATCTTCTACCGTACGAAGCAGATAGAGGGGGGCAGACACCCGGTGTCTGCCCCTCTTACTCGTTCAATTTCTTACTTTCCCCATCAGAAAGACCTGACTGATATGCCCGTCCTTCTACCCCTTGAAACCGCTGACCTCACCGACGAACTCAACTACCGCACCGGCCGCCTTATCTACGCCGGTGGGGGAGGGAACGAAGTGCGCCGTTCCGTGCTGCCGGGCGGCGTCCGCGTCATCACCGAACGCATGCCCTCCCAACGCAGCGTCTCCATCGGTTTCTGGGTAGGGGTAGGTTCCCGCGATGAACAGCCTGGCATGCTAGGCTCCACCCACTTCCTCGAACACCTGCTCTTCAAAGGCACCGAAAACCGCACCGCCCTCGACATCGCCCATGCCTTCGACCGGGTAGGCGGCGAATCCAATGCCCTCACCGCAAAAGAGCACACCTGCTACTACGCCCGTGTGCTCGACGAAGACACCCCCACGGCTATCGACGTCATTGCCGACATGGTTACCGGCGCCAAGCTCGACCCCGCCCTACTGGAACAGGAACGCGGCGTCATCCTCGAAGAAATCGCCATGGACCAGGATGACCCCACCGATGTCGCCTTTGAATCCTTCATCGAACAGCTCATGGGCGACAACCCGCTGGGCCGCCCCATCGGCGGCACCCCGCAGGAAATCACCGACGTTGCCCGCGACAAGGTCTGGGAACACTATAAGAAGTTCTACACCCCCGACCGCCTGGTCATCTCAGCAGCAGGCAGCCTCAACCACACCGAAATCGTCAACCTGGTGCTTGAGTCTCTAGCTAACCGCGGCTGGGACCTCACCGAAGGTGCCCTACCGGCCCCGCGCCGCGTCCGCCACCAGAGCGACATCGTGCCCGGTGCTCGCGAAAAAACCCTCGAAAAAGGCTTTGAGCAGACCAACATCGTCATGGGCTGCCCAGGCCTCATCGCTGGCGATGAGCGCCGCTACGCCATGAGTGTGCTCAACTCCGCTCTTGGCGGGGGAATGTCTTCCCGCCTCTTCCAAGAAATCCGTGAAAAGCGCGGCCTGGCCTACTCAACCTTCTCATTCACCGGCTCCTACTCAGACACCGGCTACTTCGGCATGTACGCCGGTTGCCTACCGGCCAAGGCAGAGCAGGTCACCGAACTCATGCGCTCTACCTTTGACGAATTTGTGCGTGACGGTATCACCCAGGCAGAGCTTGAGAAGGTTGTGGGGCAGCTGGGCGGATCCACCGTGCTGGGCAGTGAGGACGCCGGCTCCCGCATGAGCCGCCTGGGCCGAGCCGAGCTGGACTCGGGTAAGTTCCTCTCGATTGATGAGCTGCTAGAGGGGGTGCGGTCGGTGACAGCAGCCCAAGTGAACGACCTGGCCCGCTACTTGGCTGACCAAGAGTGGGTCACGACCATCGTCAAATAAACTTTAGGGAGGGCGCCTGCTTATCTGCGGGCGTCCTTCTTTTTGCGCTCTCTACGGGCACCTTGCCACTTTGTACCGCGTCCTGCCCACTTTCGGGGCTAAATTTGGGCAGTACGTGGTACAAAGTAAGGGGAAAGCAGGGCAGGCGGACGAGGCCCTCCCCGAAGCGGGTAAACGACAGCCGGTCAACCCCTGTGGATAGAAGGCGAAACAAAGCATCTTCGCTGCACCAAAAGAACGCCCCAAAGACCCCTGGCTAGGCACAAGGTTCTTATCTGTTATCCACAGTTCACCGAGTAGTAGAAAATCTCAGACTGGGTGAGCCAAACTCACCCTATGCGGATCGCTGAACCTCTAACCTTCGTTTCCACCCGTGCCGAACTTGTAGCCGCTGGCCTATGCAACTCCACCATCACGCGCAAAATGCACCGAGGCGAGCTCGTGCAATTACGTCCCGGCATATTCTGCCCAAGCTCTATCTATAACTCTCTGCGACCAGCCGAGCGATACCCCTACGCCATAGCTGCCTATGCAAAGCAGAACCCTGATGCTATCTTCAGCCACAGGAGCGCTGCCTGGCTCCATGGCCTTAGCGTCATTGCTTCAGAGAACCTGGTCGATATCCTGGCTGGTGCGAATACCCGAGGCCGCGCTCAAGGAATCATCAAGCATTACACTGTAAAACCTTCTGTGCCTATCGCATACATATCAGGAACAGTGCGAGCAACCAGCCTGCTACAGACACGGGACTGTCAGATTAACGGTGTAAACCCACAACAAATCTAGCGACCAGCCACCTGCGGCAACCGATCACCAAAAACAATAGCAAAAGCATTCAACGCCGGCTTCCACCGAGTCATCCACCGCCGAGCACCA
>DXCN01000002.1 GCA_019115985.1 Candidatus Rothia avicola | reverse complement strand
GGCAGCTCGGTGCCGGGGACCAGAGCCTGATTGAGTGCTGCAAAAACACGGTTTTCGGGAGCAACCGCCAGCAGGTCGAGCAGCTTGCCCATGGAGGTGGGCATAACCGGCTGGGTGAGGGTGGCGACGATACGGAGTACCTCAGCGGTAACGTAGAGCACGGTGTTCATGCGCTCCAGATCGGTCTTGCGCAGCTTCCAGGGCTCCTGGGCAGTGAAGTAGCGGTTAGCTTCACCGACGACCTGCCAGATACGCTCCAGGGCGCGGTGGAAGGCCTGCTCATCGAAGTCAGAGCGGACGGGCTCGTACAGGGCAGCTGCCTTCTCAAGCATGGCGGTATCTTCTGCAGTGAAGGCACCGTGGGCAGGAACCTTACCCTCGCAGTTCTTCGCCACCATAGAGAGGGAGCGCTGGGCCAGGTTACCCAGGTCGTTGGCTAGATCGGAGTTGATGCGGTTCTTGATACCTTCGGCTGAGTAGGAGCCGTCCTGGCCGAAGGAGACATCACGCAGCAGGAAGAAGCGCAGCTGATCCAGGCCGAAGCTGGCGACCAGGTCAGCGGGGTCAACCACGTTGCCGATAGACTTGCTCATCTTCTCGCCGTCAACCAGCAGGAAGCCGTGGCCAAAGACCCGTTTGGGAATCTCAAGACCGGCTGACCAGAGGAAGGCGGGCCAGTAGATGGCGTGGAAACGGGTGATGTCCTTACCGATCATGTGCAGGTCGGCAGGCCAGAACTTGGTGAAGAGTTCGCCCTCGGTATCGGGGTAGCCCAGGCCGGTGATGTAGTTGGTCAGGGCGTCCACCCAGACGTACATGACGTGCTTTTCGTTGCCGGGTACAGGTACACCCCAGTCGAAGGTGGTGCGGGAGATAGAGAGATCAGTCAGGCCATTCTTGATGAAGGCTGCCAGCTCGTTGCGGCGGGATTCGGGGTAAACGAAGCCCTCGGTGGAGTAGAGCTCTAGCAGGCGGTCGCCGTACTTGGAGAGACGGAAGAAGTAGGATTCCTCTTCGGTCCACTCAACCTCGGTGCCGGTTGAGATGGCGTAGCGGACGCCGTCCCGCACCTCGGTTTCTTCGTCGGTGTAGTAGGCCTCGTCTCGCACGGAGTACCAGCCGGCGTACTTATCGAGATAGATATCGCCGTTCTCTTCCATCTTCTTCCAGATGGCTTGAGAGGCAGCGTAGTGGTCGGCATCGGTGGTGCGCATGAAGCGGTCGTAGTCGGCACCTACCAGATCAGCCATAGCGCGGAAGCGGGCTGAGTTCTCGTCTGCCAGTTCTTTGGGGGTCTTGCCCTGCTTGGCAGCGGTGGTCTGCATCTTCTGCCCGTGCTCATCGGTACCGGTCATGAAGCGCACGTCGAAGCCGTCGAGCTTCTTGAAGCGGGCCATGGTGTCGGCGGCAATAACCTCGTAGGCGTGCCCGATATGGGGGGCACCGTTGGGGTAAGAAATCGCAGTGGTGATGTAGTAGGGGGTAGAAGTCATAGCTACCACTTTACCCGTTTACACCAACCACTGCGAACGCTATTTCACACGGGAAAAAGGCGCGGGTGGGTGGGAAAGCCCAGCCGCGACTTCGTTTAGTCGGCCAGGTTAATAACCGCCGCACGGGAAGCGTTGACCACGCGCTTGATCGATTCGAGCACCTCGGCTGATAGGGCAGAATCCAGGGCAAGGACGCAGAGGGCTTCGGCATTCTTGTCGTTGCGGGAGACCTGCATACCGGCGATGTTGATGGAGGCGGTGCCCAGCAGGGTACCGATAGCGGCAATGACGCCAGGGCGATCTACATACTCCAGAACCAGCATGTGGTCAGTGATGGGGATTTCCACATCGAAGCCGTTGACGTTGGTCAGTTTCTCGATCAGCTTGGGGCCGGTGACGGTACCGGCAACAGAAACGACCTCACCATTGGCCAGGGCGCCAGTGAGCACGGTTTCGTTGCGGAAGTACTCGGTATCGGTGGTGGTGACCAGCTCGACCTCAACGCCGCGCTGTTCTGCCAGCACAGGGGCGTTGACGTAGGAAACCTTGTCAGAAACGACGTCTGTGAAGACACCCTTGAGGGCTGAGAGCTTGAGGGAGGTGACGTCCTTGGTGGCGATTTCACCGGCGATCTTGACCTCGACACGGGTGAGGGCTTCATCGCCGCCGATGGCGGTGAGGATGCGGCCAACCTTCTCTGCCAGGGGGACGCCGGGGCGGACGTCCTTGTCGATGGCGCCACCTGCGACGTTGACGGCATCGGGCACCAGGTCGCCTTCAAGGGCCAGACGCACAGATTTTGCAACCGAGATACCTGCCTTTTCCTGGGCTTCGAAGGTGGAGGCACCCAGGTGGGGGGTGGCAACGACGTTAGGCAGCTCAACGAAGGGCACGTTCTTGGCGGGTTCCTTGACGTAGACGTCGATGGCAGCGCCAGCAATTTCACCCGAGCGCAGGGCTGCGTCGAGGTCTGCTTCGTCGATCAGGCCACCGCGGGCTACGTTGACCACGTAGGCGGTTTTCTTCATCTTTGTGAAGCTCTCGGCGTTGATCATGCCCAGGGTTTCGGGGGTGCGGGGCATGTGGATGGTGATGAAGTCAGAGCGCTCCACTAGCTCTTCCAGTTCAACCAGTTCTGCGCCCAGGGCTGCTGCGCGGGCTGAGGTGACGAAGGGGTCGTAGGCGATAATCTCAGTCCCAAAGGCCTTGAGGCGTTCTGCTACCAGGCCACCAATTCGGCCTAGGCCGATGATGCCGATGGTTTTTTCAAAGAGCTCAACGCCTGAGAAGGTAGAGCGCTTCCACTGGCCTGCCTTCATGGAGGCGTCGGCGGCTGAGATGTTACGGGCCAGGCCCAGAATGTGACCGACGGTGAGTTCTGCGGCGGAAATGACGTTCGAGGTGGGAGCGTTGACCACCATAACACCGGCCTTGGTGGCGGCCTTGATATCGACGTTGTCGAGGCCGACGCCCGCGCGAGCAATGACCTTGAGTTTCTTGGCAGCGGCAATGGCTTCTGCATCGACCTGGGTGGCTGAGCGCACCAGAATAGCGTCTACATCGGCAATGGCGGGGATGAGTTCGTCACGGTTGGCGCCGTCGCAGGAGCGGATTTCAAAGTCGGGGCCCAGGGCTTCAACGGTGGCGGGTGAGAGTTCTTCAGCGAGCAGAACGACGGGTTTTGCAGTCACAGGTGGTTTCCTTAGATAGCGGGTGACGGTTAGAGAAAGTGGGGCAGCTGGCGCTTCGGACCCTAAGGACGCCGCTGGTAGGGGTGCTCTGTAAAGAGCAGGAGTGCGGTTGGCAGGCTACAGTTCACCGTACGGCTGTAGCTAGACCGCTCCCCCAGTTTACTGGGGGTTGGCAAGAGCCGGCTACCTTGCCCTGGGTGGGTGAGGTAGCCGGCTCTTGAGAGTTCACTGCTGGTGCAGATGAGAATAGCGTGGCTTAGCGGGCAACTGAGCCGTCGACGTAGTCTGAGTCAACGGAGTTGTTCCAGGCAAAGAGCTTGCGCAGTTCGCGGCCGGTTGCTTCGATGGGGTGGGCTTCACCCTTGGCACGCAGTTCCTTGAACTCGGGGCCGCCGGCTGCCTGGTCTTCCATGAAGCGCTTAGCGAAGGTGCCGTCCTGAATATCGGCCAGAACAGCCTTCATGTTTTCCTTGACCTCGGGGGTGATCACGCGGGGGCCCGAGACGTAGTCGCCGTATTCGGCGGTGTCTGAGATGGACCAGCGCTGCTTGGCAATGCCGCCTTCGATCATGAGGTCGACGATCAGCTTGAGTTCGTGCAGTACCTCGAAGTAGGCGATTTCGGGCTGGTAGCCAGCTTCGGTCAGGGTTTCGAAGCCGTACTGGATTAGCTGGGAAGCACCACCGCAGAGAACTGCCTGCTCGCCGAAGAGATCAGATTCGGCTTCTTCCTTAAAGGTGGTTTCAATGACGCCGGCGCGGGTCGCACCCAGTGCCTTGGCGTAGGCCAGGGCAAGGTCGAGAGCCTTACCTGAGGCGTCCTTCTCAACGGCAACCAGGGCGGGCACGGCGCGTCCTGCCTCAAATTCGCGGCGGACGGTGTGGCCGGGGCCCTTGGGGGCTACCATGGCAACGTCAACGCCCTCGGGAGCTTCGATGTAACCGAAGACGATATTGAAGCCGTGGGCGAAGAAGAGGGCGTCACCTTCGTTGAGGTTGGGGGCGATGTCGTTCTTGTAAACCTCTGCCTGAACCTGGTCGGGGGTGAGGATCATGATGACGTCTGCTTCTTCTGCTGCTTCTGCAACGGTCAGGACGCGCAGGCCTTCTGCTTCTGCCTTGGCGCGTGACTTTGAGCCTTCTGCAAGACCAACGCGGACGTCTACGCCGGAGTCACGCAGGTTGAGGGCGTGGGCATGGCCCTGGGAACCGTAGCCAATGATAGCAACGGAGCGTTCTGAAATGTTCGCCAGATCTGCGTCGTCGTTGTAGTAGATCTTTGCCATGGTGTTTCGATCTCCTTGATCGGTTGAGGGGCAGCAGCTGCTGCTAAACCTTGGTTGTGATGAACCGTTAGTCTCTAGCCTAGTAGGCTCAGCTGATAGTCTCTAGCCTAGTAGGCTCGGCTGATTTTGAGACGCAGGTTTCATATTTTGGAATGATATTTTGGGGTGGCTCTTGCCCTAACCGCGCAGGGCCTTTTCGCTCATGGAGCGGGGACCGCGGGAGAGCCCGATGGTACCTGCACGAACAATCTCGCGCACCCCAAAGGGCTCAAGCACCTCAAGTAGGGCGTTAATCTTATTGGCTGAGCCGGTGGCTTCGATAATGACGGACTCGGTTGAGACGTCCACAATCTTGGCACGGAAGAGGTCGGCGGCCTGCGTGACCTGGATGCGGGCTGCCACATCCGCCTTGACCTTGATGAGGATATGATCTCGCTGGGCTGACTGTTCGTCGGGCAGCTCCACAATCTTGAGCACATGAATCAGCTTGTTAAGCTGTTTGGTGAACTGTTCAAGCAACACGCCCTCGGCCTCCAGCACCACGGTGATGCGGGAGATTCCCGGGACCTCAGTGGGACCCACAGCCAGGGAGTCAATGTTGAACATGCGGCGGGCAAAGAGGCCTGAGACTCTGGCCAGCACGCCGGGCTTATCTTCTACAAGAACCGAGAGGGTGTGGCGGCTCATAGCATCTCCTCGTCTTCGTCCCAGGAGGGTGAGATATCTTTAGCAATCTGAATCTGGTCATTGGATACACCGGCGGGGACCATGGGCCAGACCAGGGCATCGGGGCTAACGTTGAAGTCCACAACGACGGGGCGATCATTGATGGCCAGGGCCTGTTTGATGGTTTCTTCGACGTCCGCATCGCTCTCGCAGCGCAGGGCGGCGCAGCCGTAGGCTTCAGCCAGCTTGACGAAGTCGGGCACGCGCTCGGTACCCATGCCGGTCTTGAGGTGGGTGTTGGAGTAGCGTCCGTCATAGAAGAGGTTCTGCCACTGGCGCACCATACCCAGAGACGAATTATTGATGATGGCCACCTTGATGGGGATGTTATTCTGCACGCAGGTAGCCAGCTCCTGGTTGGTCATCTGGAAGCAGCCGTCGCCATCAATGGCCCAGACAACAGAGTCAGGGAAGGCCACCTTGACCCCCATAGCGGCGGGCACTGAGAAGCCCATGGTGCCCAGACCCGCCGAATTGATGAAGTGACGGGGGTTTTCACTCTGAATAAACTGGGCAGCCCACATCTGGTGCTGACCGACCCCGGTAACGTAGTAGGCCTCAGGGCCGGTGAGCTCGCTGAGCTTTTGGATGACGTACTGGGGGGAGCCCAGGCCATCGTCAGTCTTGGTGTAACCCAGGGGGTAGGTCTCCTTGAAACGGTTAACCAGCCTCCACCAGTCGGTCAGATCGGGCAGGTCAGAGGCGAACTCACCTTCGAGAATCTCGTTGAGTTCAGGGAGCACATAACGCAGGTCGCCCACGATAGGTACATCTGCAATGCGAATCTTAGAGATTTCTGCGGGGTCAACATCGACGTGGATGACCTTGGCGTGCGGAGCGAATTCTGAGACGACGCCGGTGACGCGGTCGTCAAAACGAGCACCGAGTGCAATGAGCAGGTCGGACTTCTGCATGGCGGTTACAGCCGGTACAGTCCCGTGCATACCGGGCATACCCAGGTTCTGGGGGTCTGAGTCGGGGTAGGCGCCGCGGGCGGTCAGGGTAGTGACGACAGGTGCGCCAATGATCTTAGCCAACTTAAGCAGCTCGCCGGACGCTTCAGCACGGACGACACCGCCACCCACGTAGAGGACGGGGCGCTGGGATTCGGTGATGAGCTTAGCCGCTTCGCGAATCTGCTTGGAATGGCCGCGGTTCACGGGGTTGTAACCCCGCGGGACGGTGTTAGCGGGGGGCCAGGAGAAGTCCATCATGCCCTGCTGGGCGTCCTTGGTGATATCAACAAGGACGGGGCCGGGGCGGCCGGTTGCGGCAATTTTAAAGGCGGTTGCGAGGCAGCGGGGAATTTCCTGGGCATCGCGCACCATGAAGGAGTGCTTAGTGATGGGCATGGTCATGCCCACGATGTCGGCCTCCTGGAAGGCGTCGGTACCAATGACCTTTGAGGATACCTGGCCGGTGATGCAGACTATGGGTACGGAGTCCATGTTGGCGTCCGCAATGGCGGTGAGCAGGTTGGTAGCACCGGGACCCGAGGTGGCAATAGCTACGCCGACCTTACCGCTGGCGACAGCATAGCCTTCTGCAGCGTGCCCTGCCCCCTGCTCGTGGCGCACCAGAATGTGGTTGAGCTTTTCAGAGTCAAAGAGGGGATCGTAGGTGGGCAGAATCGCGCCGCCAGGCAGGCCGAAGATATCGGTAACACCCAGTTCTTCGAGGGAGCGGACGATGGCCTGCGAGCCGGTCATACGCTCTACCGGTGAGGTTTCTGAGCTGCTATGGTTGCCCAGGCTTTTAGCTAGATCTGCAGGGTTGATGGGATTTCCCGCTGTCATTGGTGATCCTCGCGATGGTCTGAAGATGATCTTATGTGTGAGCGGTGGGTGCGCCCGTTGGGTGTAGGTAGTGCCGAGTTGCGGATAAACCTAGAAAAAACCCTCCGCCTGGTTGAGCGAAGGGTGCGCACGCCGTAAGACACATCAAAGACTTATGCTGCGCACTCGTTCACGAGTCGCACCACAAGAATAATCTGTGACTGCTGGCGTATTTTCATACCCCTTATTTTTAGTGCTCAAGGGCACACCGGTCAAACCGGTCTTAGAATATGACACGCCATTCCCATTCCTCAAGATAGCACGAGGGTAAACATCTGACTGCCTGACCTGATGAAGTGACACAAAACTGCATATCGTCATTTAAAGACTTTTAGGCAATCAGCAGTACTTTACTAGCCCACAGCAGAGCTATAGCACGTAGACTGATGGCATGACTGAACCCCAGCTCACCAGTAGTGAAATTGCCAAGGCCCTGCACACTGTCTTTGATAGTCAGATTATTAACTATGGGGCCTACAACCTGGTTTTTGCTACAGGTTCATCTATCTACCGCAACCCCGATCTGGCATCTCATCAGGAAGAAAACCAGAGCTACTTCCTCATCGGCTACAGGGATACCCCGCGAGAGGCCGTCATCGCCCCGCTCTCCCTACCCGAAGTTCGTGGCACCGGAACTCCCACTTCTATCGACAACACCAATGCCGCCCGCACCTTTAGCCTTTCAGAGTTTTCCTTTGGGCTAGAGTCCACGAACGGCACCTCCTTTTCTCTCACCTTTGAGCCCCACATGACCGTCCAGACCTCAGAAGGTAGCGGTGTGCTGGATCAGGCGCTTGATATTGAAGATTTTAAGCGCGTCATCATTGAGGCCTGGGAGCTCTAAGCCCCCTAGGCGAAGCTCAGATACAAAAGATTGGGTATCGTCTGAGGACTAGCACCCAGATAAACCAGGATAAATAAGAAAAGAAGCCCGACCGGCTAATCGGTCGGGCTTCTTACGCTGTGCGCCCCCTGGGACTCGAACCCAGAACCCATTGATTAAGAGTCAATTGCTCTGCCAATTGAGCTAGAGGCGCATATTTACTTGTCAGACCGAGAACCTGTCTCAGCAACGGGTTCTACTATACGCACCTTTTTTGCGGCACACAAGTCAAAAAGGGCATGTGTGAGAACCCTCATAAAAAGTACAGGTGTTCATCATATATAGAAGGCCTCCCACCCTACCGGCAGGAGGCCCAGAAGCACTACTTACGGTGCTCAGCGATCGTCTCTGGCGTAATAACATCCATAACAGCGGTATTGACGCGGTCAACGACAGGCTCCGTGACGTTAGCCTCGGGTACGTCGACTTCTGCCGACGGAGCCTCTGCTAAAGATTTAGTAATAGCCCCAATCTGGGCAGTGCGCTCACCTGCAACATCATCGAGCACCTCGCCACCACCGTGATGTTCATTGAGGCTTTCAATAATGTGAATGAGCATCTCGCGGAATTCGGGGTTTGAGAGCTCACCGGCAGATCCAAGCTTGCGGTCAATGTTCTCGGCTTCGGCCAGCACGCGCCGCCCCTCTTCGGTGATACCTAGAAGGTAGCTGCGGCGGTCAATAGTGTTACGGGTGCGGAAAACGTGCCCGTGCGCTTCGAGTCGCGCAAGGGTCTTACCCATGGTCTGGGCCTGCACACCTACAAGGGAGGCAACTTTCACCTGTGAAATCATGCCTTCGCGGGCAATGACGTCAAGAGCTGTTACGCCAGCATGGGTAAGCCCAAGTGACTTCAGCTGATCATTCCAGCTGTATTCCAGCATGCGCGCTGCAGTTGAGAGGAGTCGATTAATCGACCAATTACGAATTTCTGGCATAGCACCATTATAAGCATACTCAACACTTATATGCCTAGACATGACAGGTGCTTGACATAACCAACTGTACACTGAGTAATTGTTAAACAACCCTGTTTTTCCGCTAAAAGTCAGGTCTCCTTGCCCCTGATAAGCTGGAAGCAAGACCGCAGCCCGGTAGGCTGCACCCCTATTCTGCTTACCCTGTGAAAGGACGCCCGTGGAACGACTTGCTCCGGGAACCCCCGCACCCCAGTTCACCCTGCCCGCTGCAGGAGGTGGCACCGTCTCCCTAGCCGACTATGCAGGGCAGAAGGTGATCGTCTATTTCTACCCCAAGGCCTCCACCCCCGGGTGCACCACCCAGGCCTGCGATTTTAGAGACAACCTGGCCTCCCTCACCTCGCATGGCTACGCCGTCCTGGGTATCTCACCCGACAGCGTCAAGGCCCTCGATACTTTCACCGAGAACCAGGAGCTCACCTTCCCCCTGCTCTCCGATGAAGACCACGCGGTTGCAGAAGCGTACGGGGCCTGGGGTGAAAAGAAAAACTACGGCAAGACCTATGTGGGTCTGATTCGCTCCACCCTCGTCATCGACGAGAAGGGAATGATTGAGGTCGCCCAGTACAACGTTCGGGCCAAGGGGCATGTCGCAAAGCTGCGCCGAGATCTAGGCATCGACGCCTAACCGCGACGGCCGTATTTAGCAAAACCTCTCAAGGTGTTGTAGCATAGAGACTGTTGTGCTGACAGCACCGCATGCGCGAGTGGTGAAATTGGCAGACACGCAGGATTTAGGTTCCTGTGCCTTACGGCGTGAGGGTTCAAGTCCCTCCTCGCGCACACTGACGAAACACCCGTTCAGCCCGGTTTATCCACGGTTGGACGGGTTTTTTGATAACCAGAACCTGGCGGCCACAGCCTCGGCCAACGAGCCTCAGAACGAAGGGGATTCTCTCATGGCAGCACCAGCCCTCACCCGTCGCACCCTGCTTCACTACGGTTCCCTGCTGACCGCCGGCCTAGCTCTTTCCGCCTGTTCGCCCTCCACAGGGGTCGACCCCGCGGCGTCCGCCTCCGCCACCGAGAGCGCAGGCCCCACCTTCCGTTTTGCCCAGGGTGCCCAGGTACTCACCCTTGACCCGGCAGCTACCTACCGGGTAGAAAGCCACCGCATCAGCGCCCAGATTCTAGAACCCCTGGTGCGGGCCGACGTCAACACCGGCGAGCCTGCCCCCTCTCTTGCCAAGAGCTGGGAGATCAGCGAGGACGGCCTCACCTACACCTTCACCCTGGTTGAGAACGCCACCTTCAGCGACGGCAGCCAGCTGACAGCGGATAGCGTCCTTGCCAACATCGAGCGTTGGTCTCGTCTGGGGAAGGCTCCGCTGACCCGCATGACCCAGCCCTTCCACCAGCTCTTTGGAACATCCCAGGCAGCCGATGGCAGCCAGCTAGGCTCCCTGGTCAATAACTGGTCAGCCCCCAGCGATACAAGCATTACCCTTGTACTTGCCCGCCCCTCCCGCAGCTTCCTCAAGGCCCTCACCCAGCCGGCCTACGGGCTGGTCTTACCCAGCACTATCAGAGCGGACGGCTATCTCACCGGCTCCCCTGTAGGCACCGGCGCCTTTACGCTGAGCTCCTGGGACGGCAGCACCGCCGTCCTCACCCGCAATAGCTCCTACCGGGGGCAGGCCCCCGGCCTTGGCGCTATCGAATTCCTCACCATCCCCGATGCCGAAAAGCGCTACTACAATCTGCTCGAAGGCAGCATCGACGCCTACGACCAGGTAGCCCTCAAAGACTACGTCCCTCTGGCCCTGGACGGGTATGCGGTGCAGTCCCGCGACCCCTACGCTATTGCCTATATCGGTATCAACCTCTCCCACCCGGCCTTCGATGACGCCCGGGTGCGCCAGGCCCTGGCCCGCGCCATCGACAGGACCGCTATCGTCGAGGCCTACTACCCCCAGGGCACCAATACCGCCCCCGACTTCATCCCCGCCCTCTTCCAGGTGAAGAAAGAGGACATGACGCAGGTCTACACCTATAACCTCACCCGCGCCCAGGAACTCCTACGCGCCAGCACCTACGCCAACCAAGCCATTGATTTCTACTACCCGGTTAACCTCTCTCTGCCCTCTCTACCCTCCCCCGAAGGTATCTACTCGCTCATCTCGGCAAACCTGGTTGAGGCAGGCTTCAACATCGTGCCTAAACCCTACCGCTGGTCGGACGCCGGCACCGAGGACGTGTCCACCACCCACCCCGACTACGGGCTAGAACTGACCGGCTTTATCGGTGCCTTCCGCGACCCTACCGCCTTTCTAAGGCATGTGCTCACCCCGGCGGCGTCCGCCCCCACCACTATCAGCCAAGCCAGCCCCAGCCCTAGCGCCAGTGCCAGCCCCTCCCCCACATCCACGGCAGCAGCCAGCGAACCGACCAAGGCTACTGCCAGCTACGCCAGCATCTGCCAGGCTATCGACGAAGCCGACACCCACACCGATATCGTCGAATGGCGCGAGGCCTATAAGGACATCAACAATCAGGTAGCCAACCTGCTCTCTGCAATTCCTCTGGTCTACCCGGTCTCGGGCGTCGCCCAGGGCCAGCGGGTGCGCACCTATACGGTGAGTGCCACCTGTATCGATGATTTCTCAACCGTGCACATGGACGACTAAACCGCTACCGGGCGCCCGCAAAAGAGCGTCAAAGAACTGTGCGTGTTAGGTAGGTCGCTCTATCTGTACTACTCTAAAGAAGAGAACGGGGCCGAGCGGCTCCACCCCAGCCGGTGTCCAGCGTCGGGCACCACAGTCTTAGAGTGACGGAGTGTCAATCACGTGGCAAACGAAGTACAGACCGATGTCGTCCTAGTGGGCGGCGGTATCATGAGCGCAACCCTGGGCGTCCTACTCAAAGAAGTAGAGCCCACCTGGAATATCACCCTGCTGGAGCGTCTGGACCAGGTAGGCCAGGAGTCATCGAACCCCTGGAACAACGCTGGTACCGGCCACTCGGCGCTCTGCGAGCTCAACTACGCCCCGGCAGGCCCCGACGGCACCGTGGACCCGGCCAAGGCACTGGGCATTAACGAGCAGTTCCAGGTTTCCCGCCAGCTCTGGGCCTCCCTGGTTGAAGAGGGAAAAATCAAGGACGCCAGCTTCATCAACCCCGTGCCCCACATGTCCCTGGTCTTCGGCGAAGACCACGTGCGCTACCTGGGCAAGCGTTTTGAGGCCTTCGAGAACCAGAAGCTCTTTGAGCGTATGAAGTTCTCAACCGATTTTGACCAGATTCGCCAGTGGGCTCCCCTGGCAGTTGAGGGTCGCGACCCCAACCAGAAGATTGCTGCCACCTGGTCCCCCGAGGGGACCGACGTAGACTTCGGTAACCTCACCCAGCAGATGGTGGACTACCTGGTAGAGCAGGGCGTCACTGTCCAGTACGGCCAGCAGGTCACCAACCTCGAGCAGCAAAGCGACGGCAGCTGGCTGGTTAAGGTTAAGAACCGCCTGAACTCCGAGCACGACCAGACTATTCGTGCCAAGTTTGTCTTCCTGGGTGCCGGTGGCGGCGCCCTCAACCTGCTGCAGAAGTCAGGTATTAAGGAAGGCAAGGGCTTCGGTGGCTTCCCAGTCTCGGGCCTCTTCTTCCGTAACACCAACGAAGAAACCGCCCTCAAGCACAATGCCAAGGTCTACGGCCAGGCTTCGGTGGGTGCCCCGCCCATGTCTGTGCCCCACCTCGACACCCGCTATGTGAACGGCAAGCGCTCCCTGCTCTTTGGCCCCTACGCTGGCTTTAAGACCAACTTCCTCAAGCAGGGTTCCCTGCTCGATTTGCCCCTTTCCCTGCGTCCGGACAACCTGGTCCCCATGATTCGCGCAGGCCTGGACAACGTAGATCTCACCAAGTATCTCATCGGTGAGCTGCTCAAGAACCGCGACGAGCGTGTGGCTTCTCTGCGCGAGTACTACCCCACCGCAGTAGCAGATGAGTGGGAGCTCATCACCGCCGGTCAGCGCGTACAGGTTATTAAGAAGGACGCCAAGAAAGGCGGCGTGCTACAGTTTGGCACCGAACTCATCGCATCGGGCGATGGCTCCATCGCGGCCCTGCTCGGTGCCTCCCCCGGCGCTTCAACAGCCGCCCCCATCATGCTGACCCTACTGGCCCGCTGCTTCCCCTCCAAGATGAACCAGTGGGAGCCCCGCATCAAGGAACTGGTACCCGGCTACGGCGTCAAGCTCAACGACAACCACGACCTGGCTGACGAGCTCTTTGCCCACACCGCCAAGGTGCTGGGTATCGACAACTAGCCCACAGGCGTCCACCCACCACCAGGTGGGCACCCTGTCTAATAGCTGCCCCGGCACCACCTGCCGGGGCAGCTTTTGTTGATGACGAAGCAGACGTTCAGCTAACTCAAAGATTTATCATGCTACTGATAAGATGTTTACTGATTAAATCACCGCATGCCCAAAGGACGACACCATGGCTCTCGAAGAACAAACCATTAGCCGGGCCGTTACAGAGGACGCCCACAAAGAGGCTCCCAAGCCCGCCAAGCTCTCAGATATGAGCGGCTCTAGCTGGAAGTACATCTTCAAGCGGGCTCTAAGCGAATTCACCAATGACGGCTGCACCGACCTGGCCGCCGCCCTCACCTACTTCACGGTGCTCTCTATCTTCCCCGGCCTACTGGCCGTGGTCTCCCTGCTGGGTGTCTTTGGGCAGGGCCAGCAGACCACTAACGCGATTCTCAATTTCCTGCAGGACTACGCCCCGGCTGAAATGCTGACCCTACTGGAAGAACCCATCACCCAGCTCACCAGCTCAGACGCCGCAGGTCTGGCCCTGGTAACCGGTGTGGTCGGTGCCCTCTGGACTGCCTCGGGCTACATCGGTGCCTTTGGCCGCTCCATGAACAAGATCTACGGTGTAGTAGAAGGCCGCCCCATCTGGAAGCTGCGCCCCTTCAACCTGCTGGTCACCGCTGCTATGGTACTGATTGTTGTTGCCATGATGCTGGTACTGCTGTCTTCCGAGGACGTGCTCACCACCCTGCAGAACGCTGTTCCCGCTATCGAACTCGGTGGCTTTATCGGTGTATGGATGTGGCTGCGCTACCCCATCATGCTGGTTCTGGCCGTTGTGCTCATTAGCCTGCTCTACTTCGCCACCCCCAACGTCAAACAGCCCACCTTCCGTTTCCTCACCCCCGGTGCCGCTATTGCCCTGGTCGTGATGGCTATTGCGGGTCTGGGCTTCACCTTCTATGTCTCGAACTTCGGCTCCTACAATGCCACCTACGGCCTGATCGGTGGCGTTATCGTGATGCTGCTCTTCATCTGGATCATGAACAATGTGCTACTGCTCGGTGCCCAGATTGATGCTGAGATTCAGCGCGGCCGCGAGCTGCAAGCCGGTATCAAGGCTGAGGACGAGCTTCAGCTGCCCCCTCGCGATGACACCATGGCGATCAAGCTGCAGGAGAAGAAGGAAAACCTCATCGAAGAGGGCCGCAAGATTCGCCTGGCCCATAACGGTGTTGATTTCCAGCAGATGGCTGAGAAGCAGGAGAAGAAGGACTCCGAGTAGGCGCTATGCGCGAGCCCTGTCTTTCGATTGAGACTTACTGTGCCCCCGTTGCCGGGACGGACGCTCCGCCCCGGCCTCTTGAGGGCCAGCAGGTGGTGGCGGTGCACGGTTTTGCCTCCACCCCCGAGGTGACCTGGGAACGGACCGGTTGGGTGCGGCAGATGCAACGGGCAGGGGCAGACGTCCATCTGGTCACCCTGCCCTACCACCGGCTCGAAGGGACCCGGCTCAAAGACATAGGGCTCGAAGGGGCAGGAAAGTCTAGCGGGCAGCTAGCCGTCACCTGGCGGCAAGAAGGGCTAGTGACCTCCCTGGGCACGGCCCTTGGCCAGGTTCTGGCAGCTGTAGATACACAGGTTCATCTGCTGGGCTACTCCCTGGGCGCCCGCATCTGCTGGCAGGTAGCGCTCAGCTCCCCGCACTTGGTACAGAGCCTGACGCTCGGAGGCCTGCCCCTAGCAACCCACCTCGATGAGGTGCAGTCCTATCTATCGGCGTCTTCCCCCGGCATCTGCCTTCCAGAGGGGCTCCAGGCCGTCCTCGACGCCAGCGCCCTGCCCCGCGCTGCGCTGGCCGCTTTTACCGCCCAGCCGGTTGAGCCTTTCGCACCCAACAAGCTACCTGCCTGCCCCACCCTCCTCTTTGCCGGCAGCGACGATACCCTAGCCACCGGGCTCTCTGCCCTTGCTGCTACCCTGCCGCACCCGGCGTCCGCCTATCTGGAGCTAGCGGGCCGCGACCATATTAGTGCCCTGACCAGCGGGCAAGCCCGCCGGGCGTCCGCTGACTTCATGGCCCGTCATGCGGTCTCACGAGCTGGCAGCGAGTCAGACCACACGGTAGCGTAGAGGGTAGCAGCAGGTAGCTACCTGCCGATGTTTTTACCCTCCCGCTATCGAAGGAGCCCCATGCACAAGGTCAAGGCCGTCGTCTCTCTGGCCAAGGATCAGCCCGTTGAAGTTGTTACCATCAATGTGCCCAACCCCATCAAGGGCGAGGCCCTGGTAAAGGTGCTCACCTGCGGTGTCTGCCAGACCGACCACCACTACGTCCAGGGCGGGGTCGGCAACGACTACCCCTACCTGCTGGGCCACGAGTCAGCCGGCATCGTCGAAGCGGTGGGCGAGGGCGTCACCAACGTTGCCCCCGGCGACCTGGTCATTCTCAACTGGCGGGCTGTCTGCGGCGAGTGCCGGGCCTGTAAGAAGGGCAAGCCCCAGTACTGCTTCGCCACCCACAACGCCACCCAGAAGATGACCCTGGAAAATGGCACCGAGCTCTCCCCCGCCCTGGGTATCGGCTCCTTTGCCGAGAAGACCCTGGTGGCAGCCGGCCAGTGCACCAAGATCGATGCTGAGCTGACCGAGGACCAGTACGCCGCTATCGGCCTGCTGGGCTGCGGCGTCACCGCAGGTCTGGGCGCTGTGCTCAACACCGGTGAGGTAGCCCGCGGCGAGTCAGTTGCCGTCATCGGCTGTGGTGGTGTGGGTACTGCCGCTGTTGCCGGCGCCAAGCTGGGCGGGGCAACCACCATCATCGCCGTTGATATTGACGACGAAAAGCTGGCCCGAGCCAAGGAGCACGGTGCCACCCACATCATCAACTCTAAGAACCAGGACCCGGTAGCCGCTATCAAGGAGCTCACCGAGGGCTTCGGTGCCGACCTGGTCGTTGACGCTGTGGGCGTTGAAGCCACCTTCAAGCAGGCCTTCGAGGCCCGCGACCTGGCCGGACGCGTCGTGCTGGTGGGCGTGCCCGCCCCCGGCACCACCTGGCAAGCTCCCCTCGATGAGGTCTTCGGGCGCGGCGGCTCCATCAAGTCAGCCTGGTACGGCGATACCCTGCCCTCCCGCGACTTCCCCATGTTCGTGCAGCACTACCAGCTGGGCAACCTCGACCTGGACCGCTTCGTCTCAGAACGCATCAGCCTCGACCAGGTCAACGAGGCTTTCGAAACCATGAAGACCGGTAAGGTACTTCGCTCGGTCGTTGAGCTCTAGGAGTTATCACTATGACAGAACGCATTGAACGAGTTGTCACCTCCGGCACCTTCTCCCTGGACGGGGGCACCTGGGAGGTCGATAACAACGTCTGGATTATCGGCAACGAAACTTCCGTGGTCATTATCGACCCCGCCCACGACGTCGATAAGATTTCAGCCAAGGTTGCAGGGCGAACCGTGGAGAAAATCCTGCTGACCCACGCCCACGACGACCACATCCGCTCAGCCAAGGAAGCCGCCGACCGCTTCGACGCCCCGGTCTACCTCAACCCGGCAGACCGTCCGCTCTGGGAGATGGTCTACCCCTCCTGGGACTTCGACCAAGACCTGGCAGAGGGCGATACCATCACCATCGGCTCCACCGAACTGAACGTCCTGGCAACCCCGGGCCACTCCCCCGGCTCCGTCTGCTTCTACGCCCCCACCCTCTCCTGGGAGAACTCAGAGGGAGTCCTCTTCTCGGGCGACACCCTCTTCAACGGAGGGCCCGGCGCCACCGGCCGCTCCTTCTCCAGCTTCGAGACCATCATCGAATCAATCTCAACCAAGCTCTTGACCCTGCCCGAATCCACCGCTGTGCTCACCGGCCACGGGGACTCCACCGGCATCGGCCTAGAAGCCCCCGAACTCGAAAACTGGATTAAGCGCGGCCACTAGCCGCGAGGGCGTCCGCTGCCTCAATCTATCCCAAGGGGCCCTACCGTCAGCTGACGGTAGGGCCCCTTGTGCTTGGAGTGATCAGAGGACGCGCTAGGGCAGCAGGGCCAGGCGCTCCTCGTAGGTGCGACGCCACAAGAACCCGTAGAGATGCCCCAGGCAGAAGTAGATCGCAGCGGCGATGAGAGGAATAATCAGGGCAACCTGATAGCTGTAGGAGCCACTCAGATCAGCTGCCCACACGAACCCCACCGCGATACCGCCCAGAGAACAGGCCTGCAGGGTAGAAAGAGCCAGGTCCAGGTTCTTACGCACCGAGAGGCTGGTGGCCACCGAGTCCATGGTGACCAGGCAAATACCGTAGGCAAGACCCACGCTAATCAGAGGAATCACCATACCTATAGCAGAGGTGGGCAGAGACAGGGTCATAGCGGTGAGGGTCAGGCACACCCCGCTCACCAGCCAGGCCCCCCACCCGAACATGGGCAGGCGCTCAAAGAGCACAAACAGGGCAGAGATAACCGCGCACAGACCGAGTAGGGCGATTAGGAAGCCGGTGACGCCTATCTGGTCGGTTGAAATGGCGTAGGCCACGATAGCTGCCTGGGTAGCGCCCAGGGATAGGCCTAAACAGATGGTGCCCAGCTGGGGTATCCAGAGCAGGGAGCGACTTACACCGCGCAGGGGCTTGCGGCGGTTACCCCCGCTGACGTCCCGGGTCTCAACAGGCAGGTTTTCCGGGCGCCACAGCAGCATGAGCAGGCCCAGCACATCGAGCACAATCACCGCGAAGAGGGCTGACTGGGCCGTCAAAAAGACCGTGGTGATACCGGCAATCACGGCCCCGGCAGGCAGGGCGATGACATCGAACATGGTTTCAAGCGAAATGGACGCGTTGAGCTTACGACGGTCCTTGGTGGTGAGGTACTCGGCGCTCCAGTAGCTTCGCATCATCGCCCCTAGCGGCACGGTGGTCACGCCCGTCACCGCGCAGGCTGCGAGGAACCGGCCAATAGATCCGCTACTGGTCTCAGCAAAGCGTAGGGACTCTAACATCAGCCACATCAGAGCCAGAATGTTGAGCACGGTCACAGCGAAGAAGATTCTTCGCTGGCCCCAGCGCTCAGAGATAGACCGGTAGACCGGCACCATGAGAGCCGCGCTCAACCCCACCGTACCGGCAGCGTACCCGCCGAGGGTGGCCTCGTTATTCTGCACGGCCAGCATCATCATCACCGCCAGCAT
>DXCN01000018.1 GCA_019115985.1 Candidatus Rothia avicola | reverse complement strand
TCAGCGGAGTGAGAATCTTCTCCAGGGCCTTTTCGATGGTGTTGATAGCTCGTGAGACTGTCGATTGAGAGACAGCAAAAAGTTCTGCGAGGAGTTCTTCGGTGAGGTTGTGGCGGTGGTAGAGCAGGGTGATTTTGAGGGCTTGGGTGAGGGTTAGCGCTGGTGGTCTTCCGCCTGGTTTTGACCAGGTGAGGTGATGGGTGAGGGCTGTGTGTAGTGTGGCGAATTGCGTGGCTGTGAGGCCGGTTGTACACTGGTGTAGCAACGGTCTTGTCCGGTATGGCTTGAGGTTATTTATAGAGATTTAACGCTCATATTTTTGCCGCGGGTGGGGCCGTTGTCTAGTTGGTGGGTGTGGGGTGCGTGTCTACTTTTGAATAAGCCTCCCTATCAAGGTTATATTGAGATGTTTGTGTAGTTAAAATTTTTTTAGAGAGGAAAAGGCAGGTTCTCGGAGCACCAGAACCAGCTGAGTAAGCTCGCGGGAGGGTTCGATGAATTTGCCGTTTTGTCCTCAGGCATCAACTGAAAATCAAGAATATGGTTTTCCATGGGTTTGACTACTTACAGATGAACAGGCTGATGAGGCTCCAGGGCTGTTCGGTCTGGTTGGTGTCTTCAGTGGTTTCGATGGTCTGAAGGTCGAGAATGTTCTGCATGGTTATACCCTTTCAAGGTAATAATGGGTTTGAATCCCTGCGATTATTGTAATCTCAGAGGGGTGTGCTAGCTTTCCTTAATGTTCAAGAGGTATAATGGGCCTCTTGGGCATTTCTTCTTGCTAACACTTACTAGTCTAGGGGTATCTTCCGAAATCTGAATCGTCTATATGGTTAACCTGTATTATCAATATCGTTAGTTGTGATTTAGATATATGACTAGTTGATGACTTGATTTTTTCGCTAGGTCACCCTCGTTGCTTTGAGGCTTAATTCATAAGGGTAGAGGTGCCCCGGGCTCGCAGCGAAGCTGCTGGGATCTATTAAGCGCAAGTTTGCGAAACCGGGGTGAAGGGACTTTTGGATAAGCCCCGATGGTGTTCCAACCTCGTTTTGTAGCTAGTTGGAAGCTAGTTGGACCAGTACCCTAGGTTTCATGGGGCGCTCTTTAAATGGGCCTTGAAAATTCTGCGGAGTCCGCTTTCGAGGTCGCCCCGAATTTCACCTGCCAGCTGCGAGGTTGGGGCGGCGTTGAGGTAGTCAAGGGTTAACCCATTGACTAAGGCCGTGACGAGCCGGGCTGTTCGAGCGAGCTCATCTTCGCTCACCTCTACACTGTTGAGGTTCAACCAGTTGCCCACGCTGGCGGCAATAAGCTGCTGAAAGAGCGCCAATTCTTGTTGGTATATCTGGGATAGCCAGTCTCGCGTTGAAGCTGCGGCTCCCATGATAATCCAGCGACGCTGCCGCCCGCGCCGTCCTACTCTTAGGCGACGGGCTCTACTACAACGCGGCGGTCGCCAGTAGTGAGTCCCGCCCCAACCTTGCTCTCAGCGGCGATATGGACGCCCTGCTGGAGATCGTGGAGCAGCTCAAGGGCTAGCCGGCCAGTACCGCTACCGCCTCATAGGGCCGCAGGGTAAGGGTACCTGCGTCAGTGGCGGCGTCCAGTGCGGGCTCATTCTTGTAATTACACAGGAGCACCGACCCCGCCGCGAACTCCGCGGGCAGGTGCACGGCGGCGTCCTCACCGTAGAAATTGCAGAGTACCAGCAGGCGCTGGCCCTCGTGCTCGCGCACAAAACCGTAGACGCTCTCGTGCTCCCGGGCAAAGGGCTCGTAGGACCCCTCAGCAATCAGGGGCATCTCGTGGCGCAGGCGCACCAGCTCCCGGTAGAAGGGCAGAATGACGCCCTCCGCCTCTTCGCGTTCAACGTTAATTTCAGTCTGCGAGGTGGGCATCAGCCAGGGCTTCACCTGAGAGAAGCCGGCGAACTCAGAGGCGTCCCACTGCATGGGGGTGCGCGAGTTGTCGCGGGACTTCTTGGTGACGATACGGAAGGCTTCGTCCTCGCTCACGCCGCGCGCCCGCAGAATGTCAAAGGCGTTGTGGGATTCAACGTCCACGTAGTTAGCCATCGACGAGTAGACCGGGTCAACCATGCCGATTTCTTCACCCTGGTAGATGTAGGGGGTGCCGCGAGTCAGGTGCACGGCGGCAGCGAGCATGGTGGCGGACTCAGCGTGGTAGCGCTCCACATCGCCAAAGCGGTTGATGGCGCGCGGCTGGTCGTGGTTGTTCCAGAAGGACGCCTGCCAGCCACCCCCTGCCTGGATGCCGACTGCCCAGTCGGTCAGCAGGCCCTTGAGTGCCATGAAGTCAAAGGGCACGGCGGACCACTTTTCGGCCCCGTCGTAGTCCACCTTGAGATGGTGGAAGGAGAAGACCATATCCAGTTCTTCATTGGCCGGGTTGGTGTAGTGCACGCTGCTGTCGATGGTGGTTGACGACATCTCGCCCACGGTTACGGTGCCTTCGGTGTCGCCAAAGGTGGCCCGGTGCAGCTCCTGCACCCAGGGGTGCACGCGCTCGGTGTCGGTGTAGATGAGCTTGTCGTTTTCGCCCGGTGTGGCGTCCCGTAGTTCCTCGGCCTTGCCGATCACGTTGAGCACATCGAAGCGGAAGCCGCGAACGCCCTTATCCTTCCAGAAATTGACCACCTTGAAGAGCTCTTCGCGCACCCTGGGGTTGTGCCAGTTCAGGTCTGCCTGGGTCACGTCGTAGAGGTGCATGTAGTAGAGGTCGGTATTGCCAAACTGTGACCAGCAGGGGCCACCGAACTTGGACTCCCAGTTGGTCGGCAGGGAGCCGTCCGCCTGCGCCGGGCGCAGGTAGAAGAAGTCCTGGTACTCCTTCTCACCGGCTAGCGCTCGCTGGAACCACTCGTGCTCGGTAGAGACATGGTTGAGCACCATATCGAACATAACCCCAATGCCTTCCCGTCCCAGGGCAGCAATCAGCTCTTCGGCGTCCGCCATGGTGCCCATCTCGGGGTCTACCTCGTAGTAGTTGGCGATGTCGTAGCCGTTATCGTTCTGCGGCGAGACAAAGAAGGGGTTGAGCCAGACCATATCCACGCCCAGCGAAGCAATGTAGGGGACCTTCTCGATGATGCCCCGCAGGTCGCCTATGCCGTTGCCACTCGAATCGTAGAAGGACTTGGGGTAGACCTGGTAGATGACCTTATCGTGAAAGCTCATGGTGTGCTCCAAAGGGTAGGACGCCAGTGCTGGGGTGGGTGCGCCCGGTGGTAGGTGGGGGTAGGGTAAAAGAAAAGAAGCGCACCCCCTCAAAGCGGGGCACGCTCCTTAACCTTACCTGTCTAACAGGTTCTCCAGTCTGTATTACAGCCGATTTGGAACTTTATTCAGAAACCGGAATTTCCTGGCGGCGGTGCGCGAAGTCCAGGTAACGGAACTTATCGGCGCGGTGGCGGGAAATGGTGTACTGAAAGGCGGTGCCGTCCTCAAGTACGGTGATTGAGGTGGTCACTGCAACGTACTCGCCAGCGTGCAGGTTCAGGTACTTGGCATCGTTGGGGGTGGCCTGCTCGATGGTGATCTGCTTGGCTGATGACACAATGCTCAGGCCCAGCTCGCCCTCGAAGTAGTGGTAGAGGGAGTCCTCAGCGACCTCGCGGGGAATCTCGGGAACCACGCTCTTAATGATGTAGTCGTGGTCGATGATGGCGGGGGCACCGTCCATGTGGCGTACGCGCATGATGTGGGTGACGGGCACCTGCTCAACTGAATCGTCGGTCAGGGCCTGGAAGGGTACGTGGGGTAGCAGGGCGTCTTCCAGTTCAACCAGCTCGGTCTGGGTGTCGCGGCTGGCTGACTCGGCAAACTCCTTGTAGCTCACCAGAGAAGACACGGGGATGGAGTAGCGCTTGTGGTCGATGACCAGGGAGCCCTTGCCCATGATGCGCTGGATGTAGCCGCGGTCGGTCAGAATGGCCAGAGCCTTGCGGGCAGTCTCACGAGAGACGTTGTACTTTTCGGTCAGCTTCTTTTCGCTGGGCAGCAGATCGCCCACGCCGTACTTACCTTCATCAATGTCACGAGCCAGGTCGTGGTAGATGCGTTCAAACTTTCCCATTTGGTTCCCCTATGCAACAGGTTCGAGAGCACATTGTGCGAGATGGAGTGAGAGTTTCACACGGTGCTTGTGTTTCCCTATAGTCTAGGACTCGCGGGGGGTGTTTGCGAGAGACGCACATGTAAATGTGCGTCACACGTTGGTCAGGCCGCTCACGTGTAGGCTTTAAGCAAGCGGGGCACTTTCTGGCCTGTGAAAACACCGGTTAGCGAGAGCGCCTCAACTAAACGATGTGGTGCGAAACGCACTTGCCGCGCCCGGAAAACAGCCCACCGGCGTCCGCCTGCCCGAATAGTGAGCATGGGCAGGCGCGTTGAAAGGCCCCTCATGGCTGAAAAACAAGATTAGGTAGCGGCTCCCGTCAGCTTAAAATGATCGCTATCGGCGGCGCCATCGGCACCGGCCTCTTCCTGGGCGCGGGCGGACGCCCGTCCTGCCGTCCCTGCCCCGTGGCAGGGGAGTGGGGAGAGATCGTCCGCCCCTATCTTCACTATATGAGAACCCCGCTTTCCACCCTGTGGACTGCTGCACCGACAGGCGTAGACTAATACCCAAACCTCTAACCACAAACTTTCTTGGGAGCTATCGATGCCTGAACTGCGCTCGCGTACATCCACCCACGGTAGAAACATGGCTGGCGCCCGCGCCCTCTGGCGCGCCACCGGCATGGGCGACGACGACTTCGGTAAGCCCATCATCGCCATCGCCAACTCCTTCACCCAGTTCGTGCCCGGCCACGTGCACCTCAAAAACATGGGCGAGCTGGTCGCCGGGGCTATCCGCGAAGCCGGCGGTGTGGCCAAGGAGTTCAACACCATCGCCGTGGACGACGGCATCGCCATGGGTCATGACGGCATGCTCTACTCCCTACCCTCCCGCGACCTGATCGCCGACTCCGTGGAATACATGGTCAACGCCCACCGCGCTGACGCCCTGGTCTGTATCTCAAACTGCGACAAGATCACCCCCGGTATGCTCCTGGCGGCGATGCGCCTGAACATCCCCGTCATTTTCGTCTCCGGGGGCCCCATGGAATCCGGCGAAGGTATCGAGGGCGTCGTTGAGCACCGCCTCGACCTGGTGGACGCCATGGTTATGGCCGTGGACGACAGCGTCAGCGACGATGCCCTGGCCCAGGTTGAGAAGAACGCCTGCCCCACCTGTGGCTCCTGCGCCGGTATGTTTACCGCTAACTCTATGAATTGCCTGAACGAGGCTATCGGCCTGGCCTTGCCCGGCAACGGCACTACCCTGGCCACCCAGGTTGCCCGCAAGCAGCTCTTCCTCAAAGCTGGCGCCAAGATTGTTGAGCTGGCCAAGCGCTACTACGAGCAGGATGACGAGAGCGTACTGCCCCGCTCCATCGCCACCAAGGCCGCCTTCGAGAACGCTATGGCCCTGGACGTTGCCATGGGCGGCTCTACCAACACCGTTCTGCACATCCTGGCGATCGCCCACGAAGCCGGAGTTGACTTCACCCTGCGCGACATCGACGCAATTTCCCGTAAGGTGCCCTGCCTGGCCAAGGTAGCCCCCAACTCCACCAAGTACCACATCGAGCACGTGCACCGCGCAGGCGGTATTCCTGCCCTGCTCGGTGAGCTGGACCGCGCCGGTCTGCTGAACCGCGACGTCCACTCCGTGCACTCCGGCTCCCTGGAACAGTGGCTGTCTGACTGGGACATCCGCTCCGGCACCGCCACCGATACCGCCAAGGAGCTCTTCCTAGCTGCACCTGGCGGCGTCCGCACCACCCAGGCCTTCTCCACCGCCAACAAGTACGAGAGCCACGAAACCGACGCCGAAAACGGCTGCATCCGCGCCGTTAAGCACGCCTACACCAAGGACGGCGGCCTGGCCGTCCTCTACGGCAACATCGCCGAGGACGGGGCCATCATCAAGAGCGCCGGTATCGACGAAGAACTCTTCCACTTCGTCGGCAAGGCCTTCGTGGTGGAGTCCCAGGACGAGGCCGTCTTCGAGATCCTGTCGAAGAACGTGAAGGAGGGCGACATCGTCGTCATCCAGTACGAGGGCCCCAAGGGCGGCCCCGGCATGCAGGAAATGCTCTACCCCACCTCCTACCTCAAGGGCCTGGGCCTGGGTAAGAAGTGCGCCCTGATTACCGACGGACGCTTCTCAGGTGGCACCTCCGGTATCTCCATCGGCCACATTTCCCCCGAGGCTGCTGCCGGCGGCGCCGTGGGCCTGATTGAGCACGGGGACGAGATCGAGATCGATGTTCACAACCGCATCCTGCGCGTGAATGTGCCCGACGAGGTGCTGGCCGAGCGTCGCGTCAAGAAGGGCCCTGCCCCCTGGAAGCCCACCAAACCCCGCGAACGCCAGGTCTCCAGCGCCCTGCGCGCCTATGCCTCCATGGTCACCAGCGCCGACAAGGGCGCCGTGCGCATCGTCCCCGAGTAAACCTCGGTTTTCACCCAAGATAAGGACGCCCCGCCCCGGCTTATGCAAGCCGGGGCGGGGCGTCCTTGTGTTTATGCCTGGGCCTTTTCCAAAGCAGCGTTAACTCTGCGGGTTTCGCTTACCGCTATGCAGAGAGACACGACCCACACCAGGGCATATATCAGCATGGAAACAATCGTAAACCCTATAAAAGCAGAGAGAGTCAGCGGAAACCAATGCAAATAAGCACCAGCCAGTAAGACACTGGTAAGCACGATAATGGCATGTGTCAAAGTGGCGAAAGGTATCGACCAGCTCTCCTTCTTATAAAGGTCAGCCGCACAATACTGAATAGCGCCAAGTCCGGAATAGATAAGGCGTTGTATGAGCACAGCGATATTCTGGTTATCGAATTGATTGAGGTAACTAGTAACTCCCGGGATATAGGAGTTGCCGGCGAAAGCTGAAAATAAAAGCTCCATAGTGCAACCAATTGCAAACCCGATGAGAGCACCAATAGCGATTTTGCGAATCATTATTTTTCTCCTGTGGACTAAAGGCCGAGGGCCTGTTTGACTCTGGCTAGCGAACGTCTAGAAACAAAACATTGGGTACCGTCTTTGAGTATTACGCCGATAGTGGTGGAGAACGAAACGTCGAAGCGTTCGACCCAGTGAATATTGATGAGTTCGCCCTGATTGATTCTGATAAAACTGGTAGGCAACCTGGTTTCGAGCTCTTTCATACGGAGCTTGACGTTCAATACACCCTGAATCGTGTGTGCGTAGACATTTTTATCCGAGGTATAGAACCGGAGAGTTTGCTTTAACTCCAACGGCACAGCGCCGCCCTTTGTATAGCCCAGAAGGGGAACTAGGGATGTACTCGTTAGATAGTTCTGTAATGCTTCTACCTCAGCAGTGAGTTCCGGGGCCGTGACATCAACACGGGTTTCTTGAAATTTTCGATCAAGAGTAAGCGTGAATTTCATGGTTTCCCTTTCCATCGGGGGTAACTAGAGCTGACATCCCTAGTAAAACGGATTCTCGGGAACCCCAACAAGACTTTTGCGACATGCGGTAGTACCTAGCTGATAAGCGGTGTGGGTGGGATTCTGTAGCCCTGCCCGGTTTATCTCCTGCCGGGTTGTTTCGGCGTCTACCCGTCCGTCCATCTGCCCCGCCCGCGCGTCCGTCCGCTCCGCGAGTGCTTACCAGACTCGCGCAGTGCCTACGCGCGGGGTGGACGCCACGCGAAGCTGGTGGGCGTTCACCGAAAGAATGAAGAGGGCCCCCGATGCCCCTCACCTGTTGGCAAAACGACGCCGAGTTGATATAGCTTTAAAGAGTAAGCAAAACAACTGTAGACACCCCTTAGGAGATGAATAATGTGGAAATTACGCCTGCACATATCAAAAAATGTGAGCTGACCTGGGAGCCGCCGGACTACACCAGCTCTTACCCGGCAGGGTTTACTGAGCAGGGCGTGGCAGTGATTGTGGTGGTCATGGACCAGGTGCGAGCCGCCGGTGACTGCCATGTGGGGCTGACGTCCTTCGCCTTTATCTCGCGTGAGAACGGCGAGCGTGAGGTGATTGAGAGCGAGCCTATTGCCGAATCCCTGACCCACAGCCTCATGGACCCCTGCGACACCGTGCACACCGACATGCTCGGCCGCGCCATCTTGGCAGCGATGGAGGCTATCCCCGAGGACTACAAGACCAACCTCATCACCGTTGCCGCCGACAAGCACTATCTGAAGCTACTCTTCCGCAAGTTCACGGCCTTCCGCGATTTTCTGGAGTACCGTTCCATTGATAAGGTGATGAACCCCTACGAGTCGCACTCGCTGGGGGAGGTTCACGTGAAGCTGACTGGCACCTCCGCGGGGGAGCTCATGCCCCACTTCATGGACGAGGCCTCGCGCCTGGCCCACGACGAGTTGGAGAAGAACACCGCCCAGCTGCCGGTTGATAAGCTGGTGGAGTACAGCGTCTTTACTGACTGTTCGTACAGGTCAACGAACAATAAGAAGTATTTAAAGGGCGGTCGTATGGGCATCGGCGGGGTGAGCGAGGACGGCTTCTTCTTCCACGCCCACTACGATGCAACGAATATTATGACCGGGGAACTCTCGGCCATGTTGGCTGCTTTTAATATCTTCTATCACGGTGGCCGCCAGCTGATCATTCACACCGATTCGCTGGGGGCGCTGACCTTTGTGCTGCGCCTGGCCCACAACCGCTGGGTGTATAACACTTGGGTTACCGAGGGTGTGCAGAATCAGCAGGTTCTGGACGAGATGGGGCGGCTGACCGAGGCCATTCGGGAGCGCCGGGTGCTGGTTAAGCATATTCCGGGGCATACCGGGCACGGGCTGCAGGAGTCGTCGGATTCTGTGTCGAAGATGCACCGGCACTTCCCCGGGCAGATTGTGGATAAGGGGCATGTCTCCGAGTTCAACCAGCGGTGCGAGTCGATTATTACCGCCCTGTCTGGGTGCGAGAAGGCTCTGCGCCTGCCCTGCGGCGACTGGATTCAGATTCGCCCGTCGGTGGTGCACGCCCGTAATCGTCTGTGGAAGTAGCGGGGTCTCTGCCCAGTAGGACGCCCGCCGCTAGGCTACGTCGCGCTTTTCCTGGCGGGCGCGGCGCAGCAGCCAGAGGAAGGCAGCCACAAGAGCCAGGGCTACCAGGGCGTAGACCACCTTGGAGTACTGGTCGATGACGCCTTCAACGGCGGTCCAGTTTTCGCCGAGAATCCAGCCGCAGTAGATGAGTAGGGCGTTCCAGATGGAAGAACCGAGCAGGGTGTAGAAGCCGAAGGTCAGCGGGTTCATGCGATCGATACCGGCGGGAATCGAAATCAGCGAACGAATACCGGGGATAACGCGGCCAATCAGGATGGAGGCCTTGCCGTACTTGTCGAACCAGGCCAGGGCGGCGTCGACGTCCTCAACCTTGACCAGCCACATCCAGGCTGCAATCTTGCGCAGGCGGTTGGCGCCGATAGCGGCACCCAGGTAGTAGAGGAAGTAGGCGCCAGCCAGGGAGCCAATGGTCGCCCAGGTGAAGGCGGCGATAACGTTCATGGAGCCCTGCGAGGCGGTGAAACCAGCCAGGGGCAGAATGACCTCGGAAGGAATCGGCGGGAAGACGTTTTCAAGGAAAACAGCCAGGCCAACACCGGGTGAGCCAATGGCCTCCATGATTGAGATAACCCAGTTGATAATGTTCTGGAGCACGAGTGCCCTTTCTTCTGCGGGTACGGGCAGCCGCCCGGTGACAAAACTTTCTCTATTCTCCCCTAGAACCCTGTGTTTTGCTATGAGCTAGCTTGTAGAAAGGCTGGGGGGTTTGGTCACGTTATAGTAATGCTGCGTAACCTATTCACACGGTGAAATAAGTTACCGCCGCCGTACGGGCATAGGCGACTATGGAGGGTAGAGAACTAGGCCTATCGATCAGGAGAGTCCATGGCTGAGCACACTTTTGGTTTCCGTACCCGCGCCCTGCACGCGGGAGGCACCCCCGACGCTGAGCACGGTGCTCGCGCGGTTCCGATTTACCAGTCCACCTCCTTTGTTTTTAAGGACGCGGACGACGCCGCCAACCTTTTTGCCCTGCAGAAGTACGGCAACATTTACTCCCGTCTGGGCAACCCGACCGTGGCGGCGCTGGAAGAGCGTATCGCCTCGCTGGAGGGCGGTATTGGTGCGGTAGCGACTGCCTCGGGTATGGCTGCTGAGTTCATTACCTTTGCGGCGCTATGCCAGACCGGTGACCATATTGTTGCTTCGTCTAACCTCTACGGCGGCACCATCACCCAGCTGGATGTTTCCCTGCGTCGTTTTGGCATTGACACTACCTTTGTGGACGGCACCGACCCTGCCGACTTTGCCGCCGCAATCCGCCCCGAAACCAAGGCTATCTACACTGAGATCGTGGCTAACCCCTCGGGCCAGGTTGCTGATCTTGAGGGTCTGGCTCGCGTTGCCCACGAGAATGACATCCCCTTGGTCGTTGACGCTACCCTCTCGACTCCCTACCTGATTCGCCCCATCGAACACGGTGCTGACATCGTGATTCACTCGATTACCAAGTTCCTGGGCGGCCACGGCACCACTCTGGGCGGCGTAGTGGTCGAGTCGGGTCGTTTCAACTGGGGCAACGGCAAGTTCCCCACCATGACCGAGCCGATTCCCTCCTACAACAACATTTCCTGGTGGGGTAACTTCGGTGAGTATGGCTTCCTCACCAAGCTGCGTTCGGAGCAGCTGCGTGACTTTGGACCCTCCCTCTCAGCTCAGGCTGCCTTCAACCTGTTGCAGGGTGTTGAGACCCTGCCCCAGCGCATGGACGCCCACCTGGCCAACGCCAAGGACGTCGTCGCCTGGCTGAACGAGGATGCCCGCATCTCCTACGTCAACTACGCCAGCCTGCCGGAGCACCCCCACTACGAGCGGGCTCAGAAGCTGCTGCCGCTGGGCGTTGGGTCGGTCTTCTCCTTCGGTGTTGCCGGCACCGAGAAGGCGGGCGGACGCGATGTGGGTGCCGAGTTTATCAAGAACCTGCAGCTGGCGTCGCACCTGGCTAACATTGGCGATGCCCGCACCCTGGTTCTGCACCCCGCTTCAACTACCCATCAGCAGCTGACCGCTGAGCAGCTGGCAGCCGGTGGCGTGGGCGAAGACCTGATTCGTATTTCGGTGGGTCTGGAAGATGCCGTCGACATTATCTGGGACCTCGACCAGGCTCTGACCATCGCTTCTGGTCGCAACCACGCCGGTGAGGTCGTGGGCACCGCCAGTGCGGACGAGTTGGTGGCCCGCCGTGAAGCTGCCGAAGCTGAGGCGGCTGCCCAGAAGGAGGCGTTGGAGGTGGACGCTGCCGCCCACGCTGCCGAGCGCGCAGCGCGTGAGGGGGCTGGGGCGTCCGCACCGGCGTCCGCGCCCGCCTGCGAAATTCCCGCACCCAAGAAGGAGGCCTAAGCCGTGACTGAGATTCGTACCTGGGAAGGCCCCAGCGCGCCGGAGCGACTGAAGATTTTGCACGAGACCAAGTCCATTGCGATTGTGGGTATGTCTGACAAGATTTCGCGGTCTTCGTATTTTGTGGCGACGTATTTGCAGTCGTCGAGCCCTTATACCCTGTATTTTGTGAACCCGATTTTGGCGGCTAAGGGTAAGGAGGTGCTGGGGCAGAAGGTGTATGCGTCGCTGGCTGATTTGCCGGAGGCCCCTGACCTGGTGGAGATTTTCCGTCGTAACGAGGACCTGCCTGGCGTGGTTCAGGAGGCCATTGAGGTGGGCGCGAAGACGGTGTGGATGCAGCTGGGCTCCTGGAATGAGGAGGCTGCGCGCCTGGGCGAGGACGCCGGGCTGAACGTGGTGATGGACCGGTGCGTGAAGATTGAGCACGCCCGCTTCCACGGCGGCCTGCATCTGGCCGGGTTCGTGACGGGCGTGATTTCGTCAAAGAGGCAGATGCTGGCCTAGGCACCATCTAAATCAGAAATGACCACCTGGCTGGTGGTCTTTTCTGGAGGGGTAGAGGCAAGGAACAGGGCTGTCTGCAGTTGCTCCAGCAGGTAGCACCTTCACGAAAAAGCTGGTGAAATAGGATGAGGGCTTCGTGAGACTGATCTTCAAAGAAGTTTGGAGATGAGCCCTAGTAGATGTGCATCAAGTACCTATTCCTCGTGTTTATGAGGTTGCCCCCTGGCTTTGACTGCCGGGGGGCTTTTCACATTGCTCTAGATGTGATGTCCAGGGACGTTGTTGAGTCGGTCGAAGGGTACGCCGCCAATCGCAGAGTGGTGTCGGTGGTGGTTGTAGAAGTGGAGCCAGCCGGGCAGCGCCAGGCGTCGTTCGGCCTCTGAACCGT
>DXCN01000017.1 GCA_019115985.1 Candidatus Rothia avicola | reverse complement strand
GGGGCCAGGCATGATGCTTACGCCTTCAAACATCATGGCTTGGAAAGATATCTTGATGAGAGCACTGTGGCTGATAAGGGCTATATCGGGTTGGGGTTGGCTACCCCGGCCAGGCGCAAGCCGGGTCAGCGGCTGAGTCGGGAGCAGAGGCGGAATAATCGGGTGCTGAATCGGCTGCGGTCGGTGGTGGAGCGGGTTATCGCTCACATCAAGACTTGGCGGATTCTTCATACGGGGTTTAGGCGGCCGTTGGGGTTGTATGGGCGGGTGTTTTCGGTGGTGCGGGGGTTGGTGTTTTTGGCTGCGGGTGGGACTTTTGAATAAGCCTCAGGGTATAACCATGCAGAACATTCTCGACCTTCAGACCATCGAAACCACTGAAGACACCAACCAGACCGAACAGCCCTGGAGCCTCATCAGCCTGTTCATCTGTAAGTAGGAAGCCACAAACAAGACCGTTGATTGGGTGCATGAGAAAAGTGCGCCCAATCAGCGTTCTAAAGATTTCATGGCTTTCCCATGCAAAGCCAACTGGCCCTGTCATGATTAGGAGATTTCTACCTTTTAATTTCAACATCAAGAACCCACCAACTGCCAGCAGGCCCTACAAAAAAGCGTCCCTTTGTAGCCTCAATTCTCTGCCTCAGACCGTTGAGACCAAAACCAGAGATAGGGAAGTCCACCGCGCCTTCTCCCAGCTCGTTACGCATTTGAATTCTTAGTATTTTATCACTGATTTCAACCAAGATAAAGCATTTACTGTCAGGCGGTGCGTGTTTAACAATATTTGTAGCACCCTCACGTAAAATAGCGGTTGCAGAGTTTTCAATGCTTAACGGAAGAGGCAAATAGCTATCACCAGAAAACTTTGTTTCAACGACGAAGTGAAGATTTCTTAAGTAAGTTAAAATCCGCTCATAAAAACTTCTCAGGTCAATTGACCCCACTCCTTCGCCCAGACTATCAGGCTCTTTCATCATACTCACCAACATACGCATATCAGCGAGGGCCTGCCGTGCAGTGCTAGCAATATTCTCTAAAGCTTCTCGACGCTGATTCTCATCATCAGTATCATCCAACAAGGCTAAATTCGCCCTCATAGCAATACTAGTCACCTGATGCCCTATGACGTCATGGAGTTCACGGGCCAGCTCCTCCTGCATAGAAATAGTATGTTGTCTGAGTTCATGTTCACGCTCAAAAGAAGCTAAGGCCTCCAACCGAGAGGCCTCCTCAGCAGCTGAGATTCTCGAGTGGTCGTATGCCACGTAAGCTGCTATATACCTCAGCACTAGTGCAATTCCTATCGTCATAGCTATGTAGACAAGAGAGATGAGGAACACCGGTTGAGAGACGTCACCCGAAGTCTGGTTCCGCGACCACTCAAAGCACCATATGGTACTTAAAATAAAAGAGAAAAACGCATAAGGTATCGGCAGGCTGAATACCAAAATCCCAAGCAAAAAATAGATAAGCGCCAAAGAATTTTGCCCGGGTTGACCATAACCTGAAAGATAGAGAAAAAACAGATAAAAACTATGTGCCAAAAAAGGGATTTTTGGTTTTTTTATCAAAGCTAGCAAGGTAACTACAACATACCCCACTACTAAGAAAATCTCTACAAGATAGGTTCCCCCGCCTCCTTGATTAGCACCAATACTTCTCAAATCATCAAAGGCAGAGAAGAGAACTAGCCCTATAATCAAACGGCTAACTGGTTTCGGAAACCCCCCAGCACGCACAAACAAATCTTTTACTGAGGGAAGTGTTTGCCCAGATCTGGAGATTTCAGAATTTTTCTTTTTTTGCCAAAAAATATCAGACATACTGGCCTTTAATGGCACTTATCACAAGCTGAACACGATCACGGACCTGGAATTTTCGCATCAGATTTGTAAGATGATGTTTGACTGTTGCTTCGGAAATAAAGAGGGTCATAGAGATTTCTTTTGTATTTTCTCCAAGGCATAACTGGGTCAAAACCTCTCGTTCCCTTTCGGTCAACTCAACTTTTGGGATATTATTTGATTTATCAAAATCTAAATTTCTTATTTTCTTGACCAACAAGCTGGCTACTTGGGGGTCTAGAGGGTTACCCCCACGAGATACTTCTAGAACAGCTTCAATGATAGCTTCTGGCTCTGCATCTTTAACGATATAGCCACTGGCTCCAGCTATAAGTGCAGACGTGAGATATGAATCGCTGATATGCCCCGTCACAACCAGTACCCGTATACTTGGATATAGGGAAACAATTTTCTCAGTGCATTCAATCCCACCCATATCGGGCATTTGCAAATCCATAAGAACTATATCAACAGTGGTTTTTTTGAGAACTTCCAAAGCTTCCGCTCCAGAAGACGCTTCACCAACAATTTCGATATTTGGCGAAGTCCCAAAATAAGCTTTGAGTACCCTACGCACAAAAAGTTCATCGTCAACTAGCAATAAGGATATAGGTGATTCCTTGTGCGGAGGGTGGGATTCTTCTACAGACATATGCTACCCTTCTTCAAACGTATAGGAATTAGTTTTTATTTTCAGCGACTGCCCACTCAGTTCCTCTCTGGAGGGACCGTATCTCCGGGCTGGCAACACACAGGCAAATGGCAATCAGAATTAGAGTCATGCTAACCAGTATAGGCAGATTACCTGGCAAAGAAGCCGTTCCAACACCGGCAATAAGTGGCGCAAAAGGCGCGGCACCTGATGCAATTAGGGACAGGGCAGCATCTGACCGCCCCTGCTGGCTCTCTGGAATAACTGTAAGAGTGTATCCTATTAAGGTAGCGTTCAAAACGGGACCGGGAACAACCGCTAAAGCAGTAAGAAGATTATTCCAGCTAATCACTAGGGGTTGGTTTAAACTGTTTTGCGTCGATAGTATTTTAATGCTTCCATACACCTCGGGGAACGGCTCACTAAGAGTGTTTGTTGATGACTGAATGAACAGCAACCTCTCAGCACCTTCAACAATCGCAGCCAAAACTAGATAGTCTCCCCAGCTTACTATCTGCCTTACCACGGTTTCTTCTTCGATATGATAAAATAATTTTTCATCACCTACAGCAAACTCACCATCCTTCCACATAAAATCAAAAGCGCTTATAACTGTCTGCTGCGCATCACTAGCTACTGTGTATACTTTCGCATTGGATATAAAAACTTGAGAATCCACAGGAACATCAAGACGATGGTTTTCTTTTTTATCAAAGTTCACCAGATGATATGTTTTATTTTTTAATGAATGATGATGTGTAATTAGCCCGTGCCCATTGTTTTTTTGCACTGTAATTGTTAAATCTTCAGCTCTAACTTCAGAAAGCACAGGGGCCTGCTCAATTGCTTGAAATCTACTCCACAATCTTGCTTTTCGAGGGTGCCCTGCATGGGTCTTCTCTTCATCAGAAAGTGCTATGAAAGCAACGACTTCGTCGTCATTAACCCATACAAGGCCACCGCTTCCAGGAGGAGCAAAGAATCCTCCCTCCCACGGTTTAATCATTAGTCCACGCTTAGCGTCAATTTCTATTACCCGTTTTAGATCTCCTCTCTTATACGAAAGATTTACCAGCGCACGTGAAGAAGTCGGGGATGGGATAATTGATTTAATGAACCACCTGTTGCAATCTATTCCAAAGTCGGCTAGAGAAAAAACTACCCCCCAACCTCTTTCAGCACCATTAAACTTCTCTATTTCACCAGAAGGTCTCTCTGAATTGAAACGATATTTCTCACCAGCAATTGTTGTGGTGCTGTACATCTCTACAAGGTTCTGAAGCGGGCGAGAAATAGAGCTTTTAATCTCTCGATAATCTTGATGCTGGCGAAGCCTTTCAATTGTCTCATAAGATGTATCGGCATAAACGCTGGTCACATTTCCTCCTGCGGTTACTCTGCCGCAATATTCCCGATAGGCATATTCCAAAACCTCTGGCCAGATATCGCAATTGTAATCACAATCCCCAGCCCACCCACTAGATAAACCAGAGCGGGTACCAACGTATTGGCACTCACTGCCGTCAAGCTCACCCCATGGCTGGCGAGGGCAAAAACTAGCATAGAGACCTGTGCAGCCGCAGGAATAGCCAGAAGTAAAAGAGCCGAAACTGCGTAGATAATCCCCTCACATGTCAAGGAAACAAGCACATCGCGATAGGTTGCAGAGGACCTCCTCAGGGTTGCTACATCAAGCCCCCTTTGTCTGGTAGACATAAAAATCACTGCAATAGTTCCCACGGTAGCAATGAAAGCTAGAGGGGTTAGCATCAGTGTTCCATCAAACAGATTGACATCTCCTGCCGGAGCCACCTGAGCCCCCGTCTTCCCTACAAGAGTGAATGAGAGAAAAACCCCCACCCCTACCATCAATGGAGCAACAGTTGAGCTAGAAGCTTCAACCCTCGCCATCGCGGTATGGCGGGCTAGATGCCAGGGTACCCAGTCTTTCAACACGGGGAGCCCCGTCCAAAACCTCATAATTGCAGGGAGGATGAGAGGAGCCAGCAGGGCAGTAAAAATAACTAGAGCCTGGCCCAGAGGCAAGGTTGCCAGTACAGCATAAATTGGTTCTGGTAGAAATGGAACAGCTAGCAGTGTTGCTAAAAGGGGAAGAATAACCAGGATTCCAAAGATCCCCGGCACTAGGGCCTTGCGCCAGGTCGCCTTTACCTGCCCTGCTGCGGTTTCCCTGTAGACATCCAAGGCAGAGATTTTACGTATTCTTAGAGCCGGAAAAAATGCACTGAGGTAGCTAATACCTGCCACCACAAGGAAGGTTATAGAAAAGCCGCTTATGCTGTACGACAACGGTAAGACAGCTTCTGGTGCTTGATTCCAGCTGAAGAGAATCCCATTGACCCAGGGTTGCAGGAGGAGTGAAAACCCTACCCCTAAGGCACTACCAATCACCGAGACCATCAGGGTTTGAAAGGCAAAAATTGCTACTACCTGATGGGGAAGGGCACCAGCGAGCACCCACAAAGCATGAGATCGTCTGAGCTGAAAAGCAATATTTAATGCAACAATCCCTAGCACCACGAGGGAGGGAAACCCTGAATAAATGAGTAGATTGGCCCCTATCTCCAGGTAAGATTCTCTGCCTCCAGTCTGAATTTTTGGCTGTTCAAACACCCAAGTCTCAGCATGAAGTATGGCAACCATGAAGTTGACACAGAGGCTTATGAACAGAGCTACTGAGACAACAGTTATCAACACTGATGCCCACAAGGTTTTGTACTGCCATATTTGGCTAAGTGCGACTTTAAACATGAGCTAACCCCTGCTTCATAATGTTCCATAACTGATCTTGACTAGGGCTCACAAGATGATTCTGAACAATTCCATCACGCAAGATGAGGCAGCTATCAGCCTTAGCGGCTTCCTCAAGGTCATGTGTCACCAGGAATACTGAACTGCCCTGATGGGCTAGATGTTTAAGGGTTCCGATGACCGCTGCAGAGGACTTAGAATCGAGCGCGCCGGTAGGTTCATCAGCAAAAATAATTCTGGGCTTGTTATAAATTACCCGGGCTACCGCAACACGCTGTTGCTCGCCACCTGACAAATCAGCTACACGGTGGTTAATCCGATGCCCCATACCGAGAGAGTCGAGGATGTAGGCTGCACGGTTTTTATCTAGCGGTGAATGCCCAAATCGTGCGCTCAGCAGGACGTTCTCTAGCGCTGTGAGCGACTCAATGAGGTTGTAACTTTGGAAAATGAAGCCCACCCCTTCCCTGTGGAGATGTGCAATTTTTGAGGGGCTGAGGGTAGTGATGTTCTTCCCCAAAAGTGCTACGGAACCTCGGGTGGGCTTCTGAAAACCTGCAAGTGTATGGAGTAGCGTTGATTTACCGCTACCTGAGGGCCCAACTACCGAAAACATCTCCCCTTCAGTAAGTGCAACGTTAATCCCACGGAGAGAGTGGGTTTTCGTGCCCGTCTTAGGATTTTCGAAAGTTACCCAGAGATCTTGGCATATTGAGAGTGGAGAAAATTTCATGGAGTTAATTCCTTCTTGCAGACTAAACCTCTTCTTCGCTGAGGTTCAAAGATGAGGAGCTATAGACAGTTGCTGTCTTACAAACCCGGCCAAGGCTTTGCGCAGAAGAACCAACTCAAAAGGCTTACGGGAGCCTCCACCTGGTTAGGAGTCTCTTCTGCGGTCAAATCTTGCAGGTCCAAAATAGGGTTACTCATTGGTGTTCTCCTCGTATAGGGTTCAGGGAGTATCTTGCCTACTTAAAATTTGTTTTAGTTCAGCAAGATGCTTTCAGTCTATAAACGCGTAGATTTCACAGACTAGGGCTATTTTGCTAAAAGAGCCTAGCCATTCGGATAGGTTTAGCTAGACCTTTGGGAGGGGCTGACCGTGGAGGGGTTCCTGCATTACACCCTTCGAAGCCGAAAGCACTACAGGCTCCTGAAAGCGCCAGGTTTCTGGCACTTTCAGGAGCCTGTAGATACTTTTGTCGGCACGCCTGCCTACACCTAATGCACCTTGAGCTGCTCTACCACCTCGAGCAGGGCGTCCATATCGCCGCTGAGAGCAAGGTTGGGGCGGGACTCACTACTGGCGACCGCCGCGTTGTAGTAGAGCCCGTCCCCCATCAGCAAGATAGCGCGCGCCACCGCATCCGAGGGCACCTCGGCCCGAATCATCTCAAACCAGCGACCCTGGATCCTGTCATAGACCCCGGCAACCTTCTCGGCGGCGTCCTGGCGCAGACGTGACGCGGCCACAAACACCCGGTCAAAAGGGGTGTCCTGGTACATGGAGGTGCGCACATAGTAGGCGCAGGCCCCGTCAGGGTCATCCGCCATGGTCTTGAAATCCCGCTCAGCCAGCGCCCAGGCCCGCGCCAGCAGCCCATCCACCAGGGCAGGCTTATCAGGGAAATGGTAGAGCAGACCTCCCTTTGACACCCCGGCACGGGAGGCAATAGCGTTCATGGACGCCGCCCGCTCCCCCTCTTCAATGAGCAGGGCTTCGTAGGCATCGAGGATTTTTTCGCGAGAACTCATGTGTTCCACCCTACCGGGCTGGCACTTGAAAACAAAACCGTCCAGACGGTACAGTAATCTGTGTTGAACTAAAGCTACCGATGCAACACCCGCACCCAGCGGGCACCCAACCCCAGGTAGCCGTCCTCACGAAAGAGCAGACATGCACCCCGCAACCGGCCAACTGAGAGCCGTCACCGACCCCACCACAGCACCCTACTCCCGCCGCTGGGCGGCCCTGGCCGTCCTCATGCTGCCGGTGCTCCTTATCTCAGTCGACAACACCGTCCTCTCCTTTGCCCTGCCCGAAATCTCAGCCCAGCTTTCGCCCAGCGGCACCCAGCTGCTCTGGATCAACGACATCTACCCGCTGATTCTCTCGGGCCTGCTCATTCCCGCAGGCAGCATGGGTGACCGCTTTGGCCGCCGCACCATGCTCCTGTTAGGCGGCCTCGGCTTCACCGTTATCTCAGCCGCTGCAGCTTTTACCCCCACCGCCGCCTGGCTCATCGCAGCCCGCGCCGGTATGGGTATCTTCGGGGCCATGCTTATGCCCGCGACGCTCTCGATTATCCGCAACATGTTCTCCGACGCCACCGAGCGTCGCACCGCCATCGCTATCTGGGCATCTGGCTTTGCCGGCGGCGCTGCCCTAGGGCCCATCGTCGGCGGCTTCCTGTTGGAGCACTTCTACTGGGGCTCGGTCTTCCTCATGGCTGCGCCCGTGCTGCTGCCCCTTCTGATTCTTGGCCCCTGGCTAATTCCCAACTCCAAGGACCCCAACCCCGGCACCATCGACTTCGTCAGCATCACCTTGATTATGGCGACCATGACCCCCTTCGTCTATGCCATCAAGCACTTCGCCCACGATAGCTTCGACCTGCTCACCGTCGTCCTACTGCTGGTTGCCCTCATCTGCGGCATTGCTTTCACCCGCCGCCAGCTGGCCCGCACCAACCCCATGCTAGACGTGCGTCTCTTTACCAACAAGGAGTTCACCGGCGCGGTGCTCACCAACCTCATGGCGATTTTCTCGCTGGTTGGCTTCCTCTACTTCGTCTCCCAGCACCTGCAGCTGGTGAGCGGCCATTCCCCCTTTAGTGCGGCCCTGGTGCTGCTGCCCGGCCTGGTACTGACCGTCATTGCGGGCCTGGTCGTGGTGTACCTGGTCAAGGTCATCAAGCCCTGGATCGTGATTGCCGGCGCCCTGCTCATGAACGCGGCCGCCTTCACCCTGGTCTTCTTCACCGCCGATTCCGGCTCGGACGCCGGTATTCTGGTCGCCTTTGCCCTGCTCGGTGTGGGCATTGGCTTTGCTGAAACCCTAACCAACGACATCATCCTGGCCGCTGTGCCCCCGCACAAGGCGGGTGCGGCGTCCGCCATCTCCGAGACCGCCTATGAAACCGGCTCGGTCATGGGCACCGCGATTCTGGGGTCGATTCTGAACGCGGCCTATGTTGCCCACCTGGTGGTGCCCGAGGGGGTCAGCGCAGCGGACGCGGACGCCGCCGGCCAGACCCTGGGCGGGGCGGCGGAAACCGCCGAACGTATCGGTGGGGAAACCGGCGCTGCCCTGCTGGCATCGGCCCAGCACGCCTTCGACTCCGGCGTGGTCTACACCTCAGCCATTGGCGTAGTGCTCATGTTGATTTGTACCGTGACGGTGGTGCGCACCCTGCGCGGGGTGAAGATGTAGGGGCAGACCCCTCCCCCACCGACTTAGATGGTCTTTTCTTTTCCGGGGGAAAAACCCACCTAGTTGGTGGGTTTTTCTGACTTAGATGGTACCTACCCGGTGCAGGGGAGGGGCGCGGACGTCCGCCCTACTTCTCGTCCTCAATCAGGTCGCGCACGACGATGGTCTGCTCGCGGCCAGGGCCAACACCGATCGCCGAGATACGGCAGCCGGAAATCTCTTCCAGCTTCTCAAGGTACTTACGGGCGTTCTCGGGCAGCTCATCGAGGGTCTTAGCCTCGGTGATGTCTTCGGTCCAGCCGTCAAAGTACTCGTAGATAGGCTTGGCATGGTGGAAGTCCGACTGGGTCATGGGCATCTCATCGTGGCGAACACCGTCCACATCGTAGGCTACACAGACGGGGATTTTCTCAAGCCCGGTAAGCACGTCCAGCTTGGTGATGAAGAGGTCGGTGAAACCGTTGATGCGCACAGCCTGGCGGGCCAGAACCGCGTCGTACCAGCCACAGCGGCGGGGACGGCCGGTGTTCACACCGAACTCACCACCGGTGGTGCGCAGGAATTCGCCCATATCGTCGAAGAGTTCGGTGGGGAAGGGGCCAGCGCCCACACGGGTGGTGTAGGCCTTCTGAATACCGATGACGCGGGAGATTCGGGTGGGGCCAACGCCGGAGCCAACGGAGGCACCGCCTGCGGTGGGGTTAGATGAGGTGACGAAGGGGTAGGTGCCGTGATCCACATCGAGGAAGGTGGCCTGGCCGCCTTCCATGAGCAGGGTCTTGCCCTCGTCCAGGGCCTTGTTGAGCAGCTGGGTTGATTCAACAATCATGGGTGCCAGGCGGTCGGCGAAGCTCATGAAGTACTCCACGATTTCTTCGACCTCGACGTGGCGGCGGTTGTAGACCTTGACCAGCAGTTCGTTCTTCTGGCGCAGGGCACCTTCGACCTTCTGGCGCAGGATGGACTCGTCGAGGATGTCCTGCACACGAATACCCAGGCGGCCAACCTTGTCCATGTAGGTGGGGCCGATACCGCGTCCGGTAGTGCCGATGGCGCGCTTGCCGAGGAAGCGTTCGGTGACCTTGTCCATGGTCTGGTGGTAGGGGGCTACCAGGTGGGCGTTAGCTGAAATTTTGAGCTTGGAGGTGTCTGCGCCGCGGGCTTCAAGGCCGTCGATTTCTTCGAAGAGGGCTTCGGGGTTGACGACGACACCGTTACCGATGACGGGCACAGCGTTTTCTGAGAGGATACCGGCGGGAAGGAGCTTGAGCTCGAACTTCTGGCCGTTGACGACGACGGTGTGGCCTGCGTTGTTACCGCCGTTGGGTTTGACGACGTAATCGACACGGCCACCGAGCAGGTCGGTTGCCTTGCCCTTACCTTCGTCGCCCCACTGGGCGCCTACAATCACAATTGCTGGCATAAAAGTCTTACTCCTGAATAGGGTGGTCACCTGCCGGGTTTCACGGCGGTGGGGTGGGGCTGCGCGGCCTGTCTTGACAGCGCGGACGCAGGGCACACCATGCTTAAGGATAGCAAGGGTGGTTTGTGTTTGGGTGGGCCTTCCAGGTTTTGCGCTACTGGCGCTAGAAGGTAAAGATAGACCGATGGGGCAGCTTCTAGGCTGGGGAAAGAAGTTCAGCCGGTAGGCAAGCGAAAGTTATACAAACAATCCAACATTTGACCAGCGGATACTCAGGTTCCCCCTAAAATAGGGGGTATGAATGAAAACCCATACACACCTAACACACCGCCTTCTCAGCCCGATCACCCCGGTGGGCCGTCCTCGCCTGCTGGGGCTTATGCTGCACCGGGCCAGCAGCCCTACCAGGGCCCCTACGGCGCAGCTGAGCAGCCTAAGGGCAAAAAGCCTAAGAACGTGGTTGGCCTTGTGGCCCTGGGCCTGGGTGTCCTCGGCTTTATCCTGGGTTGCATCCCCGCAGTCATGTTGCTCGGCTGGCTCTTGCTGTTTGCAGCTTTTGTGACCGGCATTGTTGGTCTTTTCCAGAAAAACAAGGAAAAAGTCACCTCGATTATCGCCATTGCACTCTCGGTGATCGGGTCAGTGATTTCAGGTATCGTCCTGTTTTTCTTTGCTCTCAATACCATCGCCAACGATTCTGAGCTCCAGCAGAGCCTACAAGAGCTTGAATCAGCGGTAGCTAGTCCGTCGGCAACTGCACCTGCTGCTGCCTCTACCGCACCGTCTGCCGAAGCCCCCCAGCAGACCAAACCTACTGCCGGGGATGTCCCCCGCGATTACACGAGCGCTCTGGCCGAAGCCCGTGACTATCTAAAGGTCAGCAACTTCTCCTATGCTGGTCTCTACGATCAGCTGACCAGCGAGTACGGCGGCCAGTATTCACCTGAAGCAGCCCAGTACGCTATGGATAACCTGAGCGATGTTGACTGGAACGCTGAAGCTCTTGAAGCCGCCGAAGACTACATCGAATTTTCTGACTTCTCTTACGCGGGTCTCTACGATCAGCTGACCAGCGAGTACGGTAGCCAGTTCACCCCCGAACAGGCCCAGTACGCGGTTGACAATGTCAATGCAGACTGGAACCAGGAAGCTCTCGATGCAGCTCGTAGCTACCTAGAAATCTCTGAGATGAGCGATGCCCGCCTCTTCGATCAACTGACCAGCGAGTACGGTAGCCAGTTCACCCCCGAACAGGCCCAGTACGCCATCGACAATCTCTAAAACTAGAAAAATATCAAAGCCCGCCCTGCCCCCTTCTCTGAGACGGGGGTCGAGGCGGGCTTTTATGTATGTGGAAGTTCTTGGTGGATCATATGGTAAGAGAGGAAGGCGTCGTGTATTGGGCAGGCACTCTAGAAGAGCGCCACCTTCGGCGGGGCCGGGAAAATCTCATCGAGGCGGGCGAGCTCGTCCGCGTCAAACCGGCGGACGATAGCCGCGGCGTTGGCGCGCACCTGCTCCTCGGTGGTGGCACCGGCAATCACGGAGGTAACCGGCTCCTGCTGAGCCAGCCACGAAAAGGCGACCTGCACCTCGGTCAGGCCGCGCTCGGCGGCAAAGGCTGAGAAGGCTTCGAGCTGGTCCCAGTTGGCGCCGTCCAAAATATCGGGCTTGATACGGGTCAGGCGCCCATCGGCAGGAGCAAAAGAGCGGGAATACTTACCCGTCAGCAGCCCGTTGGACAGGGGGAAGTAGGGCAGCACGCCCAGCCCGAACTCGCGAGCAGCAGGCAGGACCTCAAGCTCAGCGCGGCGGTCGAGCAGGTTGTAGTGGTTTTCAACCGCAATGTAGCGGTGCCCCAGTGCCCGGCCCAGGTGTTCGGCGTGGGCAATCTGCCAGCCGGTGTGGTTGGACGACCCAATGTAGCGCACCTTGCCCTGCTCAATCAGGGTGCCCAGGGCTGAGAGGGTTTCTTCGATGGGGGTGGCGGGGTCGGGGGTGTGGTGGAAGTAGAGGTCGATGTAGTCGGTGCCCAGGCGGCTCAGGGACGCCTCAACCGCCCGCATAATGTACCGGCGGGAGCCGCGCACCCCGTGGTCGGTACCGTTGGCCCCGCCCATATCCATACCAAACTTAGAGACAATCACAATCTCGTCGCGATCGATTCCGGTCTCGCGCAGGGCCCGCCCAAACATGGTTTCAGAAACACCCGGTTCAGCCCCGTAGATATCGGCGACATCGAAAAGGGTAATGCCTGCTTCAAGGGCGGCGGTGAGGACGGCGTTGGTTCCGGCTTGCGTTTCGGTGGCTGTTTTGGCGCGGCCCAGGTTATTGCACCCCAGGCCTACGTTTGAAACGGTGAGGCCGCTTTTTCCCAGTTGACGGTATTTAATGCTCATACCCGTCATATTACTGTCATGTGTCTCAACACACCCGACACAGAGTCAAAAAGCTACGCAGAGCAGTGGTTTCTTGCCAGCGACCTGTAAGGAAACCATGAGTACCCATATACCGGCGCTCTCCTACAAGCTCTTCCCGCCGCGAAGTTCTGCCAGTTGCGAGAGTCTGCTGACGGCCATCGACCAGCTGGCTCCCACCAACCCCGACTATGTGTCAGTGGCCTATTCCGGTGACCGGGCTCGTAAGCAGAAAACCCTGGCCCTGCTCGACCATCTGGTGCATGAAACCCGGCTCACTCCCCTGGCCCACCTCACCTGTGTGGGGCACACCGCCGAGGAGCTGGAAGCTGCTGTTCGCCGTATTCTGGCGATCGGCGTCCGCGGGTTTTTAGCCCCGGCGTGTGGGATATCCGCTCCCCGCGTGTGCCCCAGGTCGACGAGGTCGAGAAGCTGCTGGCTACTGCCCTGGAGCATATCCCCGCCCGTCAGCTCTGGGTTAACCCCGACTGCGGTCTGAAGACCCGCGCCTACAAGGAGACCAAGGCTTCCATCGAGTCTCTGGTTGCCGCTACCGGGGCTGTACGAGCCAGCCTCACCGTAGCGGTCTAGCGATACCCTGGGTAAGCATAAGGACGCCGCCCCCAACCTCCCTGCTGTCTGGCAGGAGGGTGGGTGGCGGCGTCCTTGCATCCGCGAAGCGCAGGTGCAGCCTTAGTGGGCCATGGGGGTGCTTCCGGTAGCCTGCTTGCCGGCGGGCAGAAGCAGGGCTACCACGATAGAGCCCAAGGACATGAAGGCTGCTACCAGGAAGGCCAGATGTACACCGGCCATGTAGGCCTCTACACCGGTACCACCGTGAGCGGCCGACCCGATACCCAGCAGGGCCACGAAGAGAGCGGTCGCGGCGGCACCGGATACCTGCTGGAAGGTGGTCATGGCTGAGGAACCGAAGGCGTGCAGCTCGTGCCCTAGGGAGCCCAGACCCAGCGACATCATAGGGGTATTGATGAGCGGCAGGGCGAAGGTCATCAGCATGTAGGTGCCCACCAGGTACCAAATCGGGGTGGTGGCGCTAAAGGTGCTCATCAGCCAGATAGAGGCGCTAAAGAGAAGGGCACCGGGGATGACCAGGGTGCGGGCGCCGAAGCGATCCGACAGGCGGCCGACGAAGGGGCTCAGCACGGACATGAGCACACCACCGGGCAACAGTATCAGACCGGTCTGCAGGGCGCTCAGACCCAGCGCGTTTGCGGCGTAGAGGGGGATCATAATCGCGGTTCCCAGCATTATGCCCATACCCAGGGAGGTCATAATGACAGTCAGGGTGAAGGGGCGGGCGCGGAAGATACGCAGATCCATGAAGGGGCCGCAGTCTTGCAGCTGAATCTGGCGGCGGGCGAACACTGCCAGCAGGGCAGCTGAGATAGCCACAATAACCCAGGGGTTAACGGGTAGGTGGGCACCGCCGTGGGAGGAATCACCACCCATGGATGAAAGCCCCAGTACCAGGCCGCCAAAGCCCAGGGTTGAGAGGACGATAGAGAAGACATCGAGCTTCTGCGAACCGCCCTCGGGCTTCTCAGCCGGGGCCAGGCGCAGACCAATCACCAGGGCGATGATGCCGATGGGCAGAATCAGCCAGAAGAGCCAGCGCCAGCCAGCGGCGTTCAGGATGATGCCCGAGACGGTAGGGCCCGCGGCGGGAGCGGCCGAGATGACCATGCCGATGATGCCCATAGCCTGACCGATTTTACTGGGAGCGACCAGGCGCATCATGGTGGTCATGAGCAGCGGAATCATCACACCGGTACCGCCGGCCTGGAGCAGGCGTCCGACCAGCAGCAGGGCGATGCCGGGGGCGGTGGCAGCCACCAGGGTGCCCAGGGAGAAGAGGGCCATAGCGCCCACGAAGACGGTGCGGATGGAATAGCGGGAGATGATGAAGCCAGAAGCCGGGGTCACGACCGCCATGGTCAGCATGAAGCCGGTGGAGGTCCACTGGGCGGTGGAAGCGCTGATGTTCAGGTCTGACATGATGTCGGGCAGGGCTACGCCCAGCAGGGTTTCATTCAGAATTAGTACGAAGGCCGCGATGACCATAATGGCCAGGAGCAGGAACTCCTGGCGCTCTAGTTTATGGGCGGCGGGCATTGATGCGGTGTGCGCTGCCGGTTCGGTGACCGCGTGCGCTCCGGTTTCGGGGTTGGAGTCAGTTTGCGTAGAAGACATAGGCGTTAAGCCTACTCTTTGCCGCGCGCTCACGTAATAGCTAGTTGCTCACAGACCCAGGTCACACCTGCCTAGGTGAGCCAGGTCAGCGGACTTACTGGGCGGCGCGCACCGCAATCAGCAGGTCACCCTTGTTCATGGCAGAGCGGCCCGGCACCTCAAGCTGCTTCGCCAGCTCATAGAGCTCAGCACGCGTCAGTTCTGCCAGGGGGCGCACCTCTGCCACTAGGAAGGTCTGGTTATCGCCGTCCTGCTGGTCGGGGGCGGCCTGGGGCTTGTCAGAGATTTTTTCGTACTTCTTGCCCACCAGCTCGTACTTCTTCTCAAGTTTCTTCTGGGCCTTCTTGCGGGCTTTCTTTTCGTCGCCGTGCTTGTCTAGGGCCTTGGCGTAGGCCTTCACGTAGCGCTTCTGTGCCTTGTCGCTGGAGCGTTTGAGTTCCTTGCTGAGTTCTGGCTTCTTGCCCATGGTTCACCTTCCACTTATCAGTGTTCTTACTGTCTAAGCGCAGTCCCGGTCACGCACCACCCCAAGCGCGGCACGGTTTGGTTACGCCCCTCCAACCCACTTTGTACCGCCCCCTGCCCACTTTTGGCCCAAAAAATGGGCAGGGTGCGGTACAAAATAGCGGGGCGACAATGAACAGCCCCTCACGCCCTGGGCCGAACCCGCGCACGGCACCTGACGGGCGGCGTCCGCGCCCCTAAACTAGGTGATATGACTAACTCAGGTATCGACACTAGCTTCCTTGACCCCGCAACCAGCCCCGCCGACGACTTCTTCCGTCACGTCAACGGCACCTGGTACGACGCCCACGTCATCCCCGCCGACCGCTCGCGCGACGGCGGTATGTACTTCCTCCGCGATGCCGCCGAGGAGCACGTCCGCGACATCGTCGAGAAGTTCGCCGCCGAGCAGCCGTCCTCACGCATTGGCGCCCTCTACTCGTCCTTCATGAACACCGAGAAAATTGAGGCGGACGCCGCCGCCCCGCTACTCGCCGAGGTGCAGCCGGTGCTGGACGCGGCTACCCCCGATGACTTTGTGCAGGTCATGGCGGAGCTTGACCGCCAGGGCCACGGTGGCCCCTTCGGCTGGTACACCAGCATCGACGCGAAGAACCCCGAGAAGTACGTGCTCTACCTGGCGCAGACCGGCCTGGGTCTGCCCGATGAGTCCTACTACCGCGACGAGAAGTACGCCGAACTGCGCGAGGCCTACGTCGCCCACATTGAGCGCATGTTTGAGCTGACCGGCCTGGCTGAAAACTTCGGTCTTGAACCGGCAGACGCGGCCCGCGCCGTCTTCGCCCACGAGACCGAAATTGCCTCCCACCACTGGGATAACGTGCGCACCCGCGACGCCGACCAGCGCTATAACCCGGTCGAAGCCGCCGAGCTAGACGAGAAGTTCCCCGGTTTCCCCTTCACCACCTGGCTGGCCGGCATGGGCATTTCCACCGAAAAGGCCGGTACCGTTGTGGTTAACCAGCCCTCCTATTTTGAGGCAGCCGCCCAGATGTGGGCCACCGCTCCCCTCTTTATCTGGAAGCTCTGGTACATCTGGCACATGGCCCACTCCCGTGCCCCCTACCTCAACCAGGCCATCGTTGAAGAGAACTTTGATTTCTACGGCCGCACCCTCTCGGGCTCCGAAGAGCTGCGTGACCGTTGGAAGCGCGGCGTCGGCCTGGTCGAAGGCTCCCTGGGTGAAGAACTGGGCAAGGAGTACGTGGCGATTCACTTCCCGCCCACCCACAAGGCCAAGATGATGGAACTGGTAGACGACCTGCTCGAAGCCTACCGCCGCTCCATCACTGACCTAGACTGGATGACCGACGAGACCCGCGCCCGTGCCCTCGAGAAGCTCAGCAAGTTCGTCACCAAGATTGGCTACCCCGACAAGTGGCGCGACTACTCCGCCCTCGAACTCACCGACGACCTCTTCGAGAACCTGCGCCGCTCGGGCGTCTTTGAACACGAATTCCAGATTGCCCGCATCAACGAGCCCGTTGACAAGACCGAGTGGCTCATGACCCCGCAGACCGTCAACGCCTACTACATGCCCCCGGCCAACGAAATCGTCTTCCCCGCCGCAATTCTGCAAGCCCCCTACTTCGACGTGGACGCGGACGCCGCCGTCAACTACGGCGCTATCGGCGGCGTGATTGGCCACGAGATCGGCCACGGCTTCGACGACCAGGGCTCCAAGTACGACGGCACCGGTGCGCTCAACAACTGGTGGACGGACGCCGACCGCGAAGAATTCACCGCCCGCACCAAGGCCCTAGTAGAGCAGTACAATGGCTATACCCCCACCGGCCTCGACCCCGAGAAGTTCACCGTCAACGGCGAACTGACCCTGGGCGAAAACATCGGCGACCTAGGTGGCCTCTCCATCGCGCTCAAGGCCTACCAGATTTACCTGGAACGCCAGGGCCTCACCCTCGATACCGCCCCCGTCATCGACGGTCTGACCGCCGCCCAGCGTGTCTTTATCTCCTGGGCCCAGGGCTGGCGCATGAAGACCCGACCGCAGACCGCCGAGATGTTCCTGGCCATCGACCCGCACTCCCCCGAGGAGTTCCGCGTCAACGGTGTGGTCCGCAACATCGATGAGTTCTACACCGCCTTCGACGTGCGGCCCGAGAACGCCCTCTACCTGGCACCGGAGGAGCGCGTGCGTATCTGGTAGAAGAAGCTATATAAGGTGCGCGGGGGACGGCCGTGCTTCCGCCTGCTGACCCTCTCGCAGCTCGCCCTGGGGGGCTCGCAGCGATTCACGCCAGCCCCGCGCCAGCAGGCTTCCAGCACGCCCGTCCCCCGCACCCCTATAGCAACCTACCTAAACACTCATTCCTGGTGGGTGCAGGGGGCTTTCCCCGGAAGGCGACTGGCTGGGTCTGGCATGAATCGAGGGAGCGCGCCAGCGCGAGCTCGAGAAGGTTAGTCGCCGGAGGGGAAAGCCCCTGCACCCTTAGTAGTATGTGTGTGCCCGATCGCTAGGACATTGCGGGGACGTCCCAGAGGTTCAGCACAGTGCCGATGCCCTTGCGGACGGCGTTGCGGTAGACCACGGTGCCCCAGGCGACGTCCTCAATGGGCATGCCGCCGACGGAGTAGACGGTGATTTTTTCTTCGGCGTCCTCGGGGGCGGGGTGGTTGAGGGCTTCACCCATGTCGCGTAGTTCTTCAGGGCCCATGAGGCCGTTGTGGATGCGGTCATTGAACTTGCAGCCAATGATGGAGACGTAGTTGTGGGACTTGCCGGGTTCGGTTTCTTCGGCCCAGGCGTCGTACATACCGGCGTTGTCGACGAGTTTACGCACGTCAGGTTCGAACATGCCCTCGTCGAGGTTGCAAGCGGCGGGCATGGCGAAGAAGGCACCGGGCTTGACCCATTCGCGGCGGACGGTGGGGTAGGTTTCGGGGTCGCCCACGTGGATTGAGGTGCAG
>DXCN01000016.1 GCA_019115985.1 Candidatus Rothia avicola | reverse complement strand
AGAACTAGGTTCTCGCTACCCTTGTTGGCTTCAAGAATTTCGTGGGCAATGCGAGTAAGAGCTCGCTCAATGTCGGCTGACTCCAGGATGACCCGGTGGGCTCCTGTTGATAGGTCGGTGGGTACACCGGTGGTATCGGTCATGTGCCGGCCTCCTTCCCCGCCTCACAGGACGGACTTAAAGGTTGCTGTCACACCTCAATGTATCACGTCCACCCTCACCGCGGCTGAATTTGAGACACATTTCAGTAGGTAGCAGAAAATCGGAAAAACCCACCTTGTTGGTGGGTTTTTCCGATTTTCTGGTACCTATAGGCCTAGGCCAGCAGGGTGGGCTTCACCTGGCGCAGGCGGTCGAGCAGGCCATTCACAAACTTGGGTGAATCATCGGTCGACAGCAGGCGAACCAGGCCGGTAGCCTCTGAGATAGCTACGGCATCGGGAATCTCATCGTTAAAGAGGAGCTCCCAAGCGCCAAGTCGCAGGGCCACGCGATCCACGCTGGGCATACGGTCCATAGTCCAGTCTTGGGCGTAGGTTTCGATGTATTCGCGAATCTCTTCATCGTGGTCGCGTACGCCACGAACAATCTGCTCGGAGTAGAGCGAAATCTGTGCTGAGGTGTAGGTGCGGCGGCGAATCAGGACGTCAATGACGTCATCGCCACGCTGATCGGCCTCAAACAGGACTTCGAGGGCGCGAAGTCTAGCTTTGGTTCTTGAATTCACGGTACTTAGTCGTTGACGCGGCCGAGGTAGTCGCCGGTGCGGGTATCGACCTTGACCTTGGTGCCGGTTTCAAGGAACAGGGGCACCTGAATCTCGGCGCCGGTCTCGACGGTTGCGGGCTTGGTGCCGCCGGTAGAGCGGTCACCCTGCAGGCCGGGCTCGGTGTAGGTGATTTCGAGGACGACTGAGGCGGGAAGCTCGATGTAGAGGGGGGAACCTTCGTGCATGGCGATGGTTGCGGTCTGGTTTTCGAGCATGTACTTGGCGGCGTCGCCAACGGTGACCTCAGAGACGTTGATCTGGTCGTAGGTCTTCATATCCATGAAGACGTAGTCGGTGCCGTCCTGGTAGAGGTACTGGTAGTCGGAGCGGTCGACGGTTGCAGTCTCAATCTTGGCGCCGGCGTTGAAGGTCTTATCAACTACCTTGCCTGAGGTGACGTTGCGCAGCTTGGTGCGGACGAAAGCGCCGCCCTTGCCGGGCTTGACGTGCTGGAATTCGATGACGGACCAGAGGTTGCCGTCAATCTTGAGAACGACACCGTTCTTGATATCTGCGGTAGTAGCCAACAGACTCTCCTCTAAACTGAAATTTTCAATAAGCGTTGCGGGGTAAACCGTAGACCAGTCTACCGTGTGCTCTGCAGGTTTGAGGAGTTTCTTGGTGAGACTCACACGAGATATTAGGGACCAGCTTTTTACAGAGGGACCAGATTACTCTCAATGGTATGTCACGGGGTGAAGTACTTTGGGAGTAATCTGGTCCCTACTGATTAGGCGGCAATTTCCTGGTAGGTCATAAACAGGATCGAGTCGTCGGGTACCTCGTAAATACGGGGCTTGCCCAGGCTTTCCAGCACGACGAAACGCAGCATGTTGCCGCGGGCCTTCTTATCGCGGCGCATGGTTTCAAGCAGTTTGGGCCAGCGGTCTGCCGGGTAGGTGATAGGCAGGTCAAGGGCGGCACAGATGGCGCGGGTTCGCTCAACGGTAGCCTCATCAAGGTAGCCAGCGGCGAGGGACAGCTCTGCGGCGAAGACCATGCCTACCGCTACGGCAGCACCGTGGCGCCACTGGTAGCGTTCTGCGTGCTCGATGGCGTGGCCCAGGGTGTGCCCGTAGTTCAGGAATTCGCGGCGGCCCGACTCCTTCAGGTCTTCAGACACCACCTCAGCCTTAACCCGAATGGAGCGCTCGATAAGTTCCCGTACCACCTCAGACTGGGAATCCCGAATCTTGCCGGGGTTAGCTTCAATCAGGTCGAGAATCACCGGGTCTGCGATGAAGCCGCACTTAATCACTTCGGCCATACCGGTGAGCAGCTCGTGCTGCGGTAGGGTGCGCAGCACGCCCAGTTCGCAGAGGACGGCTGCGGGCGGGTGGAAGGCCCCCACCAGGTTCTTGCCCTCTGCGGTGTTGATGCCGGTCTTGCCGCCGACTGCGGCGTCCACCATGCCGAGCAGGGTGGTGGGGATATGGATGACGCGGACGCCGCGCAGCCAGGTGGCTGCCACGAAGCCGGCCAGGTCGGTGACGGCACCGCCACCTACGGAAATAATCGCATCGGTGCGGGTGAAGTCGTTTTGGCCCAGTACCTGCCAACAGAAGGCCGCGACCTGGATGTGCTTGCCCTCTTCGGCGTCCGGAATTTCAGCCGAGTAGGCCTCAAAACCCGCTGTGCGCATCTGCTCCATCACCAGCTCACCGGTAGAGCGCAGGGCGCGGGGGTGGATGACGAGGACGCGCTGGGTTCGCTTGCCCAGGATCTCGGGAATGGTACCGAGCAGGTTATGGCCTACGTAAACGTCGTAGTTTTCTGAAGGCTGGGTGCCGGTGACGGGTATGACGGTGGTGGCCTGGTCGCTCACGCTTGACCCTTTCGGTTCTTGATGATGAAGTTCTGAATTTCGGCTGCCATGTCGGCTATTCCCCGGCCTCCGCAGGCGTCCAGGGTGTAGCTGGCGAGCTCTTCGTAGCGGTCCCGCCGGGCCTCAAATATTTCGATCCATTTTTGCACCGGGTTGGGCTGGAGCAGGGGCCGGGTTTTGCTGTTCTGGATGCGCGGGGCTACGGTTTCGGCGTCAACCTTGATATAGATAACGGTCTCGTCTTTGAGGACGTCGGCTACTTCCGGCGTCATGGGCGCTCCCCCGCCTAGGGAGAAGATGGTGTTGCGCCGGGCTGGTGAGGTCAGCACTTCACGGATCACCTCAGCTTCGATACGGCGGAACTCAGCTTCACCGTAGTCGGCAAAGATTTGTGACACCTCACCGTATCTTTCGACGATGAGGTGATCAGAGTCGAGGAACTCATAGCCGTAGAAGCGCGCGAGGTGCGTGCCTATATAAGACTTACCCGCAGCCATGGGGCCGATGATTACGACCGGACGGGATTTTTCGATATAGGTTTCTTGCACCTCGCGCACCTGGTTGGGTGCGAGCACCTCGGTCATGTCGATCGCGTGGTCACGTGATCGGGGGGTCATGGTTAGGCGTCCCACCCTGCTACGTTGGATTCCCAGGCCAGGGATTCGGGGATTGCTGCCAGGTAGGAGTCCATGTTGCGGCGGGTTTCGGTGATGGAGTCGCCGCCGAACTTTTCGAGGGCTGCTTCTGCCAGCACCAGAGCGACCATGGCTTCTGCGACGACGCCGGCTGCGGGCACAGCACAGACATCTGAGCGCTGGTGGTGGGCGCGAGCCACCTCACCGGTGGAGGTATCGATGGTGGCCAGGGCCTTGGGCACGGTGGCGATGGGCTTCATGGCGGCGCGTACACGCAGCAGGTCACCGATGGTCATACCTCCTTCGATACCGCCTGCGCGGTTTGAGACGCGCTGGACGCCGTGTTCACCGGGTACGATTTCGTCGTGGGCGCGGGTGCCGGGGCGCTTGGCGGTTTCAAAGCCGTCGCCTACTTCTACACCCTTGATGGCCTGAATACCCATGAGGGCTGCGGCCAGGCGGGCGTCAAGGCGACGGTCCCAGTGCACGTAGGAGCCGAGCCCCGGGGGTAGGCCGTAGGCCAGAACTTCTACCACGCCGCCCAGGGTCTCGCCGTCCTTGTGAGCCCTATCGACAGTAGCGACCATGGCTTCGGAGGTTGCGGTGTCGAAGCAGCGCAGGGGGTCGGCGTCGAGGGCAGCAACATCGCGAGGGGTAGGACGCGGAGCATTGGCGGGGGCTGCTACCTCGGCGATAGCGGTGGTATGGCTGACCAGTTCTACGCCGAGAGCCTTAAGAATCTGGGCTGCAACAACGCCCAGGGCTACGCGGGTTGCGGTTTCGCGGGCGCTGGCGCGTTCAAGGACGGGGCGGGACTCGTCGAAGCCGTACTTCTGCATACCGGCGAAGTCTGCGTGGCCGGGGCGGGGACGGGTGAGGGCCGCGTTGCGGGCGCGCCCCTCGATCAGGGCGGGGTCAACGGGGTCTGATGACATCACATCAACCCACTTGGGCCATTCGGTGTTGGCGATTTCAATGGCTACGGGGCCGCCCTGGGTCTTGCCATGGCGCACACCGCCAAGGATGCGCACGCGGTCCTCTTCGAACTTCATGCGGGCACCACGGCCGTAGCCGAGGCGGCGGCGGGCTAGAGCATCGCGCACCATCTCGCTGGTGAGTTCGACACCTGCCGGTACGCCTTCAATAATTCCTACCAGGGCTTCGCCGTGGGATTCACCGGCTGTGAGCCAACGTAGCATCTCTAACCTTCTTTACGTTTGCCTGTGGGTCTTGTGTTCTAAGATTTCCAAAAATAGCGGTCGATAGCAAACCGCTACTTCACGATTCGGTACGAGTAGTCTCAGCCTGTGAGCCAGGCTGACTCGTTCACCGATTCGGGCTCAAAGCCTGTAACCGGTAGCCCTACCGCCTGACGCATGGCGGTGAGCACTTCTTCCTGCAGGGGCAAGGGGTGGCTCCTCTCGTGGCCGGTAAAGAGCTTGATCTGGTCTACCGCCTGGTACATCAGCATCTCAAGGCCGCTGGTCACGGTACCGCCGCGGGCTTCCCACTCCCCCGCTAGAACCGAGGGCCAGGGGTCATAGGAGACATCCAGCAGGTAGCCCGCAGATTCACCCTGTTCTGCGGTAGCCAGTAGTCCGTCGGCTGCCCCCGCAGGAAGGGTACAGACGGTTACATCAAATTCCGCGTAGCTCTTAGCGAAGCTATCGATGGGCAGGAAGTCAAGGTCCAGCCCCAGGCGGGTGGCGGCGTCCGCAACCCCCTGAGCCCGGCTAGCGTCGCGCACAAAGACGCGGACGCCGTCCGCCCCCATGGTGCGCAAGGCGGCAAGGGCGGCGGTGGCGGTACCGCCGCCACCAATAATCGCAGCATGCGCGGGCTTACCGACGAAGCCGGCCTGGCGCAGGGCATTGACGATACCCGATACGTCGGTGTTATCACCCCAGGAGGTCAACTGACCATCAGCATCGTGCCGCCAGTAGACGGTGTTAACAACGCCTACTGCTTGGGCAAAGGGGGTCAGGTGATCCAGGTGCTCTTTGACCGCTGATTTCAGCGGCATGGTGACAGAAAAGCCGCGGGTGCCCTGCCCGGGGGTGTAGCGGGCGAAGACGTCGGCTAACTGGTCCTCACGGGTGTCCAGCCGCTCATAGTCCATCTCGATGCCAAGCGCCCGGTAGGCGGCCCGGTGGAGCAGGGGCGACTTACTGTGTTTAATGGGGTGCCCCAAGACAAAAGCCCTGGGGCACTCGGTAACCTGCTGACACATTAGGAGCAAACACCCTCGTGAGCTTCACAGAATTCATCGTACACTTCAACGTTCTTCAGGTGCTCTTCGTAAGTCTTTGCAAAGAGGGTCTCACCGGTGAAGAGGTCAACGGTAACCCAGAAGTAGTAGTCGTTCTTCTCAGGATTAGCCGCAGCCTTGATGGCAGCTAGGCCCGGTGAACCAATGGGGCCTACGGGCAGGCCCTGGTAGTAGAAGGTGTTGTACTTGTTGCTGGCGTCCTGCTTCTGCTCGGTAGAGATGTGGTAGCTCTGAATACCCAGACCGTAGGCCACAGTTGCATCGGACTGCAGGAAGCCGCTGGTCTCACCATTGGGGTTGTTCAGGCGGTTCTCAATAGCACCGGCAATCGGGTAGTAGTCAGCCTCGCGACCCTCAAACTCAAGAATTGAGCCGACGGTGATGACGTGGAAAATCTGGTCATCGCCGGAGACCCCGGCCTCTTCCAGGGCCTTGAAGGTGTTATCAACCATCATCTGCAGAATCTCTTCAGCACCGGCGTCCTTGGGGAAGCGGTATTCGCCGGGGAAGAGGAAGCCTTCGATAGTGGGGAACTTAGACGGAATGCCAAAGTGGGTGGGGTCGGTGGACAGGGCTTTAAATTCTTGAGCGCTGATACCGGTACTGGTGGACAGGGCTTCGAAGGTCTTGTCCATACGCCAGGTGCGGGCAACAGCCACATAGTTGGTGTTGGCGTCGTCAAAACGCAGGAGCTCGTTCAGGGCAGATGAGCTGCTCATTTCTTCCTGCATCTTGTACTCACCGGGCTGGAAGAACTGGCCTTGACCGTTATTGGAGTATTCCTCCAAGAAACGGTCGGCGTGTGCAATAATGCCCTGCTCTTCGAGAGAGTTAGCGATGCTAATAGCCGATGCACCCTCAGGGATAGTGAAGGTGACTTCGGTGCCGTTACCCTCGCCCGCGTAATCCTTCCGCTCGAACCAGCCGTACTGGGGGGCCAGAATCGATACGACCAGCACCAGGGCTACCGCAAACACAAGGCCTGCAGAAATCACAAAGTTGCGGGAGCGACGGCGGGTGCGGTCACGGTCTGCTGCGGTATATTCCTCTTCATCGACAGCGGTGAAGAACCCACCGTTAGCTCCGTCTTCGGTTGACCCCAGCAGGCCGTCAAGATCGGTCTGCTGGTTCTTGGTGCGGCGGCGCGGCGGGCGGCTAGAACTCGAGTTCTCAGACATTCGGGTTCTCCGTTTCGTCGTTGGAGGTGCTAGATTCAAGCTCACTGTGAGGACTCGTGAGCTCAACGCGGTAACCGGCCAGATGCTGACCGGCCTTGAGGGTATCGACGGCATGCTGCAGGATATTGACGGCAGCGACCTGGTCGACCATGGTTTTGAATTCTCTGCTCGATACCCCGGCCTCGTGGAGCGAGCGGTGGGCACTCACCGTGGTGAGTCGCTCATCGATCAGCCACACGGGCACGGAGGCATCGTCAGCAGCAAGTTCCTGCACCAGGGCCTCGGCATACTCGCGGGCCATGAGGGTCGAGGGGCTCTCTCCCCCGCGCATGGTCTTGGGTAACCCCACGAAGACTTCGGTGACTTCGTTAACCTCGATGAGCTTGCGAAGTACTCGCCGGTCTGAGTTCTTTTTCAGGTCGCGGCGGAGGGTCTTGAGGGGGGTTGCGAGTATGCCGTCGGGGTCGCACAGGGCCAGGCCGACGCGGGCATTGCCCACGTCGACTCCCATGCGGCGGCCTCTGGTGAAGGTCACTGGGTTAGGCCCCCAGCTCTGAAATGGTGGATCGGATAGCGGTGAAGGCTTCGTCGATCTTGGTGGCGTCCTGACCGCCGCCCTGGGCGACGTCGTCCTTACCGCCACCGCCACCGCCGAGTACGCCGGCTGCAACACGGACGAGGGCACCTGCCTTAACACCGGCATCACGGGCGGCCTGGTTGGTGGCAACCAGAATAACCGGACGGCCCTTGTTCACACCGGCAACAGCTACGGTGGCAGCGTCCTCCCCCAGGCGTGAGCGCAGGTCAAGGGCGAGTTCGCGCACAGCATTGGCGTCCAGTTCCCCTGCATTGTGGAGCAGGGTGCGGACGGAGCCCACCATCTGGGCGGTTTCGGTCAGCTTACCAGCCTCAGCCTGCAGTTTTTCCTTGCGCAGCTTAGTCAGTTCCTTCTCAGCTTCCTTGAGCTTGGCCAGGGTCTGGTTAATCTTTTCGGGCAGTTCAGTGGAGGACTGTACCTTCATCAGACCGGTCAGCTGGTTGACCAGGGTACGCTCGGCAGCCAGGTGGTTGAAGGAGTCCAGGCCGACCAGGGCTTCAACGCGGCGGTTGCCCGAGCCGACGGACTGCTCGGTGAGCAGGGTCAGGGAACCAATCTGAGCGGTTGAACCGACGTGGGTACCACCGCAGAGTTCGCGGGAGAAATCGCCGCCCATTTCGACCACGCGCACGGTGTCGCCATACTTTTCGCCAAAGAGGCTCATGGCGCCGAGCTTCTTGGCCTCATCCAGCGGCATTTCGCGGGTAATGGTCTGGAAGTTGTCGCGGATAGCGGTGTTAGCGACCTCTTCGACTTCCTGCTTAGCGGCGTCGGAGAGACCCTCGTTCCAAGCGAAGTCGAAGCGCAGGTAGCCTTCCTTGTTGAAGGAGCCGCGCTGGGTTGCTTCCTTACCGAGTACCTGGTGCAGGGCTGCGTGGATGATGTGGGTGCCGGAGTGGGCCTTTTCGCCGTCCTGACGGCGCTGTACGTCCACCTGGGCAATAACGGGAGCACCGGCTACAACCTCGCCCTCGCGCACAACTGCGCGGTGCACTGAGAGGCCCTTGACCGGCTGCTGGACGTCTGAAACGTCAATGGTGAAGCCGTTACCGGTGATGACGCCGGTATCCGCGGCCTGGCCGCCAGCCTCAGCGTAGAAGGGGGTTTCGTCGAGTACGATTTCAACCTTCTGACCAGCGGACGCCGCGGGTACAGAAACACCGTCGACCAGGATGGCGCGCAGGGTGGTTTCGGTGCGCAGCTCGTCGTAGCCGGTGAAGATGGAGCCGCGTTCGTCGGCCAGTTCGCGGAAGACGGATAGGTCGGCCATGCCACCCTTCTTGGCCTTAGCGTCGGCCTGGGCGCGGTGACGCTGTTCTTCCATGAGGGCACGGAACTGGGCTTCATCGACCTTCACCCCGGCTTCTTCGGCCATTTCGAGGGTCAGGTCAATGGGGAAACCGTAGGTATCATGCAGGGCGAAGGCATCTGCACCTGAGACTTCACCCTTACCGGCGGCCTTGGCTGAGGCAACGGCCTCTTCCAGGCGGGCGGTGCCTGATTCGATGGTCTTGAGGAAGGCCTTCTCTTCGGCGTAGGCGATGCGGGAGATGCGCTCGAAGTCTTCGGCTACGTAGGGGTAGGCGCCGGCCATGGCGTCCTTAGAAGCGGGGAAAAGGACGGGCAGACAGGGCTCGGTGACGCCCAGCAGTCGCATGGCGCGGATAGCGCGACGCATGAGACGGCGCAGAATATAGCCGCGGCCCTCGTTGGAGGGGGTTACACCGTCGGCAATGAGCATGAGGGAGGAGCGGATGTGGTCGGCTACCACGCGCATGCGCACGTCGTCCTCGTAGCCTTCGTCGTTAGCGTCTTCGGAGCCGTGGTACTTCTTGCCGGAAAGCTTGGCTGCGGCATCGAGGACGGGGCGAACCTGGTCGGTTTCGTAGAAGTTCTCTACGCCCTGTAGCAGCATGGCCAGGCGCTCTACGCCCAGGCCGGTATCGATGTTCTTCTTGGGCAGGTCCCCCAAAATCTCGAAGCTGTCCTTGCCGGTACCTTCACCGCGCTGGTACTGCATGAAGACTAGGTTCCAGATTTCGATGTAGCGGTCGTCGTCGGCTGCCGGGCCGCCTTCCTTGCCGTATTCGGGGCCGCGGTCGTAGAAGATTTCTGAGTCGGGGCCTGCGGGGCCGGGCTGGCCGGTGGACCAGTAGTTCTCGGCCATGCCCATCTTCTGGATACGCTCGGCGGGGAACTTCACGTCGTTGACCCAGATGTTGTAGGCTTCATCATCACCCTCGTAGACGGTAACCCAGAGACGTTCGGGGTCGAGCCCGTAGCCGCCATCTTTGATGGGGGAGGTCAGCAGCTCGTAGGCCCAGGGAATGACTTCCTTCTTGAAGTAGTCGCCGAAGGAGAAGTTACCGGCCATCTGGAAGAAGGTGCCGTGACGGGCGGTCTTGCCAACCTCGTCGATGTCGAGGGTGCGGATGCACTTCTGTACGCTCACCGCGCGGGAGAACTTGGGGGTTTCGCGACCCAGGAAGTAGGGAATGAAGGGGACCATGCCCGCGATGGTGAACATGGCGCCGGGTTCGTGTGAAACCAGTGACGCTGAGGGTACTACGGTGTGCCCGCGCTTTTCGAAGAATTCGATCCAGCGCTTTGAGATTTCCTGTGAGAGCATCGAGGCTTTCTTCCTTCGGTTGGTAGTAAATCTTGGGGTGGGTCGCTTATGCGAAGAAGTCTTTGCCTAGTTCGGCATCGCGCTCTAGGCGGCGCCTGATGTCGGCTTCTCGTTCTGCCAGACTTCCGGCCGGGGGCAGGGCAACAGATTCGATGAGCTGGTCGCCCGCTAGCTGTTGTGGCTCGCTCCCCTGCTGCCAGGTGTCAAGAGAGCCTGGGCGGGCGTCCTTAGTCTGGGCGTCGAAGCGGTCTTTGAGTTCTGCCTCTTTTTCGTCCATGCCCGCTTTGACGGTCGCGGCGAAGCTGACGGCCTTGAGGGCTGCCCCCTTGAAGGGGGCGCCGTATTTTGAGTCAAAGAATTGAGCCATGGTGCTACCTTCTGCTGTGAAGCGCTGCAGGGGGTGGTTCGTTGAGACTTCAAGGTCGGTGGATGCCGGTGCTGAGGTACGGGGGCGTGTGACCAGGTAGCCTGCAACGGCTCCGCCCGCTATGAGGAGTACGTTTTTGAGCAGTCCCATTTAGTGGCCTTCGGGTGAGGTTCCGGGGCGCTCCTGCCCTGCGGTGGTTGAGGCTGCCGGGCGTGAACCTGTTGCAGCGGAGCCGTCCCCCTTGACTGCCTTGCGGATGCCGTGGGAGAAGGCTGCGACCTTGATGAGGGGCTGACCTACGGTTGAGGTGACCAGTGATGAGAGGGCAGAAACGTTTGCTGAGGCGTCAGAGACGTTGCTGGTGATGTTATCGACCTTTTCGATCTGGGCGTTGGTGCTGGCAACGGTTTTGGTGACTTCACCGATGAGGGGGGTGGTTTCGCTATTGAGGGACCGGATGGTTGCGGTGAGTTCGTCAAAGACCTTGCCGAGTTTGACGATGGGCAGAGCTAGCAGGGCTACGAGGATTGCGAATACGCCTGCGGCTATGAGGCCCGCGATATCTGCTCCGCTCATGGCTTTCCCGCTTTCTGCCGAGTTATCCGGCTGTTAAAGGACACGATTTGATAACAATCTTACTGTACACGGTATTTAAGGAGCCAGCCCGCTCCCCTGTTCCCGTGTGGGTGCAGGAGGGCGGGCTGGTTAAGCTTGGCGTGATTAGGCCAGGCGTGAGTAGTATTCAACCACGAGCTGCTCTTCGCAAGTCACGGGGATTTCTTCACGCTTGGGTGCGCGCTCGAGCTTTGCGTGGAGCTTCTCGATCTCTACGTTCAGGTAGGCAGGGGTGTCGGGCAGGACATCCTGGTGTGCGCCGGTGGCTGCAACCTGGAAGGGTGCCATCTTCTCTGACTTGGGGTGAACGTGGATGAGCTGGCCGGGCTTGACGCGGAAGGAGGGGCGGTCAACGCGGATGCCGTCTACCATGATGTGGCGGTGTACGACGAGCTGACGTGCCTGTGCGATGGTGCGAGCGAAACCTGAGCGCAGGACGAGGGCGTCGAGGCGGGTTTCGAGGATCTCGACCAGGTTCTTACCGGTCTGGCCTTCGATGCGCTTTGCTTCGAGGTAGGCCCGGCGCATCTGTGCTTCACGGATGTTGTACTGTGCGCGCAGACGCTGCTTCTCGCGCAGCTGTACGGCGTAGTTTGAGTCAGCCTTCTTGCGGCTGCGGCCGTGCTGGCCGGGGCCGTAAGGACGACGCTCGAGGTACTTTTCTGCCTTGGGGGTCAGTGCGATGCCAAGGGCACGTGACTGACGCACGGTACGGCGGGTACGGTTGTGGTTTGCCACAGTTCGTATTCCTTTTCTTTAGCGGTTGGCACGGCTCGTAACGCATATACGGTGGTGTGCTGAGCCTTTCCCACGGGTGTGGGTGTGCCATTGTTCTGGTGGTCTGGCCTCCGGTGGGCCGCCCACGGTTTGGGCGGTGGAGAGTAGAGAGCAGCCGCACTCTCGGTACTACGAGCTACCCGGTGATCAGTTCCTGTCCCGCTACCGGGGCGGACGCTGCGTTTTGGGTAGTCTGCCAGCCTTAGAAATTATTCTCTCTTATCCCTAGAGAGAAATAAAGTATGTATATGGTGTGCTTTTAAGCATAGGATGCGCCTATCCTAACCCTTGGCAGGAAAAGCGCATCCTCTCAGAATTCGGTCAAGTTTTGACTAATTGGTTGCACCTCGTGAAGAAGCGTCTGCTGTGATAACTCGACCGTCACTTAAAGTAACCTCTACGTGGGTGTGATAGTAGATGTAATACATGTCTCTACTCCCCAGCCTAAGTACATTGGGGTAGGTGGCAACCAGCGGGGGGAGGGCCTGTGATGCTGATGGCCCAGTGCGCCCTGAAACAAAGGTAACACCGCATTCGCGGGAGCCTTGGTAAGTACCAGCTCCACTAGAACCATCGAAGGTGTACTCGATATTCCAGCCCGTGCGCGGGGTTCCGGGGTCAGCCGGGAAGGAGTGAGGAGTGGGCCCATGACTAGTTACAAGGCGGTTCCAGCCCGGTGCCATACTGTTACCGGAGTAGACAAAATTGCAGGAATCACCTGAGCAGCTACCGTTATTGGAAAAATAAGCGCCAGAGGTGTTCCCAGGCCAAAAGGCACCAGGCATTCTGCTGCCGGGCTGACGTGTTTCAATCCACTGGGTATAAGTAGCCTTCTCTACAGTAACGCCTAGGGGCAGGCCTGTGATTTGGAAGCCTGCGCTTGCATACAGGTACTGATTAGTAGTGCTTGTCCTGGGGTTAGCGACGTTTGATTTTGTTCCCCAGTCATAGTACACACTGGAAGCCGGTATAAGAACCGGCTCAGGGCACCGCGATGCTGCGTAGGCAGGTATTTGAGTGGTTGCAATGACACTAGGTAGTGCCCAGGCGCTCCCCTTCGCCAAGGTACGACGTGAAATATTGGTCATCTTGATGAAAACCCAATCTGTTCTATGGATAGCAGAATATATCTGCAACGACATCTAGAGAAAACTAGACAGATTAAACTATAGACTAATTTCCAGCCCCAGGGTGCTAGGGTGCCAGAAAAATTAGAGTGATTTTCCTAATTTCACCCCTACGAGCTGGGGGTAGTTTTGCGTAAGGTTCGAATCCGTTCTAGCCTTTGCTGAAGGATTTTCTCTTCCCCAAATAAACTAGGACGATAGTAGACCACCTTTTGCAGGTTCTCAGGTGCATAGGTCTGACGAGCTATACCATTTTTCTCATCATGAGGGTAAATATAACCCCTACCATGTCCCAACGCATCTGCTCCAGGGTAGTGACTATCGCGCAGATGTACCGGGATTGGATCTACCAAACCGGAGCGGACGTCCGCCAAGGCCCCATCAATAGCCCGGTATACGGCGTTCGACTTAGGGGCAGATGCCAAATGAATCGTCGCCTGCGCCAGATTCAAACGGGCCTCGGGCAACCCCACCAGCTGAACAGCCTGGGCAGCATTCACCGCAGCGGTCAGGGCCGTGGGATCAGCCATACCAATATCTTCACTAGCATGAACGATCAGGCGGCGGGCAATAAACCGAGGGTCCTCCCCCGCCTCAATCATGCGCGCCAGATAGTGCAGGGCAGCATCCACGTCTGAGCCGCGAATCGACTTAATAAAGGCACTGGTAACGTCGTAGTGCTGGTCCCCCTGCTTGTCATAACGAACCACCGACCGGTTGACCGCCAAGCTCGCATGCTCAGCCGTCACTAGCAGGGGCTGGTTGACCGAATACTCGACCCCGGCATCCGTCGCCTTACCAAAAGCCACCGCTGCAGCTGCTTCTAAAGAAGTCAAGGCCTTACGGGCATCCCCGTTGGCCATCTTGACCAGGTGCTCGGAGGCCGCATCATCGAGGTCAATCACACCGGCAAAACCGCGGGGATCTGTGACCGCACGCTGGAGCAGCTCAGCTATATCGGTGTCGGTCAGCCCCTGCAGGGTCAACAGAATAGAGCGCGACAGCAGGGGCGAAATGACCGAAAACGAGGGATTCTCGGTGGTTGCTGCCACTAGAACCACCCAACGGTTCTCTACCCCCGGCAACAGGGCGTCCTGCTGGGCCTTTGTAAAACGGTGAATCTCGTCCAGAAAAAGCACGGTGGTGAGCCCGCGAAAATCGCGGTCCTCAAGGGCCTGGTCCATGACGGCGCGAACGTCCTTCACCCCGGCAGTAATGGCAGAGAGCTCCACGAACTTGCGCCCGGCTCCCCCGGCAATCACATTCGCAAGGGTGGTCTTGCCCGTACCGGGAGGGCCCCACAGAATCACCGAACTGGGCCCTGCTGGCCCACCGCTCTCACCTGCCAGCACTCGCAGGGGTGAGCCCGGACCCAGCAGATGCTTCTGCCCCACCACCTCATCGAGATTTCGGGGGCGCATACGCACCGCTAGCGGAGCCCGCTGCCGGCTGCGCGCTACCTGCTCACTATCGGTGTCGGGCTGAGAATCGTCAAAAAAGAAGAGGGAGGGTTCCACAGTGAGCTTACCTTAGAGAGAGTCGGTGTCGAGAATCAGAGTAACGGGGCCGTCGTTGGTCAGGCTCACCTGCATATCGGCGCCAAACCTGCCGGTTTCAACGGTTACCCCCAGGTCGCGCAGGGCCTGAACATAGTCATTGAAGAGAGGCTCGCTCACAGGGCCGGGCGCTGCCGCAGACCAGGACGGACGCCGCCCCTTCTTCGCATCCCCGTAGAGGGTAAATTGGCTCACCGCCAGTACCGGTGCGCCCTCATCAAGCACAGACCGCTCCCCCGCTAGTAGCCGCAGGTTGGCGGTCTTTTCTGCGAGCTTGGCAACCTGGGCGGGGCCGTCCGTATGCGTAATACCCACCAGAACCAGCAGGCCGGGCCGGTCGATTGCTCCTACCGTTTCGCCGTCAACAGTGACGGCTGCTGAGGTAACCCGTTGAAGAACTGCGCGCATGGGTGCTCCTTTGTGTGGAGGGTGGCTAACGGTTCTAGCCTATCAACTGCCCTAGAAAGACCAGAAAAACCAGAAATACCCACCACCTAGTTCGTGGGTATTTCTGGTTTAGATGGTACCTACTGGGAAGGGACGGTTACTTCTCACCGTCCTTCTTGGGCTTGAAGTCAACGCCGGCTTCCTTACGCTGCTGGGCAGTGATAGGTGCAGGAGCTGCGGTCAGCGGGTCGTAACCGCCACCGGTCTTGGGGAAGGCAATGACGTCGCGGATAGAGTCGGTGCCACCGATCAGCTGCAGCACGCGGTCCCAACCGAAAGCGATACCACCCATGGGGGGCGCACCGAAGCTGAAGGCCTCCAGCAGGAAGCCGAACTTCTCGGCAGCCTCTTCCTCGGTAATACCCATGACCTTGAAGACACGTTCCTGCACGTCACGCTGGTGGATACGGATTGAACCGCCACCGATTTCGTTACCGTTGCAGACGATGTCGTAGGCGTAGGCCAGGGCCTCGCCGGGGTTCTCGTCGAAGGAGTCCAGGTACTCGGGCTTGGGTGAGGTGAAGGCGTGGTGCACAGCGGTCCAGGCTGAGTGGCCCAGGGCAACGTCGCCAGACGCGGTTGCGTCAGCAGCTGACTCGAACATGGGGGCGTCCACTACCCAGACGAAGGACCAATCGCCGTCCTTAATCAGACCGGTGCGGTGACCAATCTCAACGCGGGCTGCGCCCAGCAGGGCACGGGAGGCCTTGGCCTCACCGGCTGCGAAGAAGATGCAGTCGCCGGGCTTGGCGCCGGTAGCCTCAGCCAGACCCTCGCGCTCAGCGTCGGTGATGTTCTTGGCAACGGGGCCGGTCAGCTCGCCGTCCTCCTGAATCAGTACGTAGGCAAGACCCTTAGCCCCGCGCTGCTTGGCCCATTCCTGCCAGGCATCCAGGGTGCGGCGGGCCTGGGAAGCACCACCGGGCATCACAACGGCACCAACGTAGGGGGCCTTGAAGACGCGGAAGGTGGTGTCCTTGAAGTAGTCGGTCAGCTCGGTGAGTTCCAGGCCGAAGCGCAGGTCGGGCTTGTCCGAACCGTACTTCTCCATGGCGTCCTTGTAGGTAATACGCTCGATGGGGCGGGGTACCTTGACGTCAATCAGGTTCCAGACGGCCTCAACGATACGCTCGCCCAGGTCGATGATGTCTTCCTGGTCGACGAAGGAAGCTTCGATATCCAGCTGGGTGAATTCGGGCTGACGGTCGGCGCGGAAGTCCTCGTCGCGGTAGCAACGGGCGATCTGGTAGTACTTCTCGATACCGCCCACCTGCAGCAGCTGCTTGAAGAGCTGGGGTGACTGGGGTAGGGCGTACCAGGAGCCGGGTGCCAGACGTGCGGGCACCAGGAAGTCGCGGGCGCCTTCGGGGGTGGAGCGGGTCAGGGTGGGGGTCTCGACCTCGGTGAAGTTCTCACCGTGCAGCACCTCGCGGGCGGCACGGTTCGCTTCTGAGCGCAGGCGCATCAGGCGGGCAGGCTCGGGGCGGCGCAGGTCGAGGTAGCGGTACTTGAGGCGGGCTTCTTCGCCCACTTCGACGTGCTCATCAATCTGGAAGGGCAGGGGGGCTGAGGTGTTGAGCACCTCGGTCTCCTTGACCATGACCTCGATTTCACCGGTGGTGAGGTTGGGGTTTTCGTTGCCCTCGGGGCGGCGGGTTACTTCGCCCACGACCTTGAGGACGTACTCGTTGCGCAGGTGCTCGAAGTCGGCTTCGTTGTGGAAGACGACCTGGGTGACGCCTTCGCGGTCACGCAGGTCAACGAAGGCCACGCCACCGTGGTCGCGGCGGCGGGCTACCCAGCCAGAGAGGGTAACGGTTTCTCCGATGTTCTCGGCGGTTAGCTCGCCGAGGGTGTGAGTGCGTAGCACTGAGTTCCTTTCGATGGGGCACGGTACCGGGTGGCACTGTCTAAAGTTCAGTTTGCTCCCGATTTTACCGTGTTGTGGTGCGCCTGGCACCGGTTGGACGGGTGTGAATTAGGCGGTAGGGAGCACACGCACGTGCAGGTCGTCGGCGGGTGGGGCCCAGATGCCGGGGTCAGCAGCTACCTGCTCTCCGGTGCGGATGTCTTTTACCTCGTGGGTGAGTTCGCCGTTCTCCC
>DXCN01000015.1 GCA_019115985.1 Candidatus Rothia avicola | reverse complement strand
GCGGATGTCGGCAGGGACGCGTTCGAGGGCCATGACGGCCACGGCGCCGGCGTCCTCTGCGATTTTTGCCTGTTCGGGGGTGACGACGTCCATGATGACCCCGCCCTTGAGCATGTCGGCCAGGCCGCGCTTGACGAGGGGGGAGCCGGTAACGGTGGTTTCTGCGGTCTTGTTTTCAGTCATAGTTTCAACTGTGCCCCCTGGGGTGGTCTAAGAATAGGGCCAGTTTCTAGCAAAGTTTTTAGACCATAGGTAGAGAGGCGGGCGCCCCTCGGCACGTTTTTGGGGCAAACTTCCCCAAGAATTCACACCCCGGCTCTCCCCAAGAGTTTCCCGCCCCAAACAAATACACACGAAAGAGACCCAAACCATGCTTTCTGTATCCCGCCGCAACTTCCTGTCACTGACCGCTTCAGGCTGGGGCAAGCTCATCTTCGAAGATGACTTCAACAACGGCGCAATTGACGGTGCCAGCGGCCCGGTGCCCCTTTTCGTCATGTTTGGGATAGATGCTCGCCACGTGTGCTTCGCGGTGGGCATTTTTCGTGGTGGGCATTTTTCATGGGGTGCGGACGCCGGTGGGCTAGTATCGGGGGAGCGCGGCTTTGATGTGAGGGGGGTGTAGTGTGGCGGAGTATTCGCGGTTTGATCAGTTGCCGGTGAGCGTGTCGCGGTCGGCGGCGGGGTCTTTGCCCTCGCAGGTGGCTGAGCAGATTCGGGCTCTGGTACTGGGTGGTTTTCTGGTGGCGGGGGACCCGCTGCCTTCCACTCGTGTGCTGGCTGAGCGCTTGAATGTTTCACGTGGAACGGTTGTTTTTGCGTATGAGCAGCTGGTGGGGGAAGGCTATTTAACCAGCGGACGCGGGGGCACCCGCGTAGCTGACCACCTCACCCTGGGGGCTGCGGGGGTTTCCCGGTCGGCTATTTCAGTGGGGGAGATGGGCTCTTCGCGTCCTGCCGTCGTGGGCGGGGAAGTGGGGCCGGCGTCCGCGCGTCTATCGGCCTCGAATGCCGGTCTTGCTCTCCCCACCACCCCCGAGGCTATCGACCTCCGCCCGGGCAGCCCCGATACTTCCTTGGTGGCAAGTGCTGCTTGGCGGGCCGCCTGGCGGCAGGCGGCTGCTACTCCCGGCGCAGCCTACCCGCCTGCTGGCTCCTATGAGCTGAGGGTGCAGCTAGCTGAGCACCTGCGGCTGATGCGGTCAGTGCTGCGTACCCCGGACGACCTGCTGGTAACTGCCGGTGCCCGCGACGGCTTCCGCCTGATTCTTACCGCCCTGCGGCGCCGGGTGCGCAACCGGCCGCTTCGAATCGCGGTCGAGAACCCCGGCTACCCCTCCCTGCACCGCATCCCCCTCGCCTTTGGGCATGAAATCCTACCGATTCAGGTTGATGAGAAGGGCCTTAACCCTGCCCGCCTGCCCACGGGGCCTCACCGGCCTGACCTCGTCCTTATCGCTCCTAGCCACCAGTACCCCCTGGGGGCTTCCATGCCGTTGGCGCGCCGCCTGGAACTGCTGGCCTGGGCGCGCACCCACAACGCCCTGCTGGTTGAAGACGACTACGATTCTGAGCTGCGCTATGTGGGCGACCCCCTACCGGCTCTAGCTTCTCTTGACCGGCCGCCTCTGCGGGGCGGAGCTGAGGGCCACCCGGCCCGTTGGGCTTCCGACCGGGTGGTAACACTGGGGTCTTTTGCGAAAATGCTGGCTCCCGGCCTAAACCTGGGCTATGTGGTGGTACCCCGGCACTTGCAGGCTGACCTGCTAGAACTGCGTGCCGATTTGGGCAACCCGGTGTCGTCGGTCGTTCAGGACGCCATGGCGTCCTTCCTCGCTGTGGGTGGGGTGCGCCGCCATACGGCGCGTATGCGCCGGGTTTATCGCGGACGCCGGGAGCAGGTACTTACCGCCCTGCAGGGTTTGGATGCTGCTCGGGTGCTACCCATGGACGGAGGCCTGCACGCGGTTCTTCACCTACCCGGCATTGATTCTGCCCGGGGGAGGGACCTTGAGGGTGAACTGGTTGAGGCTGCCCGCCTAGAAGGTGTGCTTGTGGCCCCGCTGGGGGATTACTGGTCAGCGCGGGCTGAAGCGGGGGAGGCCCTATACGGCCTGGTGCTTGGGTTTGGGGCCGTCAGTGACCGCAAGCTGGCTCTCGGTCTAGAAAGTGTGCGGCAGGTGTTGGAAGGTTACTCTGCTGGTCTAGGTGCCCATTCTGACCACTAGGGCGTAACAGGCTGCCTGCGGCTCGGCGGCTTTCAGTTTGGCTGGTTAGACTGGTGGGGTGACTTTTGATTCTCAGCACTCTGATTCCCAGCGCACCGACTCCGAGCTCTCTGGCTCTCACCTGGCTGCCGACGGGCAGCGACCCGACCCCAAGCGTCCTGTGGATCCTACTCTTGCAGCCGCCCTCACCGGCCCCACCCTGGTGCACGCCCTGGTTTTCCTGGCCTTCGGCCTCACCACGGTCTTTTGGCAGCAGCCTACCTTGGGCGTCATTACCGTCATGCTGGGTCTTTATATGCTGGGCTATGCGGGGGCGTCCTACCTGACGGCTCAAACCCTGCGCAGCGTAGGGGACGCCAGCACTGCCCAGGCCTTTACCTCCATTGCCCTGGTGCAGGCGGCCGGTGGTGTGCTGGCTTTTGTGGCCCCCCGCGGGGAGTTCTGGCTAACCCTGATTGCCGCCTGCGTGCTGGGCTTGACTGGAGTGCTCAAACTGCTCGCTGGAATGCGTACTAAGGCGAGTAACCCGGCGGCCCGCGACTGGCAGCTTGAGGGCGCTATCGTGACGCTTTCGGCGGCAGCCCTGCCTGTTGTCTCTGAGATTGGCGATAAGGCCATTATGGGAACCGCCGGTGGCGGCGCCCTAGTAGCCGGTATTTTCTTGGCAGTGGGGGCCTTTAGCTTGATGAGCCTACATCAGAAAACTATTTAGTTGTTGAAAAGTTGTTGCAGGGTTGTTTTCACCTAAAATCAGCCTTTGACCTGTAGAAATAGTTTTCTCTGGTTTGTCTGGGAGCCTAGTGTGAGGCAGAGTTGTTAGAAAAGTTATTTAAAAGTTGTTCACTATAGATCTTCTAACAACCTGGTAACAACTTCTCTATACTGGTGGGTATGACTCCCACAGATACAGCGAATGAGGTCCTGCCCAACTATATTTACCAGGCTCTCGAAGAGGTTTGGGCAGGTGCTTCCGGGAGCTCTGTCGAATCTGATGTTTTGGAACTTAAAGAGGACCCTTCCCGCCTGCCTCAAGCATCCCAGGGAGCATGAGCCAATCTGATAGAGAAACTCATTGATGAGTCTGTCTGTTTCGCTAATAGTGATGTTTCTGAGGGGTACATCCTTCTAGGGGTGAGTGACCGGCAGCGGGGTCCGGCAGCCTTCACCGGAACCGATTTTGAAACCGACGACCTAGAGCGAAAAATTTATCAAGGCACCGTCCCCAACCTACGGGTAGAAGCCTTGGTTGCCATGTATCGCGGAGTGCGGATACTTTGCATCCGCATCCCTGAATGCTTAACCCTTTATACATGCACTCGAGGACAAGCCAGTCGTCGGGTAAATACCGACTGTGTTCCTTTAAATGAAGCGGATCGGCGGTCCATAGCGGCGAGTCGAGCTAACCCGGATTACTCTAATTCACGGTCTTCTATATCTGCAGATCAGGTTCCTGCCGAGTCTATTGCTGAATTGGCGAGATTGTTAAACTCCGGTAGGGGAGCTGAGGGCAGGGGAGTGTCTTCGTCGAACCGCCATGAAATTTTGAGAGAGCTAGGTCTTCTAGACCAGCGCACTGGTTACCTGAAACGAGCTGGCGAAATTCTACTCCTACCAGCAGAGGGAGCACAGGTCACGATTAGGCACTTGTGGAGGCCTATGGTGGGTGCTGATCCGCAGGTTCATGAGTTCTCGATGCCGCTTATTCTGGCTCTTCCCTCGGTGAGGCGGCTGATAAGTGAGCAGGCCTCGCGTGAGGTTGAACGCATCCAATTTGCAGATGGGCAGGAGTATCGGGTACCTCGTTTCCCTGAATCAGCTATCGATGAAGCATTGATGAATGCGGTGATTCACCGTGATTGGCAGCTGGCGCGCCCTATCGTTATTGACCAATCTCCCGGTGTGCTAAAGATTTGGTCGCCAGGTTCCCTTCCCCCTGGTGTGCAGCCCGAAAAAATTTTGGTAACTCAGTCTATGCCGCGCAATACACGCTTGATGACCGCTATGAGAGTGCTTGGCCTTGCTGAAGAGTCTTCGCGAGGGTTTGACCGTATGTGGGTTTCTATGATTTCAACAGGGCGACCTGCCCCTAATGTTATAGCGGGGGAGGACTTTGTTGAAGTAGTTATGTCTGCGGCGGAGCCTGATACTGAATTTATTCGAATGGTTCACTCTGCTCGGGGAGCCTTCCCCACGTATGTGTGGTCCACTGTCAATACGCTGATTATTGCATGGCATTTGTGGCGTTACCCGGGACTGTCAGATTAACGGTGTAAACCCACAACAAATCTAGCGACCAGCCACCTGCGGCAACCGATCACCAAAAACAATAGCAAAAGCATTCAACGCCGGCTTCCACCGAGTCATCCACCGCCGGGCACCAGCACCTGAAGGATCCAAAGACCGAACCGTCAAATACATAAACTTCAAAGCCGACTCCTCAGACACAAAATGCCCACGCGACCTGGCAGAACGCCGCAACCTAGCATTCAAAGACTCAATCGCATT
>DXCN01000014.1 GCA_019115985.1 Candidatus Rothia avicola | reverse complement strand
CCGAACTCGCTGCTGCCCGGGCCCGCGGCCTGCGCGTGCTGCATCGCTCTGAGGCTCTGGCGGCGACCATGCGGGACTCCAAGGTGATTGCGGTTGCTGGTACCCACGGCAAGACCACCACCTCATCCATGATCTCGGTGATGCTGGACGGTCTGGGGCTAGACCCCTCTTTTGCGGTTGGCTCTACCATCGCCGGCTATAACACCAATGCCCACCTGGGGGCCTCCGGCGCGGACTCCTGGTTTGTAGCTGAAGCCGATGAATCCGACGGCTCTTTTGTACGCTACCGCCCCGAGATTGCGGTTATTACCAACGCCGAGCCTGACCACCTGGACTTCTACGGCACTAACGAGCGGGTCTTCGAGGCTTTTAACCGTTTTATCGCCTCTATGGCGCCCGGCGGTGTCTTCGTGACCTGCTCCGACGATGCCGGTGCAGCCACCCTTGCTGCTCAGGCCGCGGACGCCGGTGGGCAGGTTGTGACCTACGGTGAAGGGGAGGACGCCATGGTCCGTCTCACTGGTATCACCTCTGAAGGAACCGACTGCTCTTCAAACCTGGTCTGGGACTTCACCGTAGGCGGCCAGCAGTTCGCGGGGCAGGTCACCCTGACCCTGCCTGTGCCCGGTATTCATAACCAGCTCAACGCTACGGCGTCCTTTGTCTGTGCCCTGCTGGCAGGTGCCAGCCCCGAAGAGGCTGTGAAGGCGCTGGCCCACTTCTCGGGTACTGACCGCCGCTTTACCCTGCGCGGTGAAGCTGCCGGGGTCAAGGTCTTTGATGATTACGCCCATCACCCCACCGAGGTACACCGCGCCCTGGAAACCGGCCGTACGGTTGCTGCCGGGCATAACCTCTACGTGATTTTCCAGCCCCACCTTTTCTCCCGTACCAAGGAGTTCGCTACCGAGTTCGCTGAGTCGCTGTCTCAGGCTGACCGCAGCTACGTGCTCGATATCTACCCTGCCCGCGAGAAGCCCATGGAGGGGGTGACCAGCCATCTCATCACCGAGGCTGGTTTCTCCGAGGTGCACTACGCTGAGAGCACCGACCAGGCGATTGACGCTGTCGTAGCTGCCGCCCTGCCCGGCGATATCATCATGACGGTTGGCGCCGGTGACGTAACTGCCCTGGGGCGGGTGCTGGTAGAGAAGCTTTCTGCCCGTGAAGGTGCTGCACTCTAGTGGCCGATGAAAAGAAGCCCCGTATTCGCCTGAACTCCGCTAAGGTGAGCCAGCTACCAGAGACTGGCGATAACCTGGTGGATATCTCTGAAAACAGTCGTTTCGCCCAGTGGCGCCGGGCCCAGGAAGAGGAGCGGCAGAGCGGGCAGAGCCAGCCTCAGAGCCTGCCTTCTGGTCCCGTGCAGTTGCGCCCCAAGCGTCGGGTAGCCGGTAGCTGGAAGAAATGGGCCTACGGGGCGGGTGCCCTGGTGCTCGCTACCCTGATTTTTGTGGGGGTTGTTTTCTTCTCGCCCCTGCTGGCTACCCGGACGATTAGGGTAGAAGGCGCTTCTCTGCTCGACGAGGCTACCGTGCAGCAGCAGCTGAGCCAGCTCCAGGGAGTGCCTATGACCCGCATTAGCGAGTCTGAGGTTGCCTCTCTGATCGGCAACGAGAACGTGCTCTACGGGGTGACCCTGCAGGCGAATCCGCCCCACGAGCTGGTGGTGCAGCTGCATGAGCGGGTGCCTGTGGCTGTGGTGGAGAACGGGGGTAGCTTCGTGCTGGTTGATAATGAGGGAGTGCAGCTGTGCACCGCAGCGTCGGTTGAGGACGCCGGCGTTCCGCTGGTTGCCGGGGGCCTAGATATTCTGGGATCGGCTGCTTTTAGTACCGTAACCGGTGTGCTTGCGGCCTTGCCGACCTCGATTTTGTCTCAGGTATCTGAGGCTAAGGCTGACTCTGCATCAACCATTACCCTAGAAATGGTGGACGGGACGCAGGTAGTCTGGGGAACCCCGGAAGACAGCGACCTTAAAGCTAAGGTTCTAGTTCAGCTTATGGACTCAGTGGGTAGCCAGCAAGCCGTAGAAACTTACGATGTCTCAAGCCCCCTCGTTCCCACCGTAAAATAGTTTCAACTTCTACCTGAAGTTCCTTCTTGACCTTGATATTTTCTGAGAAAAATAAGGTCATAGGTGAAACGAGGGCGACATTGCAAGGTGAAGTTGATACTCTTTCATTGATTGAAACAATAGGTTTACTCCAATCTTAACTTTCACTCTAAGGTTGAGTTGGTTTGAAACAAGGCACAAATTAGTAGGGAATCTATGGATACAGCAACTCCCCAGAACTACCTGGCAGTCATTAAGGTCGTCGGTATCGGCGGCGGTGGCGTCAACGCTGTCAACCGCATGATTGAGGTTGGTCTGCGTGGCGTTGAATTCATTGCGATCAACACCGACGCTCAGGCTCTGCTCATGTCTGACGCCGACGTCAAGCTCGACGTGGGTCGCGAACTGACCCGCGGCCTGGGTGCAGGCGCTAACCCCGACGTTGGACGCCAGGCAGCAGAAGACCACGAACAGGAAATCGAAGAGGTACTCAAGGGTGCCGACATGGTCTTCGTGACCGCAGGTGAAGGTGGTGGCACCGGTACCGGTGGCGCTCCCGTTGTTGCCCGAATCGCCCGCTCCCTGGGCGCACTGACCATCGGTGTTGTTACCCGTCCCTTCACCTTTGAAGGCCGCCGCCGCTCTAACCAGGCCGAGACCGGTATTGCCGCCCTGCGCGACGAGGTTGACACCCTGATCGTTATCCCCAACGACCGCCTGCTCTCCATCTCAGACCGCAACGTCTCCATGCTCGACGCCTTCAAGTCAGCAGACCAGGTTCTGCTCTCCGGTGTCCAGGGCATCACCGACCTGATCACCACCCCCGGCCTGATTAACCTCGACTTCGCAGACGTCAAGTCCGTCATGCAGGGTGCAGGTTCAGCCCTCATGGGTATTGGCTCAGCCTCCGGTGAAGACCGCGCCGTCAAGGCAGCCGAACTGGCTATCGCCTCACCCCTGCTGGAAGCATCCATCGACGGTGCCCACGGCGTCCTGCTCTCCATCCAGGGCGGTTCAGACCTGGGCCTCTTCGAAATCAACGAAGCTGCCCGCCTGGTGCAGGAAGTTGCCCACCCCGACGCCAACATCATCTTCGGTGCCGTCATTGACGACGCTTTGGGCGATGAGGCTCGCGTGACCGTTATTGCCGCAGGCTTTGACTCGGTCAACCCCGAAACCAACTCCAACAACACCAGCCCCGCCGCTAACCAGGCTGCTCGTACCCAGCAGAACTTCGGTGGCGCTTCAGCAGTTCCCGCCGCAGGCGCTGGCTTCGGTTCAGCACCCGCAGCAGGTAACAGCTGGAACAAGGGCGGCAACGACGTTCCCACCAACGCTGGCTTCGACGTTGACCTGCCCCCCGTTGTTGAGGACTCCCAGTCAGCACGTCGCGACACCCTCGATGTGCCCGACTTCCTGAAGTAAAAACTTCAGACCCACACCCTAGACGGAAAACTACCCGTCCAAGGCCGAGAGAGGGGTGAAAGCTAGACCTAGCTTTCACCCCTTTAGCATTTCCCGCTTTTTTCGAAAGGTAGGCAAGGCCCATGGCAGACACTCTTTTCTCTCACCGGCTAGTAACCTTGGCAAACGGCGCCCGGGTAAACGTAGCCTTCACATCGGCTGCTGCCGGTAACCTGGGGATGCACGTGGGCGATGACCTTGACCAGACCCTGGCCAATCGGCAGACCCTTGAAGACGCGCTGCTGGGGGAAGGGACCTCCTGCGGCTTCACCTATCTCAACCAGGTACACGGCACCGTGGTCTTCGATGCGGATGTCTCAGACCGGCTTAGCGCCGAAACTGAGAAGGGTCTTAGCCCTCACGAGATTCTCGATACTGCACCGGTCGCCGATGCCGCCGTCTCTCGCGAGGGCAGGCCCCTGGCCATTATGGTGGCTGACTGCATTCCCTTGGTCTTTGTGGGGGAGCAGGCTGTAACGGGCCAGCCGGTCCTGGGCGTGGCCCACGCCGGGCGCCGGGGCCTGCTCGATGGAGTGATTCAAGGTCAGGTTGAGGCCATGGAGCAGAGGGGAGCCAAGAACATTCAGGCCTGGGTTGGTCCCTCTATCTGCGGACGCTGCTACGAGGTTCCCGAGGCTATGCGACAGGAATCTGCTGAGCTGATTCCCCAGGTCTATTCCACCACCTCCTGGGGTACCCCCGGCCTTGACCTGCCTGCCGGGGCCCACGCCGTCCTCGCCTCCCTTCCACAGGTAACCCGAGTGCATAGCGACCTTGCGGCCTGTACCTTTGAAAATGAGCACCTCTTCTCACACCGCGGCCATACCCAGAGGCAGGAATCTGCCGGGCGCATCGCTGGCCTGGTCTGGGTAGAAGCTGGTCCTTTGGCCACTGAGGTGCCCAGCCCCTCCCACCTGTACCCCAGATACCCGCTCTAAGGAATGGAAATATGACCCTGACCTACAGCCCCGAACGCCGTGCAGAACTCAGCGACCGCCTAGCTCAGGTGCAGGCCCGCATCCAGGACGCTGCGGAAGATATGAGCGGTGCCCGAACTGCCTCGTCCCCCCTGCCCGAGCTGATTGTGGTTACTAAATTTTTCCCGGCCTCAGATGCCGCTGTCCTGTACGATGCGGGTGTGCGTGCTGTGGGTGAGAACCGCGACCAGGAGGCTGCTGGTAAGGCTCGTGAGCTGGCCGCCTACACGGGCAGCGATGACCCGCTGCGCTGGTCCTTTATCGGCCAGCTGCAGACCAACAAGGCTAAGTCTGTGGTGCAGTACGCGCATGAGGTGCAGTCGGTTGACCGCCCCCAGCTGGCCGCTGCCCTCTCTAAGGCCTACGTCAATCGCCTGGCCCGCTATGAGAACGGTGAGGCGGACGCTCCGGCAGCACTGGCACAGGGGGGTCTGCGCTGCCTCATCCAGGTAGGGCTCGATACCACCGTTGAAGCTACCGCCGGGCAGGCTGCCCTGGGCGCGCGCGGGGGAGCGGACCCCACAGAGATTTTAGCCCTCGCCGACCGCATCAGCTCCCTGCCGGGCCTCACCCTGGGTGGGCTCATGGCGGTTGCCCCGCTGGGGCAGGACGCCGCAGCCGCCTTTGAGAGACTGCACGGCTACTCCCAGCAGCTGCTGGAATACTACCCCGAGGCCACCACTATCTCAGCGGGTATGAGCCACGACCTGGCTGAGGCCATACGCTGGGGAGCTACCTCGGTGCGGGTTGGCTCTTCGATTATGGGATCCCGCCCGGCCCTCTAGGGCAGCTGTCCATAATTCACCGGGAATACTGAGGTTTCCCTTGGGCTTGTCTGCGAGAAAGACAGGCAACTTTTTGGTACCGTAAAAGGTTGATAGGAACAGAGGTTTGTAAGCCCCCGTCGACCGGCGGGCAGGCTACTCAAAGGGAGGGTAAGAATGGCTCGCACACTACACCAGGCAATGGCCTACCTGGGCCTGGGCCAGGTAGAAGACGAAGCGCAGCGCACAGAGCGGCCCCAGCGCCGCCCCGAAACGATCTACGAAGAGACCGTTTTCGAGGCTGACGACCACTACGACGCCTACCCCGATGAGCTGGCTCCCGCCGAAGGGCGCGCCCATATCTCATCCGCTGCCGACCGCGACGTCCTTCTGGGTATTTCACCCGAGACCCCCCGCAGCCGTCCGGCTCCCGAAGCAACCACCGGCAGTGTTTCTGTGGCCGAGGCCGATGACCAGCTTCTTGAGCAGGCCGAAAGCACCAGCGCCGACTGGGACTTCCCTGGCACCCACCAGCAGGCACCTAGCTATACCTCAACCGCCCTGACCCCCTCCTTCTCCGAAGAAAGCAGCGAAGAATTGCGCCGTATCACCACCATTCACCCCCGCTCCTACAACGACGCCAAGATTATCGGTGAGTCCTTCCGTGAGAACATTCCCGTGATTATGAATGTCACCGACATGGGCGATACCGACGCCAAGCGTCTCATCGACTTCTCTGCCGGCCTAGCTTTTGCCCTGAACGGCCACATCGAACGCGTGACCGACAAGGTCTTCCTGCTGACCCCCGCTAACCTTGAGGTTCTCGGCGCCGAGGGCACCGAGGTTCCGGTAGCTCTGGACAGCGACGACGTCACCCCCTTCAACCAGGCCTAAACCGCAGTGGGCTATCTCTTTGCGCTGCTGGCCATCGCGGCCTACCTGCTGATTGTCGTGTTCATGATTCGCCTGGTGCTCGACTGGGTGCAGATGTTTGCTCGCTACTGGCGGCCCAAGGGCCTAGTGCTGGTAGTTGCTTCGTTTGTGTATGCGGTCACTGACCCGCCCATGAACGCCGCCCGCCGCCTGATTAAACCCATTAACCTGGGCGGTATCTCCCTGGATTTGGGCTTCATGATTCTGTTGATGGCTCTCTGGTTCGCCTATTCCCTGCTAACCAACCTGGCCTATAACCTCTCCGTTTAGAACGGGTGGGCACACGCCTGATGCGCGCAGGGCGTGCCAGGTGGCTGGTGAAGCCTGTCAGTCAGCAGACTGGGGGGTGTCCCCTCAAGTGGTGGCGTGACCAGTGGCTCATACTTAACTGGGGTCATAGTGTTGCACGGTGCTCCTTTGCCAGGTAATTTTGTGTTGTAGTAAATATAGGGGACTACTCGAACTTTTAGCGCGCTAAAAGTTCGAGCTTCATGCGCCTGATTCCAGCACATACTACGCACCGGGAACACTACGGGCCAAAGCATAAAGTTTTTTAGAAAATAGAGGTGAACGATCGTGGCAATCACGCCTGAGGAAGTAATCAATAAGCGCTTCCAGCCGACTAAGTTCAAGGAAGGCTACAACCCTGAAGAGGTTGACGATTTCCTTGATGAGATTGTCATTGAACTGCGCCGCCTGAACGCCGAAAATGCTAGCCTCAAGCGCCAGCTTGAAGAGGCTGAGGCGAAGATTTCACTGGCTCCTGCCGAGCAGCAGGGCGGTGCCCTGGCTGAGGCCGAAATCGTGGTTGATTCTCAGCCCGCTGCAGCAGCTCCTGCCCCGGCAGCAGCACCTGCTGCCGCTGAGCCCGCCCTGTCACCCTCTAGCGCCACCGGCCTGCTGGCTATGGCCCAGAAGGTCCACGATGACTACGTCTTCGAGGGCAAGCGCGAACGTGAACGCCTCATCACCGAGGGCCGCGAAGAAGCAGCTCAGCTGGTCTCAGAAGCCCAGGAAGAGTCCAACCGTGTTCTGGGCGATCTTGAAAAGACCAAGAGCGACCTCGAGGTTTCTGTTGCCAAGCTGCGTTCCTTCGAGAATCAGTACCGCACCTCCCTGCGCGATTACCTGAACAAGCAGCTGACCACCCTCGAAGAGACCCCCGCTCTTGAACCCAAGGCTGAGGGCGCTCCCGCCGCAGTGGCATCACAGTCCCAGGGCTTCGGCGTGTTTGGTCAGCGTAACGGGGTTTTCAGCAACAACTCCTAGGCCTTCCTCGTGTTTAGGCGGTAGCCTCAATATGCTCAGGCGGCTCCTCGATTAGAGGGGCCGCCTGAGATGTTTAAGATACTGCCCCGCGGTACCAGCTGGGTGCTGAACGCGATAAGCTGGTGTGTGCAGTTTTTGATGTTTGAAGGCAGGGAGTACGGTGGCTAAAACCCAGCAGGAGGGCACAGGTTTGGTGCCGACTCGTACGATTTCTGGGGTGGCTAAGGCCCTATTAGCCCTGGCCCTCTTTGCCCTGGTATACGGGGCTGACCAGTGGGTCAAGCACCTGGTAGAGACCACCATGACCGTGGGGCAGACCATCACCGTGATCGACGGCTTGCTCTGGTGGCGTTACTACCTGAACCCGGGTGCTGCTTTCTCTATGGGCGAGGGGTCGACCTGGCTGTTCACCCTGATTTCAACGGCGGGTGCCCTTGTGGCGCTGGCCCTGCTGGTGCGGGCTAAGACCCTACCCTGGGTTATTCTGCTGGCAACCCTGGCAGGGGGCATTGTGGGCAACCTGCACGACCGCCTCTTCCGGGAACCTGGCTTTGGCGTCGGGCACGTGGTCGACTATATTTCTGTACCGAATTTTGCGATTTTTAATATTGCTGATGCCGCTATCTGCGTATCGATGGCGGCGATTGTTCTGCTGACTTTTCTGGGCTATCGCATGGACGGTCAGCGTGAAGTGCGAGCCGATAAGGTCAAGAAGAACGAGGTGGGGATCTAATGTCTCAGAAGATTGAACTGACATTTGTGGTAGGAGCCGACCAGGCAGGTTCCCGGCTTGATGCCCTGCTCGCTGAGCTGAGCGGCCAGTCGCGCACAACGGTGAGTAACTGGGTGAAGGACGGCGAGGTTCAGCTTCTCGATGCCAGGGGCAGGGGAGTGAAGGCTAAGGCCTCGTCCAAACTGCTTGAGGGAATGACCGTGCAGGCTGCCGGTACCCCGCCGCGTGATCTCACGCAGATTGAGGCGGAGCAGGTTGATGGCTTTTCGATTGTCTACCAGGACGACGACATCGTGGTGGTCGATAAGCCCACCGGCGTTGCGGCCCACCCGTCGATGGGCTGGCACGGCCCTACGGTTGTCGGGGCGCTGAAGCACGCCGGTATCGATATTGCTACCAGCGGTGCTGCTGAGCGTCAGGGTATTGTGCACCGCCTGGACGTTGGCACCTCGGGACTGATGGTTGTGACCAAGAACGAGCGAGCCTACTCAGAACTGAAGAAGGCCTTCAAGGACCGCACCGTCACCAAGGTCTACCACACCCTGGTGCAGGGGCTACCCGACCCGCTCAAGGGCACTATCGATGCCCCCATCGGCCGCCACCCCGGCAGCGAATGGAAGTTCGCGGTCAACGAGGACGGCAAGCCGGCCATCACCCACTATGAGGTGCTCGAAGCCTTTGGGCCGGCGTCCTTGGTTGAGGTGCACCTCGAAACCGGCCGCACCCACCAGATTCGTGTGCATTTCTCTGCCCTGCGCCACCCCTGCGCGGGCGACCTGACCTACGGGGCAGACCCCACTATGAGCGCGCACCTGGGCCTCACCCGCCAGTGGCTACATGCTCATAGGCTGGGCTTCACCCACCCCACCAGCGGCAAGCAGGTGGAGTTCGAAAGCCGCTATACCCCTGATCTTCAGTACGCTCTCGATACCCTGCGTGAGGGCAACTTCTAGAGCCCGACGCTAAGGACGCAACCTGCATGGCTAACACCGACTTCACCCACCTGCACGTGCACACCGAGTACTCCATGCTCGATGGCGCTGCCCGTCTCACCGACCTCTTTGAGCACTCCAAGCAGCTGGGCATGAACGCCCTGGCAACCACCGACCACGGCTTCCTCTTTGGTGCCTTCGACTTTTGGAACAAGGCCAATAACGCCGGGGTTAAACCCATTATCGGTGTGGAGGCATACCTGACCCCGGGTACCGCCCGTCAGGACCGCACCCGCGTGAAATTTGGTGAAGGCGGGCGTGATGACGTCTCCGGTGGTGGTGCTTATACCCATATGACCATGTGGGCAGAGAACACCCAGGGCATGCATAACCTGTTCCGGGCGTCCTCTCTGGCCTCGCTTGAAGGCCACTTCTATAAGCCGCGTATGGACCGGGAGCTACTCCAGACCTACGGTAAGGGGCTAATCGCTACCACCGGCTGCCCCTCGGGCGAAGTGCAGACCCGCCTGCGCCTGGGCCAGTACAAGGAGGCCAAGCAGGCAGCCAGCGACTTCCGCGATATCTTCGGCAAGGAAAACTTCTACTGCGAGCTCATGGACCACGGGCTTGATATCGAGAAGAACGTCATGGCCGACCTGCTCAAGCTGGCCAAAGAACTGAACCTCCCCCTGGTTGCCACCAACGACCTGCACTATACCCACGCAGAGGACGCCAAGGCCCACGCCGCGCTGCTGTGCGTGCAGTCAGGCTCCACCCTGCAGGATCCCAAGCGCTTCAAGTTCGATGCCGATAACTTCTACCTCAAGTCGCCGGCTGAGATGCGCGAGCTCTTCCGCGACTACCCCGAGGCTTGCAACAACACCATGGAGATTGCTGAGCGCTGCTCCGTGGAGTTCAATACCAAGGCCAACTACATGCCCAACTTCCCCGTGCCCGAGGGCGAAAACGAGGAATCCTGGTTCGTCAAAGAGGTTGAGCGCGGCCTGCACTACCGCTTCCCCAAGGGTGTGCCTGACGATGTGCGCAAACAGGCCGAGTACGAGGTGGGTATCATCTCGCAGATGGGCTTCCCCGGCTACTTCCTGGTGGTTGCTGACTTTATCAACTGGGCCAAGGAGAACGGCATCCGCGTGGGCCCGGGCCGTGGTTCGGGTGCAGGGTCCATGGTTGCCTACGCCATGCGTATTACCGACCTGAACCCGCTAGAACACGACCTGATTTTCGAACGCTTCCTCAACCCCGATCGTGTCTCCATGCCCGACTTCGATGTGGACTTCGATGATCGCCGCCGTTCTGAAGTGATTCACTATGTGACCGAGAAGTACGGCGAAGACAAGGTGGCAATGATCGTCACCTACGGCACCATCAAGGCTAAGCAGGCCCTCAAGGACTCATCCCGTGTGCTGGGCTACCCCTTCTCCACCGGTGAGCGCCTGACCAAGGCCATGCCCGAGGACGTCATGGGTAAGAACATTGCCCTGGCCAACGTCTACAACCCCGAGGATAAGCGCTATAACGACGCCCAGGAGCTGCGCGACCTGATTGAAACTGACCCGGATGCCTCCAAGGTCTTTGAGACCGCTAAGGGCCTCGAAGGCTTGAAGCGCCAGTGGGGTGTGCACGCGGCGGGCGTCATCATGTCGAGCCGCGACCTGATTGACGTTATCCCCATCATGCGCCGTGAGCAGGACGGCCAGGTTATCACCCAGTTCGATTACCCCACCTGTGAAGGGCTGGGGCTAATTAAGATGGACTTCTTGGGCCTACGAAACCTGACCATCATCTCGGATGCGATTGAGAACATTAAGCTCAACCGCGGCGAAGACCTAGACCTTGAAACCCTGGAACTGGACGACGCCGAGTCGTACAAGCTCCTGGGGCGCGGTGATACCCTGGGCGTCTTCCAGCTCGATGGTGGACCCATGCGCCAGCTACTCAAGCTCATGCAGCCTGACCACTTTGAGCACATTTCGGCGGTCTTGGCGCTCTACCGCCCCGGCCCCATGGGCGCGAACTCCCACACCAACTACGCCCTGCGTAAGAACGGTCTGCAGGAGGTTACTCCTATCCACCCGGAGCTCGAAGAGCCCCTGGCGGAGATTCTCGATACCACCTACGGCCTGATCGTGTATCAGGAGCAGGTTATGGCGATTGCCCAGAAGGTCGCTAACTACTCCCTGGGTGAGGCAGATATTTTGCGCCGTGCCATGGGTAAGAAGAAGAAGGAGGAACTGGATAAGCAGTACGCCACCTTCCACCAGGGCATGCTCGATAACGGCTACTCCGAAGGGGCGGTAAAGGCCCTCTGGGATATTCTGCTGCCCTTCTCTGACTACGCCTTTAACAAGGCCCACACAGCGGCCTACGGTCTAGTCTCCTACTGGACGGCCTACCTGAAAGCCCACTACCCCCAGGAATACATGGCAGCGCTGCTGACCTCGGTGGGCGATGATAAGGACAAGCTCGCCCTCTACCTGAACGAGTGCCGCCACATGAAGATTACGGTGCTGCCGCCCGATGTGAACGAGTCGGCCCTGAACTTTACCCCTGTGGGCGACGACATCCGCTTCGGTATGGGCGCTATCCGTAACGTGGGTGCCAACGTGGTTTCTGCCATGGTTGCTGCCCGCGAAGAAAAGGGCCGCTACGAGAACTTCAACGACTTCTTGGCCAAGGTGCCACTTGTTGTCTGTAACAAGCGCACCGTGGACTCCCTCATCAAGGCCGGTGCCTTTGACTCGCTGGGCCACGACCGGCGTCCGCTCTCCATGATCCACGAAGAGGCCATCGACGCGACCGTCTCGGTCAAGCGTCAGGAGGCTGCCGGCCAGTTCGACCTCTTTGGCGGGCTGGGGATGGACGACGATAACCCGGCGAGCGAGCTGGCGGTGCAGATTCCGGACGTCCCCGAGTGGGAGAAGCGCGATAAGCTCAACTTTGAGCGCGAGATGCTGGGCCTCTACGTCTCTGACCACCCCTTACGCGGTCTCGAAGATGCCCTTGATGCGCTGTCAGACTCCACGATTCAGGGCCTGGTCTCTGAGGACTCGGTCAAGCCGGACGGCGCAATTGTGACCGTTGCGGGCATGATTACCAGCGTCTCCCGCCGTATCGCCAAGAACTCGGGTAACCCCTACGCCCGTATTGAGCTCGAAGACCGTACCGGCTCAATCGAGGTCATGTTCTTTGGCCGCGCCTACGAGCCGATTGCCGGTGTGCTGGCCGAAGACCTGATTTGCACCATCAAGGGCCGCCTGCAGCGCCGCGATGACGGGTCGGTGACCCTGAGCGCCCAGGAGCTGAATATCCCCGAGATTTCAGCGGACGGTACCGGCGGCCCGGTCACCATCGCCATCCCCGAGTACAAGGCGACCGAGGAAACCCTGGGACAGCTGCGCGATGTTCTGCGGAATCATAAGGGTGAATCTGAGGTGCGCATCGCGATGACTACCCGCACCAAGCGCCTGCTCATCCGGCTAGGTGCTGACCTGCGGGTCAACCCCAACCCGGCCCTCTTCGGTGATCTCAAGGTGCTGCTGGGCCCGGCCTGCCTGGATCTCTAGGCATATAAGAAGCACCGAATGTGCCGCCTGATATCTCGAGCGGGGGAGTAAGACTCCTGCACTCGGAATCGGGCGGCACATTCTTTTATAAAGGGTGTTCTTAGAGAGCCTGGGCGGTGTCGTAGCGCTCGCGGTTAGCTTGTACCTCTTCCAGGTGGGCTTCTGCCCAGAGGCGGACGGCAGTGAGCGGCTCAACGGTGGTCAGCCCCAGGTCGGTGAGCTGGTAGTCCACGCGCGGGGGAACGCTGGCGGTGATGTGGCGGGTCAGCAGCCCGTCGCGTTCCATGGAACGCAGGGTTTCGGTCAGTACTTTGGGGGAGACCCCCTGGATGGTGTTTTTGAGGTCCTTGAAGCGTACCGGCTCACCGTCTGCCAGCACGGTGACAATCAGGGGAGTCCACCGGTCCGTGAGGTGGCGCAGCACGGTGCGCGAGGGGCAGTTCTGGTCGAGGACGTTGGCGGGCAGCTGCTCTGCTGCCGGCTGGGAGGCGGGGCGGACGTCCGCGCTGACCTGGGTCGATGATGCCACAGTGGGCCTTTCTGAAAGTTTTTTTAAAAATCTTCTAATGGTTACCTTGAGGTAATTGGTTTCTAAAAAATACTATAGAACTGTTCGATACAGAAAACCAACTCTTCAGGAGAACCCCCATGAACATCTCAGTGATCGGCGCAGCAGGCATGGTTGGCTCAGCAATCGTCGCAGAAGCTAAGGACCGCGGCCACCAGGTAACCAGCTACACCCGCAGCGGCTCAGCAGGCACCCTGGCCCTAGACCTGGCCAACACTGCCGCCCTGGTAGAGGTCATCAACTCATCCGAGGCAACCGTTATCTCCGTTGCCAGCCGCGACGACTACTCCGCAGCTATCGCCGCCCACCGTGCCCTCATCGCAGCTGCCCCCACCGGCCGCTTCCTCATCGTCGGCGGCGCTGGCGCCCTGAACGCGGGCGAGGGTCTGCTGCTGGATAGCCCCGACTTCCCCGAAGAATACCTGACCGAAGCCAAGACCTTCGCAGCTGTCCTCGATGACTACCGTGCAGCGTCCGACCTGAACTGGACCATGCTGGCCCCCTCACCCATGATCGCCCCCGGTGCTCGCACCGGTGACTACCGCACCGAGCTGGATGTACCCGCCGGCATGTTCGTCTCAACCCAGGACTTTGCGGTAGCCGCCATCGACGAAATCGAAAACCCGGCCCACGTTGGCACCCGTTTCACCGTTGCCTCTGCTGACGAAGCTGCTGCCCAGGGTCAGTAAATAGACAGTGGTAGAAAGGTAGAACCCCTTTAGTGAAGCTGCCCTGTAAGGTCGCTGCCATTGGAAAAGTGCATGTGCCGTTGCTTTTTGCAGCGGCACTTGCACTTTTCAGGGGGCACTAAACTTGGGCCTGCGCGGACGCCGAGTAGCAGCAGGTGCTCGGGTTGGGCGTGGACGATTACCCCACCCTGCTGACGGTGACCGAGTGCGGCCTGGTCGAGGTGGGTTCACCGACGGCGAGTGCGGCCGAGATCAAGGCTTCCCTTTAAGGCTCCTTGAGCTGTCTTATCGAAACTTGTTCGGAAGGTGATGCAGGCTCACGCTCGCTGCCGACCCTCTCACCCGGTTCGCTGGCGCTCACAAGGGTGATTCACGCCAGCCCCGAGCCAGCAGCTTCGCTGTGAGCCTGCATCACC
>DXCN01000001.1 GCA_019115985.1 Candidatus Rothia avicola | reverse complement strand
GTAGCAACGGTCTTGTCCGGTATGGCTTGAGGTTATTTATAGAGATTTAACGCTCATATTTTTGCCGCGGGTGGGGCCGTTGTCTAGTTGGTGGGTGTGGGGTGCGTGTCTACTTTTGAATAAGCCTCAGTATTTCGGGACTTATCTTGCCGGTAATAGTTTGCCGCCCGATTCCTCCAGGTAGCAGGTGGGGCAGAGCGACTCATAGCCCACATGCACGCCGTCAATCGCCACCTGGTCACCGGCAAAAACAAACTTTCCGTCAACGGTACGGCCGTTAAAGAGTGCCTTCCGTCCGCACCGGCAAATAGTCTTCAGTTCCTCAAGCGTATGGGCGATCTCCAGCAGGCGGGCAGAGCCGGGGAAGGCCCGCGTCCTAAAATCCGTACGAATGCCGTAACACATCACCGGCACATTCTCTACCACCGCAATCCGCATCAGGTCATCCACCTGCTCAGCAGTCAGAAACTGGGCCTCATCCACCAGCAGGCAAGAGACCGGCAGATGCCAGTGCATGCGGTCATCATCTGCGTTAGGCTCAGCAGCAGCGTGAAAGAGCTCGCGCACCGAGTCGTCCGCCCCCACCAAGAAATCAGCCTGGCGGGTCACGCCTAGACGGGACACAATCTCAGTATCACCCTTGGTATCAACCTGCGGCTTAGCCAGCAGCACACGCTGGCCCCGCTCCTCATAATTATGGGCAGCCTGCAGCAGCGCAGTTGACTTACCCGAATTCATGGCACCAAAACGGAAATAGAGCTTAGCCACGCGGCCACACCTTTCAACCCAGAACGCGTACAAGAGAACAAAACCAAACCACACCATTCTAGCCCGGCGCGCTCCCCCGCTCACAGGCGTCCGCGTCCCGACCAGACGACTTTGTACCACGCAGTGTTCAGAAATCGGCCTCAAAGTGGGCAGGGGCTGGTACAAACCGGAGTCAAAAGCAGCTAGACACACGAAAAAGGGGAGGGCCCCGGAAAACCCCGGTGCCCTCCCCTTCCTACACGAGACTTACTTGCCTGAGATCTCGATACCAGAGACGTCCACATCCTTGAGCGGGATAGTCTTTGAACCGGTCACCAGCTTGTGCACCAGCCACACACCAATAATGATGGGCAGGCCGATGTAGGCCGAGACAACCTCGAACCAGTGGCCAGCGAAGATAGCGTTGTAGTTCTGGCCAGCAATCACCAGCAGGCACATGAGCAGCGCAACGATGGGGCCAATGGGGAAGAGAGGGGCCTTGTAGGGCAAATCATTAACATTGTTACCCTGGGCAACGTAGGCGCGGCGGAAGCGGTAGTGGCAGATCGCCACGCCCACCCAGGTGATGAAGCCCGACAGGCCGGAGATGTTAATCAGCCAGGTGTAGGCAGAGCCCTCGCCCACCACGGCAGAGACGAAGCCGAAGAGGCCAATAGCGGCGGTCATGAGCAGGGCGGGCATGGGGATGCCGCGAGAGTTCACGCGGGCAAAAATCTTGGGAGCGCGGCCCTCCAGAGCCAGGGCGTAAAGCATCCGGGATGAAACGTAGAGGCCCGAGTTACCGGCCGAGAGAATCGCGGTCAGAATGACGGCGTTCATCACCGAAGCGGCAAAAGCAACACCCAGGTTCTCAAAGACCATGGTGAAGGGTGAGTAGGCGATGTCGGTGGCGTCCGCCCGCAGCAGGTTGGGGCTGGTGTAGGGAATCAGGGTAGCGATGATAGCGATAGCACCGATGTAGAAGAGCATAATGCGCCAGAAAACGCTCTTGAGGGCGCGGGGTACGTCGCGGCGGGGGTTCTCAGATTCACCAGCGGCAACACCGATCATCTCGGTGCCCTGGAAGGAGAAACCGGCGACCATGAAGATAGCCAGGATAGAGAGGAAGCCGCCCTTGAAGGGCGCTTCGCCGTCGGTCCAGTGAGCGAAACCGTTGTCGTGGTTGCCCAGGAGGCCGAAAATCATGGCGACGCCGGCGATCAGGAAGACGATAACGGTGACCACCTTGATGGTAGCCAGCCAGAACTCTGATTCACCGTAGGAGCGGGCCGAAAGCACGTTGATACCCAGAATGATGGCCAGGAAGAGGCCTGCCCAGACCCAGCCGGGAACGTCCGGGAGCCAGTAGGACATAATCACACCGGCTGCGACCAGTTCGGCAGCTACGGTAATGGCCCAGTTGAACCAGTAGTTCCAGCCCATGGCAAAGCCGAAGGAGTCTGAGACGTAGCGGGAGGCGAAGGTCTGGAAGGAGCCTGCAACGGGCAGGTTAGCTGCCATTTCGCCCAGGGACTGCATGAGGAGCAGCACCATGATACCGATGAGGGCGTAGGCCAGCAGGGCACCGCCGGGGCCAGCTTCGGCGATGGTGGAGCCGGAGGCAACGAACAGGCCGGTGCCGATGGCGCCGCCGATGGCGATCATGGAGAGGTGGCGGCTGGCGAGGCCGCGCTTGAGCTCTTCTTTGGTCTGCCCGGTGGGTGCAGACTGCGCTTCAGTAGACATAGTGTGCTGCTACTTTCGGTGGTAATGAGCCCCCAACAGTTTTGCTTAGGGGGCATAAGGCAAATTTCAGATTACCACCGCGAGCGCCCCACACCCCCGGGTAGGCAGAGTGATTTAGCTCTGCTTATCTTCGTTGATGAAGGTGACGGACGCGCCGTGTTCGACGGTTCGGGAGACGGTGCAGTCTTTTTCGGCGGAGAGTTTGATCAGGCGGTCGACCATGGAGCGAGCTTTTTCACCTTCTTCCGTGGCGGGGAAGCGCACGTTGAAGCTGACTTCGATGTCGTCGAGGCTGACGGCCTTGTTCTCGTCAACCTTACGTAGGCCGGAGGAGTGCACGGTGAAGGTTTCGGGTTCTGATTTGCGGCCGGTGACTACATCGACGTCGATGGCGGAGCAGCCAGCGATAGCGGCTAGGAGAAGTTCGACGGGGGTGAGCAGACCTTCCCCCTGGCCGAAGTCGAGGGTGTCGCCTTTGGCGTTGGTGGCACGGTAGTGGCGGGAGGCGACCCTCTCGACGGTCACGGCGCGGTAGTTGGGGTCTTCGGGGCGGGTGGTCTTCTCGGTCATGATTCTTCTTTCTACGGTGGGGGCGGACGCCGGTACCCGGGTAACGGCGCCAGCACAGGTTTTATTTCCGGTAGGGCTCGGCCTCGGGCATCGTGGCCCGGGGCCTTAGCCCAGGGAGCTAATTTTAGGGGGCCTTGAGCAGCTTCATAGTGATACGGGAGTCGATTCGCAGAATGTGCTCGTGGTTGGCGGCTATTTCTGAGTACCAGCGCTCATAGGCTGCAGAGTCTTTGACCCGCACCTTGATGTAGTAGTCGGGAAGGCCGAACATGCGGCGGAACTCAATCACCTGGGGGCTGGCGAGAATCATGGATTCGAAGGCGTCAACGCTGGCAATGTCGTTGCGGGAGAGATCGGCGAAGACCAGCACCTCGAAACCCTCGTCCATTGCTTCGTAGTTGATGCGGGCGGTGTAGCCAGCAATGATTCCGGCTTCTTCAAGACGGCGGACGCGGCGCAGGCAGGGGGCGGGTGTGAGCCCCACCCGGGAGGCGAGCTCCTGGTTACTCAGGCGACCGTCTCGCGTTAGCTCATCGATTATTGCTCTATCTAGTGTATCCATAGCTTTAATATTGCTCGAAGAGGTAAGTCCAAGCAAGATTCAGCAAGCACCTTGCGTCTCTTTTTACCTAAACTTATGGCTATGCACCACACCAGCCCAGATACAGGCCAGCTCTCAGCGCCTTCTACCCCCGCCAACCTGCCGGGCCCCGCTAGCGGGGCGACCGCGTCCGCCCCCATTACGGGGGAACACATCAGCCAGTTACCTGGCGAAAGCGGCTTCAAAGAAGGTCTGCGCGTAGCCGGTGTTCTCTGCGTCGGCTTTGTGGTCATGGGCATGGGCCTGGGCGTGCTGGTCGCTTCGGTGGGCCTGCCCTGGTGGGTTGCCCCGGCTCTCTCAGCTATTGTCTTTGCCGGGTCGGTAGAGTTCCTGCTGGTGGGCATGCTTGCCACCGCTGCGCCGCTGAGTCTGATTGCTTCTACGACCCTGTTGATGAACGCCCGGCACCTGGTCTACGGCATCTCTTATCCCCTGCAGAACATCAAGGGGAACCTAGCTAAAGCTCTAGCTGTGTATATGCTCTGCGACGAGGCCTACGCCCTGAATACTGCCCCGGGGTCGCAGAATTTTCGTAGCTCCCGCATCATGACAGTTTCTGTGGTGCTCTGGCTCTCCTGGTGGGGCGGCTCCACTCTGGGCGTGATTCTAGGAGCCACCTTCCTCTCCCATTTAGAGGGCGTTGACTTCGTGATGACGGGCATGTTCCTGGTGCTCTCTATCGACGCCTACCGGGCGGTTAAGGACCGAATCACAGCGTCCCTTGCGGTCGCTGCCTCGCTGACGGCCATCGTCCTCGCCCCGCATTCTATGCTGTTGGTGTCTCTGCTGGCTCTGGTGGTCCTGCTCATCATCCGTCACCTTACCACCCAGCGCGCCACCACCCCCGCCAAGGAGGCTCCCCGTGCCTAGCACCGGTTACATTCTTTCAGCTATTTTCCTGGCCGCCGGCATCACCTTCGCCCTGCGCCTGATTCCCTTCGGTGTGAAGTCTCTGGTCAAGGGCTCAGCTCTGGTTGCTAACCTGGCTGCCTGGCTGCCTATGGGCGCTATCATCTGCCTGGGCTTCTACGTGATGGCAGAAATCGACTACTCTTCCCGCGAGACGGCCCTGCCTTACCTCGCCGGAGCGGTAGTAACTGTTGCTACCCACCTGTGGAGGAAGAACCTGGCGCTCTCCCTCATCGTGGGTACAGCAACCTGCGTGGTGCTTGCTAACTGGGTGTTCTAGAGGCACGAGGTAACTGCGCCCAGCCCCTGCACACAGCGGTGGGTATATCCCTGAAAGCCTGCTCAGCAGGCGGAAGGGATATACCCACCGCGTAAGTGATGTTGGTTTTAGAGGGCTGCAAGTGCTGCCTCGTAGTCGGGCTCGGTGGTGATTTCGTCGACGAGCTGGGTGTAGACGATTTCACCGGCGGCGTTGACGACGATAACGGAGCGGGCTAGCAGGCCGGCCAGGGGGCCGTCGGTCATGGTCACGCCGTAGTCTTCGCCGAAGGAGTCGCGGAAGGCTGATGCTGAGACAACGTTTTCGATGCCTTCAGCACCGCAGAAGCGGCCCAGGGCGAAGGGGAGATCCTTAGAGATGCACACGACGGTGGTGTTCTCAAGCTTGGATGCTTCTTCGTTGAATTTGCGGACGGAGGTGGCGCAGACGCCGGTGTCGATGGAGGGGAAGATGTTGAGGACCAGGTTCTTGCCCTCGAATGAGTCTGAGGTGACTGCGTCGAGGTCGGTGCCCACCAGGGTGAATGCCGGTGCTGTGGAACCTACGGCGGGCAGGTCGCCTACGGTCTGTACGTCATTGCCTTCAAGATGTGTAGTAGCCATAGTTGTATTGTGGCGCAGGCAACCGGGGTGGTGCAAGGTGTTGCGCTGTGCGGGGAACCGTAGGTCTTAACCCGGGTGAGGGGTTCGATAGACTGGTGTACAGCTATCCTTCGCACTTAGGGAGATTTCGTGTCTACTGCTCACGCCGCTGATTCCCATCAGACTATTCGTATTACGGGTGCCCGCAATAATAATCTCAAGAATGTGTCGGTTGAGATCCCTAAGCGCCGTCTGACGGTGTTTACCGGTGTGTCAGGGTCGGGTAAGTCATCCTTGGCTTTTGGGGTGGTGGCCGCTGAGTCCCAGCGTCTTATTAACGAAACGTATTCTGCTTTTGTGCAGGGCTTTATGCCGCATCAGGATCGGCCCGATGTTGATGCAATTGAGGGTCTGACCAGCGCGATTATCGTCGATCAGGAACGTCTGGGGGCTAATCCCCGCTCCACGGTGGGCACTGCTACCGATGCCCTGCCTATGCTCCGCATGCTCTTTGCCCGCGTGGGCACCCCGAATCTGGGCTCCCCCACCGCATTTTCCTTCAACCAGGCGACGGTTCAGGCAACCGGTGCCCGTAAGGTGGGCGACGGTAAGGCCGAGCACGTGACTTTCTCCCGCGCGGGCGGTATGTGCAACCGCTGCGAGGGGCTGGGCCGTACCAGCCAGATTGACCTGGCTGAGCTTTTTGACGAGAACCTGACTATGGAGGACGAGGGCTTCTTCAAGGTCCCCGGCTTCTCTACCAGTGGCTGGTCTGCCCGCCTTTACAAGGAGTCGGGGCTCTTCCCCACCGATGTTCCGGTCAAGGACTTCACCGAGCAGCAGCGCGCCGATTTCCTGTATAAAGAGCCCACCAAGATGAAAATTGCGGGCATCAATATGACCTATGAGGGTCTGGTTCCCCGCATCGAGAAGTCTATGCTCTCCAAGGATAAGGAGGGCATGCAGGCCCATATTCGCGCCTTTGTTGACCGGGCGGTCACTTTTGTCCCCTGCCCCGATTGTGGCGGTACCCGCCTGTCACAGGCTGCCCTGGCGTCCAAGGTCAACGGGGTTAACATTGCTGAGCTCTGCGACATGCAGGTGACCGACCTGCTCGCCTGGGTGCGTGAGCAGGACATCCCCGAGGTCGCTCCCCTACTCGCTGCACTGGAACACCTGCTCGACTCTATGGTCGCCATCGGCCTGGGCTACATTGCCCTCTCTCGCTCGGCCTCCTCCCTTTCAGGTGGCGAGGCCCAGCGTGCCAAGATGGTGCGTCACCTGGGTTCCCCGCTCACCGACGTCACCTACGTCTTTGACGAGCCCACCGCGGGCCTGCACCCCCACGACGTCACCAAGATGAACGAGCTTCTGCTGCGCCTGCGCGACCGCGGCAACACTGTGCTGGTGGTAGAGCATAAGCCCGAGACCATCGCTATTGCCGACCACATCATCGACATGGGCCCGGCCGCCGGTTCCGCCGGTGGCACCGTGGTCTATGCCGGGGCTTTCGAGGGGCTCAAGCAGGCAGACACCGTCACTTCCCGCCACTTCTACGACCGGCAGGGGCTTAAGGACGCCGTCCGCCCGGCTACCGGGGCCCTGCAGGTTGCTCACGCAACCCGTAACAACCTCAAAAATGTCTCGGTGTCCGTACCCACCGGCGTCCTGACCACCGTCACCGGCGTTGCCGGGTCCGGTAAGTCCTCCCTGATCACCGAGCTCCTGGAGCAGCACGCAGACAGCGAAGAGCGAATTATCTACATCGACCAGGCCCCCATCAAGGGCTCGCGCCGTTCCAACCCGGCCACCTACACCGGCCTGCTCGACCCCATCCGCAAGGCCTTCGCCAAGGCCAACGGGGTCAAACCCGCCCTCTTCTCAGCCAACTCTGAGGGTGCCTGCCCCGAGTGTAAGGGCACCGGCGTGATTGAAACCCAGCTGGGCTTCATGGAAAAATCCACCGCCGTCTGCGAGGCCTGCGAAGGCAAACGCTTCTCCCCCGGTGTGCTCGAATACCGCCTGGGTGACAAGAACATCGGCGACGTTCTGGCTCTCTCCGCTGCCGATGCCCTCACCTTCTTCAGCGCCAAAGACACCAAGCTGGCCGCCGCCACCAAAATCCTGCAGCGCCTGGTCGATGTGGGCCTGGGCTACATCACCCTCGGTCAGCCCCTCTCTACCCTCTCCGGCGGCGAGCGTCAGCGCATCAAACTCGCCACCCACATGGCTGAACCCGGCGGAACCTACATCTTCGACGAACCCACCACAGGCCTGCACCTGGCCGATATTCAGCAGTTCCTCACCTTGCTCGACCAGCTGGTCGATGCCGGCACCACTGTGCTCTGCATCGAACACCATCAGGCCGTCATCGCCCATTCTGACCACATCATCGACGTTGGCCCCGCAGCTGGTCACGACGGCGGCTCCATCGTCTTTGAGGGAACCCCAACTGCCCTCGCCGCCGCTGCTACCCTCACCGGCGAGCACCTGGCGTCCTACCTAGCGTCATAAAACACCACCTCACCACGTCATAAAGGCGTTCTCCCACGAAAAAGACAGGGTGCAGTACCTGTAGCCACACCGTCATCTAAAGTAAAACTGTGCCAAAACTCATCAACCACGAAGAACGAAAACAAGAAATTGCCCAGGCGGTCTGGTCGGTGCTAGCCCGTGAAGGCGTCCGCAGTGTATCTGTGCGAACCGTAGCCGCCGAAGCCGGCATCTCTACAGGCTCCCTGCGCCACGTCTTCCCCTCCCACGAAGAGATGATGCACTTCTCTCTCGACTATGTAGGCAAACGTTTCATTAAGGCCCTGACCAGCCGCACCTTCAACTACGAGCTGATTTACAGCCTCGAAGAAATCTTCACCGAGCTCTCCCCTGTCTCTGAGGACGGCAAGCTCTTTATCACCGTGGTTGCGGGCATGCTGGCAGATGCCTCAACGATTCCCGGTATCGCCAAGATTCTGCAGTCCCACGAAAAGGACTTCCTCTACGCCTACGGCTTCCTGCTCAGCCAGCTGCGGGCCCAGGGCTTTGTACGCGACGATATCGATATCGACCTAGAGGTAGAAAAGCTCGTAGCCCTGCTGTGGGGTATCAACTGCCTCTACCTGCTCACCGACGGTGAAGCCAGCGATGAAGAGCTCATGGCCCCCATGCTCATCCACTTCGAGACCTTGCTGGAAGTCTTCACCTACCCCGAAGAGCAGGACCTCGACTACTTCAGTCAGGAGTTCTTCAGTGCCTAAGCTCATTGACCACGACGAACGCAAGAAAGTCATTTCCCAGGCGGTCTGGAAGCTCCTCAACGAACGCGGCGTCAGCGCTATCACCATTCGCAACGTGGCAGCCGAAGCCGGCATTTCCACCGGTTCACTGCGCCACTTCTTCGACAGCCGCGTCGAACTAGTCACCTACGCCCTGGAACTTATTGGTGTAGAGACCGAGGCCAATATGCGGGCGGTATCGGTACAGGGGCAGGACGTGCTCAACACCGTCAAGATTCTTGAGCACTTCATCCCGCTCACCCCGCGCTCCCGCGCGGTTTCCCGCATCGCCCTGGGCATGGTGGCCGAGCTACGCTCCACCCCCGAAATCAAGAACGTCTCGGTGACCAGCCTAGAGCGTATCCGAGCCCTCTTCTACGACATGCTGATGCACCTCGATAAAGCTGGCCAGCTCAAGGCCGGAACCGACGTCAAGGTACAGGCTAACCAGCTCACCATGCTCAGCTACGGCCTAACCACCAAGGCTATTATCGGCGGCAAGGGATCAGACCCGGTCAACCTCAGCTACATCTTCCGCTCCAGCATTAACGAGCTACTCGTACACCCCGTACCCTATGCAACCCAGGAAGACATCGACGAATTCATTGCCCTATCTGAGGGCTTGGGCGAGCTGCACACCCCCGAAGAGACCACAGAAGAAAACTAAAAGCGGGGCAAACCTACAGCGAAACTCTTTAAACGCCACAGCGGGCGGAACCGACCCCGGTTCCGCCCGCTGTGTGTATAGGCTTCTGGCTAAGGTACCTGCTACCAGGCGAAGCCGATAGAATCCTCAATCTTCTTCACAAAGTCAGGGTTGGCATCGTCCACCAAGATAGCGGCGTGCATCAGCTCCTGCCCGTTATCCAGGGTGAAGATGTAGCCGGGGGCGTTACTCGAAGCAAAACGTACCTCAGAGCGAATCACGCGCACGCCGTCTTCGCGGGTGTAGTTAATGGTCTCAACGGTCTCGTTAATAGACCAGGCCGGGGTAAGGCGGGCGACGGTTTCTTTCTCCAGCTCTTCGGCGCTACGCCCCTGCTCATCGTTATAGGGGGTGCCCACCATAAAGCGGCCCGCGGCGTCCTCGGCGCTCCGGTAGTGGGTGAACTGGTAGGTGAAGATTTCTGCCTGGGAGGGGGTGGCATCCTGCACGTAGTCCTGGGGGACAAAGAAGGTCACGCCGTTCTCGGCAAAGACGGTGCCCGGGAAGGGGTCTTCGGGAGTGGACTCAGGGGTCGGCTCTGCGCTGGTGGGTTCGGGGGCCGGCTCCGGAGTGGGGGTCGCCTCAACGGTGGGGGTAGGGCTGGGCGAGGCTGAACTAGCACTTGCTGAAGCGGTCTGCGGGTCAACGCGGGTAATCACTTCTTCCTGCTGGCAGGCGGTAAGGGCCAGCAGGGCAAGGCTAGTGAACAGGACGACTGATTTTCTGGTCATGTTTCCTTCACAGGGTAAGGCGTGGCGTGCGGCTTTTAATTCTAAAGACCGCGGTAGCACCTGCCCAGTGAAAACCGGAAAATGTGGGCAAGATACCGCCCCCTCCCTGTGGGTTTGCTGCCTGTTCGTTGGGAGGGGTGGCGGGCGTCCGCCCCTTGAGAAACTAGGACGCCTGCGCCCGGCCTGTCAGCGCCCGCTTGGCCTTGGGGTAGAGCAGGGCAATCATGAGAATGCCCAGCAGAATCACCGGAATGTGGCTGGCCATAGCCCAGCGGAAGGCCTCAAGAGTGTAGGTTTCGGGGGTGCCGGCGCCGAGGCTGTCAAGAATCAGGCCGATGAGGAACACGGTGGTGAGGGATCCTACGAAGCCTCCCATGTTGGCGATGCCTGTGGCTAGGCCCCGCTGGTGCTGGGGCACGTGCGAACGCACCACCTCAAAAGCTGCCATGGACACCGGACCGTTGACACCCAGGGTGATAGCCGCAGCATACACCAGGGCGGTGGGGGCAATTCCGGGCCAGAAGAAAATCAGGGACCACAGGCTGAGGTTGAGCAGGCTGCTACCCACTGCAATATGCACCCGGTAGGGAGAAAAGCGGGAGAGGATCGAGCCGGTGAAGAACCCGGCAATGACGATGGAGGCCACCACTGTGCTAACGATGCCCGAGGCCAGGGCCCGGCTATAGCCCAGGCCCCCGGTCAGGAAAGGCATGCCCCACAGCAGCATGATGGAGAAAATCATGGAGGCCGTCACATAGTGCACCCAAAAGGCCAGGCGCACGCCCGGGTAGGCCAGCACCTGCCTGATAGAGGCCCCAAAGCCTGGGCCCGAGGCCGGGGGAAGCACGGCTAGGGAGTCAGTGACGGGGTAGGGGTGGTCGGTGCGGGCCCGGTTGGCTTCTTCCTGGTCAAGGAGCGGACGCCGGGCGGACGCACTCCCCCGTCCGCGCCGGGCCCGACGGCCCAGCCCCTGGGCAACGGTAGCCCTGCCGGGAGCCGGCCTGAGCGTGAAGAGGGCCAGGAGCAGAAGGCAGGAACCGATAGCGGCAAGAACAGTAAAGCCGCCCTGCCAGCCCAGGGCACCCACCAGGGTGACCAGGGGTGTGACGGCAACCAGCTGACCCATCTGGCCCATATTGGCGCTAATTTGGTTGACCACCGGAATCTGTTTAGGGGTAAACCAGTCTGAGATCAGGCGAATCAGGCTGACGAAGATACAGGCGTCCCCGCTGCCCACCAGCACACGCGCCAGCAGGGCCAGGGGCACGGTCTCGCTCTGGGCCAGGAGAAACTGGCCAGCCGTCATGAGGGCCAGGCCGATGGCAATCAGCACCGGCGCCCCCTTACGGTCGAGCATGGCGCCCACCGGCACCTGCCAGCTGGCGTAGACCACCAGCTGCAGCATGATGAAAAGGGAAATAGCTGTCGCCTCTACCCCAAAGTGGGTTTGGGCAGTGGCCCCCAGTGCCGAGAAGGAGCTGCGGTTGATAATTGAGAACACGTAGGCGGCTATAGCCACCGCCCACACTAGCCATTTCATAAGTGGGCCGCTGCTTTCGGGGGGTTAGTTGCTCTTCTTGACCACGGAGGACTTCAGGTACATCTGGCCTGCGCCGGGAACCTTAGCTTCAATATCGTGGCCGTTGACGGGGCTTTCGAGCAGGCGGATACCGCGCACCTTGGTGCCGGCCTTGATATCGGCACCGCCCTTAACCTTGAGGCCCTTGGTGATGGTGACGGAATCGCCGTCCACCAGCTCGTTGCCGACTGCATCGAGCACCTTAGAGCCGCTCTCTTCTGCCTCAGAGGCATCGGTTTCGGCCCATTCGTGGCCGCACATGGGGCAGACCCACAGCTCTCCCTGCTGGTAGGAGTACTCTTCTGAGCAGGCGGGGCAGGCGGGTGCGGGGGCATCAGACATGGGGGTCTCCAAAGGTTAGGTGGTGTCTAGGTCGCTCCCCATTATCCCAGATAGAAGCACAAAACCTCCCGCTCTTCGGGGCGTCGAAGAGCGGAAGGTTCTGGGGCTAAACGTAGAGGACGCCTTACTTGGTGGGTGCGGGCCCTTCGTCGTTCATATCGGTGGCGGGGTCTGAGACGACATCGGCAGGAGCCTCATCGACCAGTTTCTGGGCCTTCTTGTCAGCCTTCTCGGCTTCCTTTTCGGCCTTAGCTTCTGCCTTTTCTACCTGCTTCTCGGTCTTAGCCTCGGCGCGGGCGTCCTTGATATCTTCAGCCTTTTCCTTGGCTTTCTCGGTGCCTGCGGCAGCAGCTTCTTTAGCCTTTTCAGCACCTGCTACAGCGGCTTCCTTGGCTTTTTCGGCAACGACGGGGGCCTGTTCCTTGATAGTTTCTTCGGCGGTCTTGATGCCGTTCTGCACCTTGGGGTCGTTCCAGACGTTGGTGGCCTGGGTCTTGATCTTTTCGTACTGGCCGCGGCCTGCGCGGGCCCCCAGCACGTAACCGATACCTGCACCGGCGATGAACGCTAGACGTGCTTTCATGATAAACCTTCTTTCATCAGGTAGCTTGGTATCCCCTATTGTGCCAAAAGCATACTTATGAGCGGTAGACGACACACCGCACACGCACCTAAGACGCCATCGAAAAAGTGCAAGTGCCCCGCACTTAACGCGGGGCACTTGCACTTTTCCGAGGGAAGATCCAGTTTGGAGGCTAGACGTTAAATCTAAACTCCACCACATCACCGTCCTGCATGATGTAGTCCTTGCCTTCCATACGGACCTTGCCCCGGGCCTTGGCCTCAGCCATAGAACCGGCGTCGTCCAGGTCAGAGAAGGAAACAACTTCGGCCTTGATGAAGCCGCGCTCAAAGTCGGTGTGGATGACGCCGGCAGCCGGGGGGGGGCGGTGTCGCCCTTGGTGATGGTCCAGGCGCGGGTTTCCTTGGGGCCAGCGGTCAGGTAGGTCTGCAAGCCCAGGGTAGAGAAGCCAACGCGGGCTAGCTGGTCCAGGCCGGACTCGTCCTGGCCGCTCATCTCCAGCATTTCGCGGGCCTCTTCTTCAGAGAGCTCAACCATGTCGGCCTCAAGTTTGGCATCCAGGAAGACGGCCTCAGCGGGGGCTTTGCCACGATCTGCTTGAAAAGGTCACTGCTCTTACGGATATCATCCTCTTTAGAATGAATTGGAGCAAGGATGCTTTTGCTTACCTTCCCTACATGACGTGCCTCTTCAACGGCCTTGGAAACAGACGCATCCAAGGCAATGAGAGTGGCCCACCGGTCCTCCTGTGTTACCTGGCGGATTTCGTTGATTGCTTGACGAGTCAGTTCAATGTTTTCGTTCAGGCGGCGTGAGATAGAGGCAAGCTGCATCTGTAAAGCAACGAGAGGTAACACTGGCCCTGCGCTGAGCGCTTTTAGCTTAGCTAAATCTGCTGGGGCTAGCTCTGACCATTGCATGACGTGACTGAAACCATTACCGCCAGCGCTTTTAAGCACACCAAGGTTCTCACCCGTTTTAGCTACAACGGGAGACATAGTCTGGAGTTTTTCCATAGTAGTTTGGGGTGAGCCGAACCAGCCCGTTGAAAAGCTTTGACGTGTCTTGATATTGGGCAAGAAGGTTCCCCCCTCCCAATAGGCCCGAAAGGCTATCAGCAATGATTTTGTCTGAGCCCTCTGGCATGAGGTCAAAGGACAGGGTCTCTAGCCCCGGAACAGGTTTCTCTGAAAAGACCGCGGCGACACCGGGCTGGACTTCAACGATTGTTGCTTCCTGAAGGAGCTCAAGCGCGTCCTTTGATGTTTCGTCTGACACTCGTATTCCTCTATGAATAGTCAAGACCCGCATAGTGTTTTGCGGGTGCACGTGGTTGATACTAATTGTTACAGAAGCAAGTGATTTTTCTTTGTCGTCTTGCCTCCTTATAGGCCTTGTAAATCTTGCGAGGGGTCGTAGCTCTGCAGCCCTATGTAGCAAGTTTCCGGATAGCATCCGGTAAAGCTCATTTTGACCTGTATAAACTTTTGGAACACAAAAAGACCAGGCTCCCAGCGCTTTTCGAGCATCTGGCTCCTGGTCTTTTATGTCAGATGTATTGAGACGTTGAAGCGGAGACTCCAAAGAGTCTCATCTAATCTGAAGGTGGAATAAAGCCTTTATCTCTGGCTGCATCTAATAACGGCTGAGATGTAGCATCACCTAGTTCTTGGGCAATCTGCTGCACCAGGTTCTGTACCTGGTATCTAGCCCATGGCTCTAGGTTATCGGTAGAGCGGATGCGTTCTGTTATGAACGCCACAAGACAGTTACCATATTCCCTAAATGCTTCAACTGGAATATCCAAGTTAAGGTAATTATCGGTGAAATAGGGCTCTTTACCTTTGAGAATTTCTACAGCCTCCGGGATCCGTCCACCAAGGTAAGGAACCAGATCAGCCCATGCTGCGATTTCATCTGTTTTAGCCTCACGGGGGATTCCCTTCACTCTATTGCATAGGTGTTTCCCGAGCCACTGTCTCCAAATATCTTCAGTAGCGGTCTCGTTCCCTTGCAAACAGCGTGTAACCGCTTGAGCAAAGTCAACAGCATATGCCCCATTATTAGCAGTGATAGAGCGATTTAGAAGGTTCTCCCGCTCGGAATCAGAGATTCCGGAGTAAGAGAGAACAGAGACAACAAGATTCAAAAAGTAGCTGCGTACATTCTCTTCCGGTACTTCATGAAGTCGGTCAAATTCTTCCAACATATTCTGGAAAAGACCAGCCGCAAGTAGTCGGTCGTTGTATCTCCGAGTTTGTAAGAACGGAAACCATGCAAAGGCATGACGCTGAGGATCACCAAACAGAGAAAGGATGTGCTTTTGAGCAAAAACCTCATCTGCCGCAAAATAGAAGAAGAGCTCCCCAGCAATGGCCGGTTGAGTCACATTAAGTACATAAGAGTTGCCAGACAGCAAAGATATCAGTGCTTGTGACTCTTCCTGATTGAGTCCGTTCCAGTCGCTATCATTAGTTTGTCCCCAACGACGCCCAATCTCACTCGCCCAATATCTAGCAAGTGTCCCGGGCCAGCTATTTAGATATAAGGGTTCAGCTGAAGAAAGAGGCGGAATATTTTCAGGATACTTATAGTCCTCACCGTGTTTGTCCCATAGGATTCTTGCCAGGTTTCGCATTCCCGCAAGCACCGCAGATTCAGGTAATTCATTTTGGCTCATCACCTGGTCCAACAGAAAATCTGCTATGGCATCAGCTGAGTCTGCGTCCGGCAGGAAACTCTCTAACCGTCCGACAGCTTCTACACCAGAGTCTCCCAGTTCTGATTTTCCCCAGCCCCTAGTGATTGCCTTCCAAATATCTACGCTTTTCTTGGCTACGACCTCCGATTTATTGGTCTCGTCCCAAAGCTTTATCCCACAGTCAGGTCGCTGATATGAGGATTCTTTAATCAGTGAGAGAGCATCGTCCCAGGTAGGTTCATGAAAATCAGGCCGTGATCGGTCATACGAGAGAATATATTCAAGTGCCTGTGCGGTATTCTCTTCAACAAAACTCAGAAACTCATCAACCTCCATGGGCAAGGTGCCGCCATACGTTCCGCTGGTCATCCAAGAACTAAAGTCGGGATGTTCTCTGACCTTAAAATCTGGGTTTTCGAGCCGAATTTTTTCAAATTCCGCTTCGGCATCTTCCCACGACGAATCAACTCGAACCATCCATGCAAGCAGATTGAACTTCATATACGCAAGATGACGCGCTGTATCAGAATCTTCATCCGGTTTTTGGGGTCCAGCAATAGCTACTTCCAGTACCTTGCTCTTCACTCCGGGTGAGGCCTCTGGAAGTGCTTTATCTAGTACCCGGTACGTTTCATGCTTCAGATTATGTGCGTATAGGTCTGTTCGCTCCAGCAACCATTCCAGTTTCTCATCAGCAGCACGGCTTTCGTCATGGGCAACAAGATGAAGAGCCAGTCGTTGCATGAGAGTGTATTCAAAACCCCACCAGCGTTCGGGGAGCTCCTGTCTAACAGACAACGCTTTAATCCCATAATCTCGAAGCCCATCGATTAATGCGTCAACCGGCCTCCTAAATGAATCTTGTTCATGGCATTCAATAGCTGAGCGACCAAACGAAAGCGAATCAAAATTCTTCGAATTGTAGGAGCTGAGAAGTTCATAGGCCGCAACCATGCTGTTCTCTAATATTGTCCCGAGCCGGGGCTCACCGGCATCGGACTCCTTGACAGCTCTCTGTATATATTGGTTGAGTAAGCATTCGTCTGTATCCCAGGAAATATCCGCACTAGGGTAGCGTGTTCGCTCTTCCGCCGGGTCGAGGAGAAAGCTAGTTCTTAACAGGAGCGAAGGGCGGAGCAAAGTCGCAAGTAAGGGAAGCTCGGTAGCATTACTCTTATCTACCAAGTCCCGGAGGATACGCCCATTAGTTGGAATTGACTGCCCTCGCACAGAAGTTGACAAAAATGTCTGCCATCTGAGACCAGCTTCTTCATCATGCTTGTACAAGTCTTTTGCAGCCCATACTGCAGCATTAAACAGCGAATCAGACATAGTTTGGCCCATATGTTGAATAGTTCGTAAAGCTGCGCCATTCAATGTGGGAGAACCAATATAAATCCGGGCAAACCAGTATGAAAGAATCGGAGATATAGCTGATTTATTACCCGGGATGAAAAGTTTTTTGAACTGATTTAAGTCGTTAACCCAGTCAAGCCAATCAAGTTTATCCTTGTCAGAAAGATTTTCCACCGCAGAGACAAAATCACGTGCACCATCCTCTGACTGCAACCTGGAGCGAAGATAATCTCGGTCATCAACCGGAAGAATTCTAGGACCTCCCAAAATAATGTCAAGTAAAAGCGCCCTATGATCGGCTTTACCCATTCTTGCCCGGCTGGACCATACCTTCAACGCCGCAGTTAAAGCTTCGTGGTTGTCATCTGGTGGATAGCTTATGGGCTGGATTCCTAGATACTGCCATTTAGCATCCGAAGGTTTATCTGTAGTAAAAGCAAAACGCTTACAAAGGTTGTTCTGCTCAGCCGAAGATAGACCTAGGGTTAAATAACGCATAATAGTGTCGTTATAGCTATACCCAATAAAGACAACGGTAAACTGTCTGAACATTGGCAGAAGAAAACGTGTTGCCCAAGCCTCAGTAAGGTAAGCGCTCCCAAAGTCCCGGTCACTCAAAATCATCTCTTTGTTGGGACGTCTAATTGACCCGTGTAGGTGCACAATTCCCTCGAATTGACCTCCTAGAGGCAAAGCAGGGGCGTACCACACATCTGGAGTTTGCCCGCCTTCATCCGCTGCATTTGCGAGGTGATCATCATAGTTAGTCGTAACCACTCTAAAGGCTCCGCCACTCTGCGCCAGTTCAGCAACTGCCTGATGAATCGAGTTATATTTTGATTCAGGATTAGCGATGATGTCATAGGTATGCTCGTGCGCATCAAATTTCTGCGGCAAGTTCTCAAGCCGCCCAATAAAGTAATCTAATCCACCATCTTCTTCAAAGGGATGCGATGCCAACTTTGCAAGCTGCTTGGCTAACTCGTTAAATAGTGGAAGATTTGAAGGCGAGCCGACCGAAGCCCCAGCACCGATAAAGAACACAAGCTCACCTCGTTCATGAGCATCAAGAACCTCTTCTGGGAGCTCCACATCACCAGTAATCCACATCAGATTTCAGCCTCACCATTCTCTTCATGGGCAACTACATTTAGCTATAGAATTCCTGCACAGACTGGCACCGCAAAGGAAACCCCGCTCATCACTCCCTTCATTTAGGCGACTTGAACACGCTTGTCACCTAAGACATACTCGAGCGCAAGGCTTCCACCAATTGCTTCAAGATAGCTTCTTATGGTGCTTACTTTAGCGTTTTCAATATCGCCGGTTTCAATCTTAGAGACTTGACGTTGCCCTACGCCTATCTGACGAGCAAGTTCAGCCTGAGTGTACCCAGCTTGGATGCGTAACTCCCGCAAACGGTAAGCACGAGTTTCGGCAATCATGCGCTGTTTATGCGTATCAATAATCTCCCGGTCTACCGGATACTTAGCTACAAGTTCTTCAAAGCTGAGTGCCATTTTATTTTCCTCCCAGTCTGTCTTGGTGTTCGCCGAATAACCGGTCTGCAATAGGGATGCTCTTTTTGTACCACGGTTGCCAGTTACCCGCTTTATCCCCCGCGATAAGCATGATTGCTCTTCGTTCAATATCAAAGGCAAATAGAACTCTCAATTCTGAGCGACCAGCGGAGCCAGGCCGTAGCTCTTTCATATTTCGATGTTTGGAGTTAGACACCGTATCAACGAGAGGCCTGCCAAGGTGAGGCCCGTATTCCTGCAACAGTTCCAAGGCAGCAAACAGCTGCCCACGCGAGTCTGAGTCTAGCTCCTTAACCCAATGCTCAATGAGCGCAACATCGATACTCCACATAAGCCAACTTTAGAACTTATAAGGTCTAAAATCAATAGGTACTTTTCACCCCATCCAATCTGTTTCAAGTCTGAATGCAAAAGTTCCCGGTCTGTCTCGCGCAGGTGCCTGGATATCATTACGATCATCTAAGCGCTAGTCAGATTCTCTGACAATCCGATCGGCGTAGCCAATGAGGCTTGTGACAAGCATAAGCACCTGAACACAGTTTCGCTTACTGAACTGACGTGAGGAAACACTATGAACGCTGGCATGGCGGGAATAATAGTATGGAACTTTGTCGCCCTTATCCTTCCAGAAAGTCTCATGTGCATTCCAGATTGGTAGCGATACAAGTGCTTTCCAAACAGCCATCTCATCAATTACATCAGGAATGTCCTCGCCTCTCTTCCGGTTTGTGATAGTCTTCCGCGCTTGCTGATTGCGATACAAGTGGGAAATTAGTGTATCCAAAGTGACTGTAAACAGTGCCTGGGCCGAACATGTGTAGCCAGCGCGCATCGCACCAAGACCTTCGAGGACAAAGCCTAGTTCGTTAGTGACCGCTGGGTGGTTCACCTGTTCAAGCACAGCAGAGCAATCATCAATGAGGGATTCGTAGCAGTCGCTCAGCACTTGCCGTCTGCCTGCACGATTCTCTGCTCGCAACAACCGAAGGGCTGTACGACCCCGAGGCACCAAGTAGAGAGGAATCCCCTCCTGCTCACCGAATTCATAGACCTCGCTGGCTGTAATCTCATCGGCGTATTCCACGAGATTTGGTGGTAGCAACGTGCGGTTGAGTCCGCTGAATCCTCCTGAGCCGAACAGCGGCCCAAGTGACTTCCACAAGCTCTCCAAAGCAGACGTTCGCTGCTGGGAAATCTTCTTGCACATCTCCTGGAAGGCCGTGTTATTAACAGGAGTGTACAAGGAGGGCAGGTTGAGTGAAAACATCGAGGATACCGGAGTGCCCATGGCAATCGGTATCATTTGCTCCCAGATCCGCTCGTTTACAGGAGTAAAGGAACTGCGAACGATGGCGCTGTAATCAGGCATCAACGGACGTGTTTGTCCTTGCAACAATGCGATGCGGCTGGATAGATTAGATTCTTTGTTCGTCGACAGCAACCCTGAGAAGCTGACCGGTATTTGTAAACTATCATTTTCACTCTGCTCTTCTAGTTCTGCGCCTTCGCCTTCAATCTGGGAAACCTCATCATAACCAGCCTCGACGTTGGAATTGGATTCTTCGTTCACAAGATACCTCCACTGCAAGTTGAGGGACTGTCAGATTAACGGTGTAAACCCACAACAAATCTAGCGACCAGCCACCTGCGGCAACCGATCACCAAAAACAATAGCAAAAGCATTCAACGCCGGCTTCCACCGAGTCATCCACCGCCGAGCACCA
>DXCN01000013.1 GCA_019115985.1 Candidatus Rothia avicola | reverse complement strand
CGGCGAAGAGGCGGTCGGGGTGGGTCTCTTGGAAGTAGCTGGTGCCGATTTGGGCGGAGGGGATGTGGGAAGCGATAGCCAGGACGGGCGCGCCCGAGCGGTGCGCGTCGTAGAGGCCGTTGACGAGGTGGGTGTTGCCGGGGCCGCAAGACCCTGCGCACACGGCGAGCTTGCCGGTGACCTGTGCTTCTGCTGCTGCGGCAAAAGCCGCGACCTCTTCATGGCGTACGTGAATCCAGTCGATGCCGCCCTTGGCAGAGCCGCCGCTGGCGCGGACTGCATCAACGATGGGGTTGAGGGAGTCTCCTACGACACCGTAGATACGTTCTACGCCGGCGTCTATGAGCTGCTGGATGAGTTGATCAGCGAGTTTCATGGGACAACCTTTCAATAATCTGCACCCTTACTTTCCTATAGTTTACTCCTGTCGGTTCTACTTTTGTTTATTCTTGAACTATCTATGTGGTCACGCACCCCTGAGCGCTAGTTCACACGAGAAGCGCACAAAGGGCGGGCTTCCCGTAGAGGGAAACCCGCCCTTTGCGTGCTCGGATGCTCGGAGCGTCCTTCGCTCGGTAGGTTTAGAAGTTACCCAGCATCTTGGTGACGTCCAGGGCCTCATCGAGCTGGGCCTCGGTGACCTCGCCTCGCTCAACATAGCCCAGGGCGATGACGGCCTCGCGCACGGTGGTCTTGTTGGCCACCGAGTACTTGGCAATCTTGGCCGCTGCCTCGTAGCCAATCAGCTTGTTCATGGGGGTCACAGTTGAGGGGGAGGCCTCAGCCAAGAAGCGAGCACGCTCCACGTTGGCCTCCAGGCCATCAATCATCTTGTCAGCCATCACGCGGGAGGTGTTGGCCAGCAGGCGGATGGACTGCAGCAGGTTGGCAGCCATAACCGGGATACCCACGTTCAGCTCGAAGGCACCGTTGGTGGAGGACAGGGCGATGGTGGTGTCGTTGCCGATGACCTGGGCGCAGACCATAATGGCTGCTTCACAAATCACGGGGTTGACCTTGCCGGGCATAATCGATGAGCCGGGCTGCAGGTCGGGAATATGCAGCTCGCCCAGACCGGTGTTGGGGCCTGAACCCATCCAGCGAATATCGTTGTTGATCTTCATGAAGGAGTAGGCGATATTACGCAGCTGGCTGGAGGCCTCAATCAGGCCGTCACGGTTGGCCTGGGCCTCAAAGTGGTTGCGGGCCTCGGTCAGGGGCAGGCCGGTTTCCTCAGCCAGCAGCTCAATGACGCGGGCAGAGAAGCCCTCGGGGGTGTTGATGCCGGTACCAACCGCGGTGCCGCCCAGGGGGACTTCGGCAACACGGGGCAGGGAGGCGTGGATGCGCTCAACACCGTAGCGTACCTGGGCTGCGTAGCCCGAGAACTCCTGGCCCAGGGTTACGGGGGTGGCGTCCATCAGGTGGGTGCGGCCGGACTTGACAACGTCTTTGAACTCCACAGCCTTGCGCTCCAGGGACTCGGCCAGGTATTCCAGCGCCGGGACCAGGTCCTTGAGCAGGGCCTCGGTCGCGGCCACATGTACGGAGGTGGGGAAGACATCGTTAGAAGACTGAGAGGCGTTCACATGGTCATTGGGGTGAACCTCAACGTCCTGACCCTCCAGGGCCCGGTTAGCCAGGGTCGCCAGAACCTCGTTGGTGTTCATGTTCGATGATGTGCCAGAGCCGGTCTGGAAGACATCGATGGGGAAGTGCTCATCGTAGTCACCAGCAGCTACCTTATCTGCAGCATCGCGGATAGCGGCGGCGCGGGTGGCATCAAGAACACCCAGCTCCTCATTGGCGCTCGCTGCTGCCTTCTTGATGAGGGCCAGGGCGCGAATGTGGGCAGACTCCAGTGTCTGGCCAGAGATGGGGAAGTTTTCAACGGCACGCTGGGTCTGGGCGCGGTAGAGGGCATCTACGGGTACGCGGACCTCGCCCATGGTGTCGTGTTCAATGCGGTATTCAGTGTTTTCTGCCATACCAGTTAGTCTAATACGCCCCCGTGACGGCTGTCGCATTGGGCGTTAAAAATGACGCGCTAGCAGGCTGCCTGCCCGAGGAACGTGCCACCAGGGCAGAGGGCGGTTTTAGACGGTAATGAGCGGTGAGGACGAATAGACCAGGTCGGCCTTGCCGTCGGCCAGGTGGTAGAAGACGCCGATGACGGCCAGGGTGCCGTCTTCGATGCCTTCCCGGATAATCCCGGACTGTTCGGCAATGCGGGCCGCTGTCTGGCGGGTATGTTCAATGACCATGTCGTTGATAGAGGCGCCCTCAGGCAGGTCGGTTGAGATGACTGAGGGAAGGATTCCTTCGACCAGGTTGCGGATGAAGCCACCGGGCATGTTGCCCGAGACGAAGGCCTGGTGGGTGGCGGTGATAGCGCCACAGGAGTCGTGGCCCAGCACCATAATGAGCGGGGTCTTGAGCTCACCGCTGGCGTATTCCAGGGAGCCGAGGACGGCGTCGTCCAGCACCTGCCCGGCGGTTCGTACCACAAAGGCGTCGCCCAGGCCGAGGTCGAAAATGATTTCTGCTGCCAGGCGGGAGTCACCACAACCGAAAATTGCCGCGAAGGGGTATTGGCCAGCTACCAGTTCAGCGCGGCGGGCGGCGTCCTGATGGGGGTGGGAACGGTTGCCCTCCACAAAGCGGGCGTTGCCTTCGACAAGGCGTTCCCAGGCCTGGATGGGGGTTTCGATAGTGCTCACGGCGGGCGTCCTTTCGCAGCGGTTTAGGTTTAACCTAGCAACCTGCCCACCTAAAAGCCTGTGTAAGGCGAATTACATTTTTGTAAGGACGCCGGTGGGCGGCTTACTGGATTCCGCTTGAGGGAGTGGGGGAGACAGTGGATGAGGGGGCTGCCATGTAGGCGACAGTAGCTTCAGCCAGGGCCTGGAACTCGGCGGCCTCGGCCTCGCCCTTGAGGATGACGGTGGTACCGTCCACCTCACCGATATAGAAAGTGGTGACCTTGCTCTTGTCGTCAGCGTCCACGAGAGAGCGCACGTCCCAGTCCACGCCCCCGGCCTGTACTGTAGCCTCGGGCACGGCCTGCCCTACGGTCTGGGCAAGCCAGGTGGGGTTGGTGCCGGTGGCCTGAATGAGCTCGATGAAGTCATTGGAGGGGGTGACCTGGCCGGTGGACCAGTAGCTGATGCCATCTGCCTGGCCGGTGTTCCAGCGGGCGTAGTTGTAGTGCCAACCTTCCTGTTCGGCGGCTGCAACCGGGTAGCCTGCCTGGGCGCTGGCCTCGTAGGCAATCACGGGGAGGTCAACGGTGGGTCGGTAGGGGTTTTTGTTGGGCTGCGGCATCAGCCAGATGACCGGCAGTAGCAAGAGCACCATGACGATCATCGAAATCACCATATTGCGGGCGGGCGCATTGATGCGGGCAGCCTGCTTTTCGGTAATTTGCGGGACTACCTGCTCGGTGGCGTCCGGGGCCTGGGCTTCAGGGGCGGACGCCTGGGCTTCAGGGGCGGACGCCTGGGGTAGGGGCTGGTTGCTGGGGTTAGTCGATGAAGTCACGCCTTCTATTCTGGTCTAAAGGGGGCGCCCTGTGCCACTTGCGAGCGAGAATTGCCGGCGTCATCTGTGTCAAGTAGGGGCGCCCCGGCCCGTAACACGGCGGGGAAGCGAGTAGTCTAGAGGGTGGAGGCTGAGCGCCCCGCGCAGGGAGCCAGCTAGCACTGTTAGAAGCTACTCGAAGGTGAGTCATGTCAAACGTAAGCAACGAAGATCGTAACCTGGCGCTGGAACTGGTGCGCGCAACCGAGGCTGCTGCTATTGCCTCGGGCCCGCTGGTGGGTGCGGGCGATAAGAACATGGCCGATGGTGCTGCTGTCGATGCCATGCGCGCCCGCCTCAAGACCGTTCACTTTAACGGCACCGTGGTGATTGGTGAGGGTGAGAAGGACGAGGCCCCCATGCTTTTCAACGGGGAGCAGGTGGGCGACGGCTCAGGGGCTAAGTTCGATGTTGCTGTTGACCCTATCGACGGTACCCGCCTAACCGCTTTGGGCATGGATAACGCGCTCTCCGTCATTGCGGTAGCTGAAGGCGGCACCATGTTTGACCCTTCCGCTGTCTTCTACATGGAGAAGCTGGTTACCGGCCCCGAGGCAGCTGACCTGGTCGATTTGCGCCTGCCGGTCAAGCAGAACCTGCACCTGGTCGCTAAAGCTAAGGGCACCAGTATTAACCAGCTCACTGTCTGCGTGCTGGATCGTCCCCGCCACGCTAAGCTCGTTGAAGAGATTCGCGCAACTGGCGCTCGCACCCGCATGATTCTCGATGGCGATGTGGCTGGCGCTATTGCCGCCTGCCGTGAGGGCACCGGCGTGGATTTGATGATGGGCACCGGCGGCACCCCTGAGGGTATTGTGGCTGCCTGCGCTATCAAGGCCACCGGCGGTATTATCCAGGGTCGCCTTGCTCCTATCGATGACGCTGAACGCCAGAAGGCCCTGGACGCTGGCCATGACCTGGAGGCCGTGCTGACTACCGATGAACTGGTCACTACCGATAACTGCTTCTTCGCCGCAACCGGCATCACCGACGGTAAGCTCCTGCGCGGTGTGCGTTACGGCCGCGACACCGTCACCACCCAGTCCCTGGTCATGCGTTCTAAGTCAGGCACCGTGCGCCTGATTGAGGCTGAGCATAAGCTCTCCCGCTACTCGGCAATGATTGCCGGGACGATGAACCGTTAGAGCTCTAGAGCAGATTTAGGTTCGGATACTAGAGATTGAGCAGGTCTTCCCGAAAGCCGGCTGGCTGGGGCTGGCATGAATTGGGCGAGCGCCCAGCGCGAGCCCAAGAAGGTTAGTCGGCGAAGGGAAGACCTGCTCAATCTTATTTACCGATACGCGCGCGAACCTTACCGGCAGCGTCCTTGGCCTTGGGAAGCAGGGTGCCGGTGGCGAACTTCTTGCCCTGGGCTAGGGCTTCGCAGCCTGCGCGGATGCCCTGGGCTAGGGCTTCGCGGCCTGCGCGGATGCCCTGAGCTAGGGTTTCGCGGCCTGCGCGGATGCCCTGGTAGGCCTTGTAGCCAGCGGTTGAGACGGGCAGGTCCCAGGTGCCGGGGTAGGCTACCGAGGTGCCGCCGAAGGACTTCTTGAACTTGGTGAAGCCAGCCCATTCGTGGTTGGGGTCGTCGTTGGGGGCGATGCCGAAGAGGTCCATGTGGGTCAGGCCCTTTTCTTTGGCGTCCAGGATGATGGTGGAGAGCAGGGGGTTACCTACCTGAAGTTTCCTGTGGGCAAAGGAGGTTGCTGCGTGGGCGTAGACGCGGGTGTCGTCTGAGTCGTAGGTGAGGGAGGCTCCGATAGGCTCGCCGTCTACCTTGGCGATGAAGAGGGCCGCGGCGTCTGCTGGCATGAGTACCTGGGCGACGCGGGTGAGGTAGTCGTCCTGCTGGCGGTTGAAGCCTGCGCGGCCGGCGGTTTCGTCGAGGTACTTGAGCAGAATCTTGATATCTGCGGGGTTCTGGGACTTTTCGAAGGTTACGCCCTTCTTGTGGATGTTGCGGTGCAGGTTGCGGTTGGTCGATTTCATGTCTTTCAGAATCTGATCTTCAGATTGGGTGAGATCAATCATCTGAGTGTGCGAGGGCTGCACCTGGCGGGGTGAGAGGGTGAATCCGCGGGCTGCGAGGAAGGCTTCGCCGCTCTGGGAACCCCAGATTGCGTCATTGATGGGCTCAACGCGGATGAACCAGCACTTGTTGTCGGCTGCTACGCGCTTCATATCTGCGATGGCGGCGTCGAAGGCGGCGGCGTTGTCGGCCTCGGGCCCGTAGGGGGCGTAGAGGTAGCGGCCGGTGGAGCCGCCTTCGAGGGTGGCCATGTAGCGCCAGCCCTCGCCTTCGCCGCGGAAGACCCGGTGGCCGTTGGCTTCTTGGAGCTGGGCCCAAATATCTGACTGCAGGATTGTACTCATGGGCACCAGCTTACCGTTTTGCTGTAGGTCGTGGGGGTTAGGGGACGGAGCAGGTACCGTTCTCGCTGAGCTCTGCGGTGAGCTGTGCTCGGTAGGCGGCGGTCTCGATGATGTCTAGGCCGGAGGGCGTGGACGTTCCCGAGCTGGTGTCTGCGGCAGCTTCAGTTGCGATGGTGGGTTGGATACCTGAGGCGGAATCTGCAATGACCTGCTGGACTGCGGCGTGGAGCTGGTCAAAGTCGGGGTAGGTGGGGAAGAGGGGGTCGAAGTAGGGCGGGCCTGCTGCGAACTGGATCAGGTTGTAGTTTTTAGATTTGAGGGCAACATCACCGAGGGCTGCGAGGCCGCTTTGGGGGATGTTGGTTTCGATGACCTGTTCGCCTGCGGCGGTGATATCTGCAAATTTGGTGAGTACGTTGGCGGGGTCGAGCTGCTTGAGCATGGCTGCCTGTACGCAGCGCTGGCGGGCCTGACGGTCGTAGTCTGAGGCCCCTTCGCGGGAGCGGGCGTACCAGAGGGCGTGGAAGCCGTCGAGGTGCTGTACACCGGGTTCGATGTAGCCGTCGATGGGGTTGGGTAGGCCGGTGATTTCGTTGGTGCCGCCGCCGATGGGAACGTAGCCGCCTACGCCGATGGTGATGCCGCCTAGGGCGTCGATGAGCTGTTCGAAGCCCGACATGTCGATGAGGATGTAGTTCTCGACGGTGATGCCGAGGACGCCTGAGACGGCGTCCATGGTTGCTTCGGCGCCGGGGTCGTCGGCGCCGGGGTAGAGGTCAGCGTAGTCGGCGGTGACGGTGGGGTAGAGGGCGTTGAGGATGCACTCATCACCGCAGTTGAAGCCTTCGGGGTAGACGTCCCAGAGGGGGGAGCCGTCTTCAAAGATGGCGTTTTGTAGGTTGCGGGGTACTGAGATGGTGATGGCTTGGCCGGTGGTGGCGTCGATGGATACCACGGTCATGGAGTCGGGGCGGCGGCCTACACGGTCGGCACCGGCGTCCCCGCCCATGAGCAGGATGTTGTAGCGGCCGTCCTGTTCCTTGATGGGGGTGCCGCCGGCGAAGATGTTGCCGAGGGCGCCGCGCCCCACCCAGGTGATGTAGGCGGCGTAGCCTAGCCCGCCGCCGGTGAGGGCGATACAGGCGACCAGGGCCAGGGCAACCAGGGGCTTGGAACGGCCTTCGAGCAGGCCCGGCCGAATGGCGCGCAGGGTTGCTAGGAAGAGGTAGACCCAGCCGATAGCTAGGCCGAGGAGGGCAAGGACCGCAAGTAGCAGTACCCAGGTGTTGGTAACTAGGGAAAGTACCAGGGTGCGGCGAATCATCCAGAGCAGTAGGAGGGCCAGTACAAGGCCCCAGACGGTCAAGGTAATCTTCAGGGCCCGACGGCCCAGGGTTTTCCGCCCGGTGAGTAGCTGGGCAGAGCCCGGGAGGAAGAGGGTGAGCAGGAGTAGGAGCCAGGCCCGGCGGGCACGGACGGAGGCCGACGCCGCTTCGGGGTGCCGCAGCGGGTCGGTGTAGGTGGGGTCTACCAGGTGCTGGCCTCGCCCCCTGATACCCGTGATCGGGGCCGCGGAGCGTGGGCGCTTGCGCTCACCGGACATGTGTTTGCCTCCCTGGCGTGGTGGGGCCTGAAAAATAACCGAGTGTGGTTGAGTAGCTTGAAATTTACTCAACCACACTACTGAAAGAAGCTGGGTGCTCCCGGGGTGGTCTTCCTGAACTTGCCGAAAGGGCAGGCCGGAGTGCCCGGTATCGGGTTAGGGAGCGTAGGGGGGCTTCTGCTGGCCGTCTTGCTCGTCGGTGTGGGCTGGGGCTGGTGCCACCTGGGCGGTGCGGGGTGCGGTGTCCTCATCGAGTTCTGCCCTATGCTCTTCGATTTTGGCGCGTAGGGCTGCGCCCTTGTCCAAGGCGGTCTGGCGCAGGGAGGTGCCAAAGTCTACGAGGTCGGCTCGTACCTGGCGGGCGAAGCCGTCGCTGCCTGAACCCAGCATACGCAGGGCTAGCAGGCCGGCGTTGCGGGCGCCGTTGATGGAGACGGTCGCGACGGGCACACCGGCAGGCATCTGCACGATGGATAGGAGGGAGTCCAGGCCGTCGAGGGACTTGAGCTTGACCGGCACACCGATGACGGGCAGGGGGGTGACCGAGGCCAGCATGCCGGGCAGGTGGGCTGCGCCACCGGCACCGGCAATGATGATGCGGATGCCGCGGTCTGCTGCTTCACGCCCGTAGGCAATCATGTCTTCGGGCATGCGGTGGGCTGAGACCACGTCTGCCTCATAAGGGATGCCGAATTCTTCGAGAACTTCAGCGGCTGCTTCCATGACCGGCCAGTCTGAGTCTGAGCCCATCACGAGGCCGACAATGGGGTTATTGGAGTCGTAGGGGGAGGTCATGTTGCTCCTTGAAATTAGGGGTGGTGCGGACGCCCGCCCCACCTGGGTAGGGCCGGGCCGGGCCTGCGGAGTTAGGGGGTGGAGGGGCCGTCTGTGAGCAGGGAGGCTGCTGCGGTGGCCTGCTGGCGGAGGGCGGGGAGCTCGTCGGCGGGGCCGGTCATATTGATGTGCCCAATCTTGCGGCCGGGTTTGACTGCCTTGCCGTAGTAGTGGACCTTGGCGGCCGGGTAGTCTTCCATGAGCTGCGGGTAGACCCCGAAGATATCGTCGTTGGTGCCACCCAAGAAGTTCTTCATCAGGGCAACCTCACCTTTGATGTCGGTGCTACCCAGGGGGTAGTTAGCAACGGCCCGAAGGTGCTGCTCAAACTGGCTGGTGACTG
>DXCN01000012.1 GCA_019115985.1 Candidatus Rothia avicola | reverse complement strand
GTGACCGGGGGTGTCGATGAAGGTCAGGTAGCGCTCTTCGCCTTCAACCTCGGTGTGGATCTGGTAAGCACCGATGTGCTGGGTGATGCCGCCGGCTTCACCGTCGATGACGTTGGTGTTGCGGATGGCGTCGAGCAGGCGGGTCTTACCGTGGTCGACGTGACCCATGACGGTCACGACGGGCGGGCGTACTTCAAGTACTTCGTCATCTTCAGCCTCGGCTTCGGCAGCCAGGTTGATATCGAAGGATTCGAGCAGTTCGCGCTCTTCGTCCTCGGGGGAAACGATCTTGATGACGTAGCCCAGTTCAGCGCCGAGCAGCTCGAAGGTGTCCTCGTCGAGGGACTGAGTCTGGGTTGCCATTTCACCCAGGTGAATCAGTACGGTTACCAGGGCTGCGGCGTTTGCGCCAATCTTCTCGGCGAAGTCCATCAGTGAGGCACCGCGACGCATACGGATCTCGGTGGTACCGTCGCCGTGGGGTACGGCTACGCCACCGATGGTAGGCTGACGCAGCTGCTCTTCACGACGCAGAGCTGACTTAGTCTTGCCCTTCTTCTTTTTGCCGCCACCGCGACCGAAGGCGCCCTGGGCGTTGCCGCGACCGCCGCCGGGGCCACCGCGACCGGGGCCGCGGTTGAAGCCGCCGCCACCGTTACCGCCGCCGGGGCCACCTGAGCCGCGACGGGGGCCGCCACCTGCGGGGGCACCGGCGCCGCCACGGGCGCCGACGTTACCGCTCATCTTGGTGGGCATCATGTTGGGTGAGGGGCGGTTGCCACCACCTGCGGGTGCGGGGCGGGGTGCGCCGCCGGCAGGACGGGGGCCACCGGCACCTGCACCTGCGGGGCGGGGGGCGTTGTTGCGTCCGCCTGCGGGGCGGGGGCCGCCGGGGTTGTTGCCGCGGGCGTTACGGCCGCCTGCGGGGCGGGGGCCGCCTGAGCGCTCGCCGCGCTCGTTACGGTCGTTGCGCTTGCCCATGCCCTGTGAGGGGGCGAAGGGGTTGTTGCCGGGGCGGGGGCCGGGCTTAGCGGCAGCGGGCTTGGGAGCTGCAGGCTTAGGGGCTGCCGGCTTAGGTGCAGACATACCCTGGGTGGTGGAGAAGGGGTTGTTGCCGGGGCGGGGGCCAGCGGGCTTCGCGGCGGCGTCCTTCTTTTCAGCGGTAGGGGCAGCCTCAGCTGCGGGCTTGGGGGCAGCGGGAGCTGCCACGGTTGCCGGCTTGGGTGCTGCAGCACCGGGCTTAGGAGCGGACGCACCCGGCTTCGGTGCAGATGCACCGGGCTTGGGGGCGGACGCGGGGGTAGCAGCCTTCTTCTCAGCAGCGGGGGCCTCTGCGGAGGCACCGGCATTGGGGAAGGCGGCACGCAGTTTCTTAACTACGGGCGGTTCAAGGGTTGATGATGCACCCTTGACGAACTCGCCAAGTTCCTGAAGCTTAGCGACAGCTTCTTTAGAGGGGATTCCGAGTTCTTTAGCGATCTCGTGAACGCGGGGCTTAGCCACTTTTCTCCTGTTCTGGTTCGCACCGAACAGGGGCGAACCTTCAGTTTGTATGAGGTTTCAGCTGGGTTTCAGCTGGGTTTTTGCCGGTGGGTGAGCACAGGAAAGTACTCATTGCGCGGCACTCATCGGGTTTCCATCAGTTTTCTGACTCGCTTTCGTACACAGTAAGTCGTCAAACTCGTTGACATTGTTGGTTCGCCACCCCTGGCGGGGTCGAACTGGCCCTCCCCTATGCGGGGATCACCAGTTCGTTGGCTTCGACCCGGGTCCTAAAGGCCCTGGCCAGCGCATTTTTCTTGAGCGCGAGGTCAAGGCATTCGGGTGTGTGGTGGAGCCAGGCTCCACGCCCCGGGAGGTTTTTGGCCCTATCAAAGATTGCACGCGGGGGTTCAGTCTGTGTGAGGGCGATACGGACGAGGTCGTGGGCGGGTGCTGTGGTTCGGCAGCCGATGCAGGTACGGACGGGGGTGTGCAACTGGGGCGCTCCCTTCGTGTCGTTCGCTTGTTTCCTGCAGGCTCTTTAGCGCTGAACCTGCGGGCATGGCTGGCCGCCGACCAGTCATGAACACTCTATGGTGTTGTGACCTCTATAGACCAGTTTAGCCCCCTTGCGGGGGCTAACGGCAAATATGTTAGTCAGCTCTCTTATTTAGCGGCGGTTTCGGGGGCTTCTTCAGCACCCTCTTCGTTCGCTGCACGGGCTGCTGCCATCGCGGCCTCGTACTTGGAGGCTGAGATGATGTCGATACGCCAGCCGGTGAGCTTAGCGGCCAGGCGGGCATTCTGCCCTTCCTTACCAATAGCCAGTGACAGCTGGTCATCGGGCACAATCGCGCGGGCAGAGAAGGTCTTGCGCTCGGTCACGGTGACTTCGCTGACCTTGGCCGGTGAAAGGGCGGCGGAGATGAACTCTTCGGGGCTCTCAGAGTGATCGACGATATCAATCTTCTCGTTGTTGAGTTCACCCATCACGGCACGCACGCGGGCGCCCATTTCGCCGATGCAGGAGCCCTTGGGGTTGACGCCGGGCTTGGTGGCGCGGACTGCGATCTTGGTGCGGTGGCCAGCTTCGCGGGCAATCGCCATGATTTCTACCGAGCCATCGGCAATCTCGGGGACCTCGTGCTCGAAGAGGCGGCGCACCAGGTTGGGGTGGGAACGAGAGAGCACGATGGAGGGGCCCTTGGGGCCGCGCTTGGCTTCAAGCACGTAGGCGCGAATGCGGGTGTTGTGGGCGTAGCGCTCACCGGGCACCTGCTCGTTGGTGGGCAACACAGCTTCAAGGGTGCCCAAATCAACGTGAATCATGCGGGGGTTGGGGCCCTGCTGGATAACACCTGAAATCAGCTGCCCCTCGCGGTCTTTGAACTCACCGAGTACGGCTGAATCCTGGGCATCGCGCAGACGCTGCTGAATGACTTGGCGGGCAGTAGAAGCCGCGATACGACCAAAGTTATTAGGGGTATCGTCGAACTCACCAATCTGCTGGTCATTTTCATCGAGTTCAGGAGCCCAGATGGTGACCTTGCCGCTGGTGCGGTCAAGCTCGGCACGTGAGCCACGGATGGCACCGGGCTGCTTCTGGTAGGCCAGCAGGATGGCGCTCTCAATCATCGGGATCAGGGTGTCGATTGAGATGTCGCGCTCTTTTTCGAGCAGGCGGAGGTTGCTCAAATCAATGTCCATGGTTGGCCCTTCCGTGTAACACGGTGCCGGGGCGAAAAGCTCCGGCACCGCTTGCGGTGTATGTTCGCGCACCTACGGCGCGCTGCCTCAAAAGTATTGAGTTGTGGTCTTGTCTTTATATTCTAGCGATTACTTGCTAGCGGTTGAATTCAATTTCTACCTTTGCAGCGGAAATTGTGCCCCAGGGCAGGGTGACGGGGTCGCGGTAGCTCTCGGGCTGCCCCTTCTTGGTTTCCTTCTTGCGGCGCACAACGGGCCCCTCGTCGGTGACGAAGTCGAGGCGGGCCAGGTACTTCTCTCCCCCGGCTTCGGTAATTTCAATCAGCCGGTCAATTGAGCGCTTCCAGTGGCGGGTTTCGGTCAGCGGGCTGGTCACACCGCGCGATGACACCTCAAGAGAGTAGGGCACTTCACCGTCATCAGCAGCGTCAAGAGCCGCTGACAGGGCCTGGGAAACCTCAGCAATGGTATCGAGGGACAGGGCCTCGGTACGGTCTTCGGGGTAGTCCACCACGATTTCTAGGGTACGGTTAGCGCCACTGCCCTTAGCGGTCAGCCTCTCCAGCACCAGCTTGAACTCCTGCTCCACCACCCGAGTAACGGCCTCGCGCACGCCCTCGACGCTCACGAAGCTACCCGCGGGGGCCTTCTGGGTAATGCCCTGCTCAGCGCGGGCAGCGGCCCGGCGCTCGCGGGCGTTGGGGGCGTCCTTTTTACTGGCTTTGGGTGATGCCATCGCGCGTAGCTCCTGGTGTCTAGGGGTAGGTAGATTCATTCAAGCCTACCACCGGCTCCCCGTACGTCGGCCGAGAATTCGCTGAGGGCGGGCAGGCTACGGGACTTTTTGGCAGAATGGGAGGTGGGCCCTTGCCCGTCTGTTTTGTGTGAGAGGTAGCTGCCTATGAATCGCTCTGTTCGTCTGACCCCGGTACTTGTGGCCGCTCTATTAGCTGGTCTGCTGGTGGCGCTCCTTGCTGTGGGCTGGTTTTCGCAGCGTCAGGCGGAGCAGGTCCGCGCTAACCTTAGCGATCAGAGCACCATGGCTGCCCAGCTGACTGCCCTTCAGCAGGCGGCTAGGGAATCGGGGCAGGACGCACTGGGGCAGGCGGCGCAGGACGCCCTTGAGTCCCTTGCGCCTGCGGCTCAGGACGTAACAGTTACAGAGTACGAGCCGGTAGAGCAGCAGCTCCAGAGCACGGTTTCGGCCCTGCTTGATCTAGGTTTTGCAACCCAGGACGCCGGTGATCGTGTTCGGGCCCTCACTGCCGTTATCGATGTGTGGCAGGCTGCCCGCCAAGACGGGCTGACTACTGCTGCCTACCCCGAGGCTCTGACCGATGAGGTGGCACATATCAGCAGCTACATCTGTGGTGATGAGGGGCTTACTGCCAGTGCCGCCGATAGTTTAGGCAGTGAACAGGCTGTACAGCCCACCTCCCTGCTGCCCCTGCAGCAGAGTATCTATCAGCTCAACTACGTCAGCGAGGTCTACGCCGCCCGTGCCGAGCAGGGCTATGCGGACGTAGCAGCCCAGGCCACTCAGCTAGCAACAGCTACCACCGGTATGGGGCGCCTAGCTGCCCCCGTGCTGACCTGCTACGGGGCCTTTGAGGCACCCGCGGCGTCCTACCCCATCGCCGAAGCAGCGAACGCTCCCCAGCAGCTCACCGACTTCACCGCGGCTATTGAGACCAACGCTCGTGCGGCCCTGGCCGACCAGACCCTTGCCACGTCAGCAGATGATATTGAAGCCCTCGCCCTCATTCTGGCCCTCGATAGCCAGAAGCTTGCCGCCTAAAGGGAAGCCAGAATATCGGCGCCCAGCTTGATGATGAGGGCGCTGACCACCACGATCATCATCCAGCGGATAAAGCGGCTCCCCCGGGCCAGGGCCGTACGGGCACCCAGGTATCCACCCACCATGTTCACTACTCCCAGCAAGAGGCCAAGAGCCCACACCTGCTGACCCGCTACCGCAAACAACACCAGGGCCCCCAGGTTGGTTGCGGCGTTAATAATCTTGGTTTGAGCGGTTGCCTGTAAGAAGCTGTAGCCCATCAAAGACACCATGGCCATCATCAGAAAAGAGCCGGTACCGGGCCCGAGTAGACCGTCGTAAAAACCGATGCTTGCACCGATGCCTAGACCCACCATCAGGTGTTTTAGCCCCCGGTGTTTGAGCTGGGTCAGTTCCCCCAGCGATGGCTTAAAGACGGTGTAGACCAGCACAGCTAGCAGGGCCAGTACGATGATGGGTTTGAAGAGTTCTTCGGGAAGGGCTGTGGCGACCAGAGCCCCGCCCATGCTGGTCACAAAGGCCAAGGACGCCGCAGGCAGGGTGGTGCGCACATCAACCGGGGTGCGCTGCAGGTAGGTTGCGGCGCTGGTGAGGGTACCGAAGACAGACCCCAACTTATTGACAGCCAGGGCTTGCACCGGTGAAAGCCCAGGAACCATGAGAACCGCGGGAAGCTGAATCATGCCGCCGCCGCCCACGACGGCGTCCACCCAGCCAGCGGCTAGGGCAGCTATAAGCAGCAAAACTAGCGTGGTCGGCTCAAGGCCGAGAGAATCAAAGCCGAGGGTATCGAGCACGCTGATGCCTTTCCTGAGAGCGCGGTTAAACCACAAGGTACCATCTGAGTCAGAAATGACCAGCTCGTTAGTGGTCTTTTCTGACTCAGATGGTACCTACCTGCGGGTGTTAGCGCTGAACCTCGGCCAGCAGCTCGGTAACGGCGTCCGCTACGGCAACCTCGCGGGCTTCGCCGCTGCGACGGTCCTTGATTTCAACCTTGCCCTCGGCAAAGCCGCGGCCGACCACCACGATAGTGGGCACGCCCAGCAGCTCAGCGTCGCCGAACTTCACACCGGGAGATACCTTGGGGCGGTCATCGAACATGACGTCCAGCCCGGCAGCTTCAAGGTCAGCAACCAGCTTTTCTGCGCCCTCTGCGACCTCGGTGCCCTTACCGGTCATCACCACGTGCACATCGGCCGGTGCCAGGTTACGGGGCCAAATCAGGCCCCTCTCGTCGTGGTTGCCCTCGGCGATGGCGGCCAGGGCGCGGGTGACGCCCACACCGTAGGAGCCCATGGTCACGGTCTGTAGCTTGCCGTTCTGGTCCAGCACCTTCAGGCCCAGGGCTTCTGCGTACTTGCGGCCCAGGGCGAAGATGTGGCCCATTTCGATACCGCGGGCAGCAATCAGGGGGCCTGAGCCGTCCGGAGCGGGGTCGCCCTCGCGTACCTCGCAGGCCTCGATCACACCGTCGGCTTCAAAGTCGCGGCCCAGCACCAGGTCGTAGACATGCTTCTGATCTTCGTTGGCACCGGTAATCCAGGCAGAGCCCTCAACCACGCGGGGGTCAACGAAGTAGGGAATACCGGTAGCTGATTCGGTGCCCAGGAGCTTTTCGGTCAGGGTCAGGCCGGGGCCAATGTAGCCCTTGACCAGCTGCGGGAACTTCTTGAAGTCCTCTTCGCTAGCAGCCTCGACCTCAACCTCGCCGCCAACGCCCAGCAGGGCACCAACGTTGACCTCGACACGGCCCAGGTCAACAGCGCGGTCGCCGGGTACGCCAATGGCAACCAGCTGGCGGCTGCCGTCGGGCAAGATGACAGCCAGCACCACGTTCTTCAGGGTGTCAGCGGCAGTCCAGGGCTCATCCTCGCGCGGGTGCAGGGCGTTGGACTGGTCGACCAGGGTTTCGATGGTCGGTGAGTCGGGGGTCAGCTCCACGCGAGCAGCCGGGGTGGCTGAAGCGTCCACGGGCTCGGGTACCACGGTGGTCACGGCCTCAACATTGGCAGCGTAGCCACCCTCTGAGCGCACGAAGGTGTCTTCACCAATCGGGGTGGGGTGCAGGAACTCCTCGGAGCGGGAGCCGCCCATAGCACCCGACTGGGCCTGGACGATAGCGATCTCAAGCCCCAGACGCTCAAAAATTTTGATGTAGGCGGCACGGTGGGCCTGGTAGGCCTCTTCCAGGCCCTCATCATCGACATTGAAGGAGTAGGAGTCCTTCATGATGAACTCGCGGCCGCGCAGCAGGCCGGCACGGGGGCGGGCCTCATCGCGGTACTTGGTCTGAATCTGGTAGAGGTAAACCGGCAGGTCCTTGTAGGAGGTGTAGAGGTCCTTGACCAGCAGGGTGAACATTTCCTCGTGGGTGGGAGCCAGCAGCATGTCTGCGCCCTTACGGTCCTGCAGGCGGAAGAGATTGTCGCCGTATTCTTCCCAGCGGTTGGTCGCTTCGTATGGTTCACGGGGAAGCAGAGCAGGAAAGTGAACTTCCTGGGCACCGATGGCGTTCATTTCTTCGCGCACGATGTTCTCAATCTTGCCCAGCACCTTCAGGCCCAGGGGTAGCCAGGTGTAGACACCGGGGGCGGCACGGCGGATGTAGCCGGCACGTACCAGGAGCTTGTGGCTTGCAACTTCGGCGTCGACGGGGTCTTCACGCAAGGTGCGCAGGAACAGGTGGGACAGGCGCTGGACCAAGTGGTTTCTCGCTTCTCTCGTACGGGGCCCATTCACCGACCGGGCAGGCCGGGGAGGGCATACTTATCTACCAGTTTACCGCCAACCGGCGGGGTGTGTACCCCGCCTTAAAGAGAGGACGCCGGCGCCCACTCCCCTGCCCTTGGGCAGGTAGGTGGGCACCGGCGTCCGCGCAGAAAAATCTGCTCGGTCTAGGGGCTTAGAGACCCAGGGCGGTGTACCAAGCTAGCTTGGCCTGGCCCAGATCGTTAAGCTCAGCGGTCATGAAGCGGTGCCCTTGGTCCAGACCAGGGTGCCCCACCCCAGGTAACGGGGCATATGTGACCCCGCTGGGGGATCTATCTGCTTAAAACAGGATGGTTGCGAAGGTTGCGTGTTGCTGCCAGCCCGTTGCTGCGTAGAGGGCGCGGGCGGGGGTGTTGTAGTCGTTGACGTAGAGGGAGAGGTGGGGGAAGCGCTGGCGGATGAGGTGGCTGGCCTGCGCTAGGAGCACGGGGGCTAGGCGCTGGCCGCGATAGGCAGGGTGTAGCCATACCCCCTGTAGCTGGCAGGTGGAGTCGTGAGCTAAGCCCAGGTCAGTTTTAAAAATGACTACGTTCTCGCTGTTGACGGCAACCAGGGTGCGGCCGGTGCGGGTGAGTTCGTCGATACGGCGAGTGTAGCCTGCCGGGTCACGCGTCATGGGGTCATAGCCCACTTCTTCGGTGAACATGGCGACGGACGCCCGCAGCAGGCTGGGTCTGTCGTCGGTTCGGGCCCAGCGCACCGGCTCTGTGATGGCGGGGGCATCGAGGGAGGGGCGGGCCAGGGGTGCGCGGACGAGCTCACTCAGGTCAGCGGTCACGGGCAGTTCTAGCAGGGGTTGGTTTTCCCGCACATCAAAGGGGGTGGGCATACGGGATGCCAGGTGCGACCAGATGCCCATGACCGGTTCGCGGTGGCCAAAAATGGAGCCAATGCGCCGGTTGTGCCGCCAGATGTAGGCCGCGACCTGGCGGTAGTGGGCCTCGGGCAGGGTGAGCGGAACGCAGTTGGCTCCCAGCCAGAAGGCCCCCACCAGGCAGTAGCGGGGTTCACGCTGTTGGGGAGCCGGGGCCAGGGTCTCGGCTAGGCCCGGCATGGGGGTTGCCGTGCGGTCAAGGGGCTCTGCAAAGTGGGCTCCCACCGAGCGTCCCACCCGGGCCCCGGTCATAGACCATAAGCCGTCGAGGGCGGTTTTGACTCTCGTTGGTAGCCGCTGCCCCACCGGCAGGGTCAGGCCGGACGCAGGAGCCGCGGGGGTAGCACCCTTGGGCCCCACCTCACCGGGGACTTCGCGGGGCACAAAGACACCCATGAAACCGTGGGGAGTTTTCAGTGACGTCAGGGCACTAGGGGCTGGTAGGCCGAAGTGGTGCAGGTGCTCGGCGGCAAAGAGAAAACCCACCGGGTCCGACTCAATCATTGTTTCAAGTTCCACCCGGTCATCGATGGTAAGGGGGCGGATTAGGGCATCGTCTGCCCCGCGGGAGAAACGTGAAAAGACGGTCACGGTGGGCTTTTCTTCAGCTGCTTAGGAGACTGAGACGGTGGGTTCGCCTGAAAGGTCAATCTCGCCGCGTTCTTCCATCTCGCGGGCGATGCGGTTGGCCTCTTCAATCAGGGTCTGCACGATGTCTTCTTCGGGCACGGTCTTGATCACCTCACCCTTGACGAAGATCTGGCCCTTGCCGTTACCGGAGGCGACACCCAGGTCAGCTTCGCGAGCTTCACCGGGGCCGTTCACAACGCAGCCCATGACGGCTACGCGCAGGGGCACCTTCATGCCTTCCAGACCCTTGGTGACGTTTTCGGCCAGTTCCCACACGTTCACCTGGGCACGGCCGCAGGAGGGGCAGGAGACAATGTCGAGCTTACGGGGGCGCAGGTTCAGGGACTCCAAAATCTGGGAGCCAACCTTGACCTCTTCAACCGGGGGCGCTGAGAGGGAAACACGGATGGTATCGCCGATACCCTCAGACAGCAGGGCGCCAAAGGCGGTAGCTGACTTGATGGTGCCCTGGAAGGCGGGGCCAGCTTCGGTGACGCCCAGGTGCAGGGGCCAATCCCCTGCGGCAGCCAGCTGGCGGTAGGCCTCAACCATAATGACGGGGTCGTTATGCTTAACCGAAATCTTGAAGTCCTGGAAGCCGTGCTCCTCAAAGAGGGAAGCCTCCCACACCGCTGATTCGACGAGCGCCTCGGGGGTTGCCTTACCGTACTTCTCCAGCAGGCGCTTATCGAGCGAACCGGCGTTCACACCGATACGGATCGAGGTGCCGTGATCCTTAGCCGCTGCAGCGATTTCCTTAACCTGGTCATCGAACTTACGGATGTTGCCGGGGTTCACGCGCACAGCGCCGCAGCCAGCCTCGATGGCGGCAAAGACGTACTTGGGCTGGAAGTGAATATCGGCAATAACGGGAATCTGGGACTGCTTGGCGATAATGGGTAGGGCTTCTGCGTCCTTATCGGTGGGGCAGGCAACGCGCACGATATCGCAACCAGCTGCGGTCAGCTCGGCAATCTGCTGCAGGGTCGCGCCGATGTCGTGGGTTTTGGTGGTGGTCATGGACTGCACCGAGATAGGAGATTCTGAGCCAACGCCTACGCTACCGACCTTAAACTGGCGGGTTTTACGGCGCGGGGCCAAAACGGGCGGCGGAGCAGCGGGCATTCCAAGGGCGACCGAGGTCACATCTTCCTCCAAAGGTTCTTTGGCGGTGCGGTCATTGCGCACCTGTTCAACTATCTATTGTGCCACGCTTCAGTTCAAAGAGCGGTTGAGGTAAAGCACACAGCAGAGAGACCGCTCAGGCAAGAGAGCGGAAAGTGAAGCCGTTCAACCTTGGAATCACGACCTGGAAGTATCAACTTAAAAATATCGAACATAAGTTCTAATGTATGGTTATATGGGATATATATTCGGCACTTCGATGGAGGTGCTTTGCGCGCTAGATCAGAGCCGAAAATGATTTATATCGATGACTCTGGACGCCCACAGTCAGGGTTAGTCGTTTACGGCTGGATCGAATTTTCGCAGTATGAATGGCATGACGTCATGAGAGCCTGGCTCAATTTCAGAAAACATCTTTGGTGTCAATACAAGATTCCTGTTGATAAAGAGCTCCATACCACTGAATTCGCCAACGGTCGTGGCGACCTGTCAAAAAGATTTCCCGATGAATTTCGAGGCCCAGACGGAACCCCCTTCAAGAAAGACTTCGGAAAGTTCATTGCTCAAGAATGTCTTCAACAAATTTCTAGCATCCGTGGCATTCGCGTGGGCGCGTGCTATCACAAGGGGAAGCCAGAAGATTTTGCCCAAACTAGAACCGACCTGTACAGGCTGCTTGTAGCAGATATTGATGGTCACCTAAAGATTGATAATTCGCTTGGGCAAATCTACCTAGATGGTGAAGATGATATGTATCGCCACATACATAGAGAGCTGAAGCTACAGGGCAGAAACATCATCGAAGACCCGGTAATGCTGAGTTCCAAGGATTCCCAACTAATTCAGATGGCTGATTTGGTAGCCTGGAGTGCCTACAGCGCTATCAACCGGCATGAAAGTCAAGAGTTTGCCTGGGACTGGTACCAAGACTATCTAGCGGCAAGAGACCCACGGAGGGCCCCTATCCAGTTACCAGAGCGTTAAACAGCTAGATCCCCTGATTCTCCACGTACGGGAGAGGGGATCCGCACTACCAACTTTATGCCGCGCGGTAATAATTTTCAAGTGCGAGCGCTACAACAAGCCAGCTATCAACTAGCTGAGCTTGTGAGGCTAGCATCAATAAACCGCGAGCCCCCCAGCGCGAGCTCAAGAAGGATTAGTCGGTTAGAGGGCATCCCCACCGCGTCCGCTCTACCCCCTACAAAATACTCACCGGCTTGAAGATATCAGCGGCCACCAAAATCACGCTCATGAGCAAGAAAGCGCCCGCTACCACGTAGGTCAGAGGTAGCAGCTTGACCGGGTCGAAGGGGCCGGGGTCGGGTAGTCTGAGCAGCTTGGCGCTCTTGCGGCGGAAGCCCTCCCAAAGGGCGCCCAGCACGTGCCCGCCGTCGAGGGGCAGTAGGGGGATGAGGTTGAAGGCAAAGAGCATGAGGTTCATCTGGGCAACCAGGGACACCAGGGAGGCTGCCTTATCGCGCAGAATAATCTGGTCGTGGGCGGCAATTTCCCCGGCGATGCGGCCCACTCCCACAACTGAGACCGGGCTGTTAGCGTCGCGCTCGCCGTTGGTCACCAGAGTAACCGCTACCCCGTAGACGCGGGCGGGTAGCTTAATCAGGGTTGCCCCGATGCGCTCCAGTGATTCACCAACAGTGGGCAACACCTCGCCGATTGTTCCGGGGGTCAGCTCACTGGTGGGGCCGATGCCGATGAAGCCAACCTCCTGGGTCTGATAGCTGCCATCGGAGTTGGTCAGATAGGTTCCGGTCAGCTCGTCGTAGATGGGACGCACGGTCAGCATGGGGGTGATGGTGAGCTCTAGGCTCTGCCCGGCGCGCTCAACGGTGAGGGGCACCTCGGTGTCGGCGTTGGTGCGAATCAGTTCGGTGAGCTGGTCCCAGCTGGTGATGGTCTGCCCGGCAAAGACGGTGATGGTATCCCCAGGTTGCAGCCCTGCTGCATTGGCAGGAGATTGGGGGTCTTCGATCCCACACTCGGTGGAGTTAGCGGTGTCGGCGCTGGTGGAATCAACGGTTTGTACGCACTGGGCAACGGTTTGGACGCTGGTGGTCGGCTGGTAGGAGCCAAAGCCGATCACGAGCACCGCGGTTGCTACCACACCGATGAGCAGGTTCATGAAAGGCCCGCCCAGCATAATGATGATGCGCTTGTAGACCGGGAGCTGGTAGAAGAGCCTGCCCTGGTCTGCCTCGGTGATGCGCTCGGCGTCCGCCTCCCTTGCCTCGCGGGCAAGCTGCTGGAGGGGGCTGGTGCCACCGGCGCGTCCGTCCGCCCCGTCTTTGCCGGGTGGGTACATGCCAATCATCGAGATATAACCGCCCAGGGGCAGGGCCTTGAAGCCGTACTCGGTTTCGCCGCGCCGCCACGAGAAAAGGGTCTTGCCGAACCCAATCATGTACTGGGGTACGCGCACGCCATAGAGTTTGGCGGGCACCAGGTGCCCCAGCTCGTGCAGGGCGATAGAGGCGGCGATAGCCAGGGCCATCAACACTACACCGATAATGAACAGTAGGACGGTCACGCGAGGGTGCTCCTTGTAGATGCGGCGCCCGTGGTGGTTGGGCAGGTCATCTGCCAGAGTACGCCATGAGGCTGGGAACTGTCGCCTTAGGTGGCCTTGGAGTTTGCCCACAAAGAGGGAGGGCGAGCAGGGCTTTGAGGTGGTTTCTACCTTTACTTTTGGGTCAAAAAGGCCTTTACGTCACAAAGTGTCAAAGAGGGATTTTCTAATGCTCGCTTGAGGGGGCAGCAGGTGACATAACTACGGAAAACCACCCTATATATCTGCTTTGACCTGCGAAAATATCGACCAGTAGCATAACCACGCATTTTTAAGCATTTTCTATACCTATTTTGTTTTACCGGGCAAACTAGGCAGAATAAAAGAAGAAAACGCGCCGCCTCAGCAAAGGCGCTACCCCATCACTTCACGAGGAGCACTCATCATGACTGCACAGGTTGAAGCCCCCACTACGGGAGTCTTTGTCAACGAACAATCCGCCACCGCCTGGGAAGGCTTCGCCCCCGGCCCCTGGCAAGACAGCATCGACGTGCGCGGCTTCGTCCTTGCAAACTACACCCCCTACGAAGGCGACGCTGCCTTCCTCGCCGGGCCCACCGACAAGACCCTGCGTGTCTGGGATACCCTCGAAAAGAACTACCTCTCCGTCGAACGCAAAAACCGTGTCTACGACGTAGACACCCACACCCCCGCCGAAATCGACGCCTTCCCCGCAGGCTACATCTCAGATGACGACAACGTCATCGTCGGCCTCCAAACCGACGTGCCCCTCAAGCGCGCCATGATGCCCAACGGCGGCTGGCGCATGGTCGAAACTGCCATTCGCGAAGCCGGTAAAGAACCCGACGAAAACATCAAGAAAATCTTCACCGAGTACCGCAAGACCCACAACGAGGCCGTCTTCGACATCTACACCCCCCGCATCCGCGCCGCCCGCTCCTCCCACATCATCACCGGCCTACCCGACGCCTACGGCCGCGGCCGCATCATCGGCGACTACCGCCGAGTAGCCCTCTACGGCGTCGACAACCTCATCGCCGACAAAGAACGCGCCAAGCACGCCGTTGCCGATCAAGGCTTCTCCGAGCACTGGGCCCGCTACCGCGAAGAGCACTCCGAGCAGATTAAGGCTTTGAAGCGGCTCAAGAAGATGGCGGCCCTCTACGGCTTCGACATCTCCGGCCCCGCCCGCACCGCCCAAGAAGCCGTGCAGTGGACCTACTTTGCTTACCTAGCCTCCGTCAAATCCCAGGACGGCGCTGCCATGTCCATCGGCCGCCTCTCAGGCTTCCTCGACGTCTACTTCGAACGTGACCTCGCCGCCGGCCTCATCACCGAAACCGACGCCCAGGAAATGATTGACGCCCTCGTCATCAAACTCCGCATCGTCCGCTTCCTCCGCACCATCGACTACGACCAGATCTTCTCAGGCGACCCCTACTGGGCCACCTGGTCAGACGGCGGCTTCGCCGACGACGGCCGCACCCTCGTCACCAAAACCTCCTTCCGCCTGCTACAGACCCTCCGCAACCTAGGCCCCGCCCCCGAACCCAACATCACCATCTTCTGGGACGAAAACCTACCCACCGGCTACAAGGAATTCTGCTCCGCCATCTCCATCGAAACCTCCTCCATCCAATACGAATCAGACCCCCAGATTCGTGAACAGTGGGGCGACGACGTCGCCATCGCCTGCTGCGTCTCCCCCATGAAAATCGGCAAGCAGATGCAGTTCTTCGGCGCCCGCGTCAATGCCGCCAAAGCCCTGCTCTACGCCATCAACGGCGGACGCGACGAAATGACCGGCAAACTCATCGTCGAAGGCTACGAACCCATCAAGGGCGACGGCCCCCTCGACTTCGACGAAGTCTGGCTCAAGTACGAAGAAATGCTCGACTGGGTCATCGCCACCTACGTGGAAGCCCTCAACATCATCCACTACAGCCACGATAAGTACGCCTACGAATCTATCGAAATGGCCCTGCACGACTCGGACATCATCCGAGCCATGGGCTGCGGCATCGCCGGCCTCTCCATCGTCGCCGACTCCCTCTCCGCCATCAAGTACGCCACCGTCACCCCCGTCCGCGACGACACCGGCCTCATCGTCGACTACATCACTGAAGGCGACTTCCCCGCCTACGGCAACGACGACGACCGCGCCGACGACATCGCCGCCACCATCGTCCACACCATCATGGAGAAAATCAAGGCCATCCCCCTCTACCGCGACGCCATCCCCACCCAGTCGGTGCTAACCATCACCTCCAACGTGGTCTACGGCAAGGCAACCGGTAACTTCCCCTCCGGCCACCGCGCAGGCACCCCCTTCTCCCCCGGCGCCAACCCCGAAAACGGTATGGACACCCACGGCATGGTCGCCTCCATGCTCTCGGTCGGCAAGCTGGACTACGAAGACGCCCTCGACGGCATCTCCCTGACCAACACCATCACCCCCACCGCCCTCGGCCGCACCAAGGAGGAACAGGTCACCAACCTGGTCGGAATCCTGGACGCAGGATTCATTCCTGAAGAGGACTAAAACTCAATAAACCCGCAGTAACCCAGGTAGAGGGGCGCCAGCCAGCACCCTAAACGCCAGCCCCGAGCCAGCTGGCTGGCACCCCTCTACCGGGCCTACGACCTCATCTAACTACTAAGGAGAACATCATGGCCGTCAAGACCTACGAAGAGCGCCTCGCTTCCATGAAGGCAAACCGCGCCAACAAGACCGCCCCCAAGGGCCTCTACCACGCCAACATCAACGTCCTTAACCGCGAAACCCTTGAGGACGCCATGGAGAACCCCGACAAGTACCCCAACCTGACCGTCCGTGTCTCGGGCTACGCCGTCAACTTCGTGCGCCTCACCCGCGAACAGCAGCTGGACGTCCTCTCCCGCACCTTCCACCACGGAGCCTAGTGATTCTTCATGTCACTTGATATCTCTCACGAGATAACCGATACCGCCGGCGAGCTAGCATTTGCTCCGCCGGCGGACCGGCATTCCGGGGCAGGCACCTGGGGCCTGGGCGAACTCACCGAACTCGAACGCAGCGCCCAGCTCAAACTCATGCGCGAAGGGCAGCTCGGCTCAGTGCACTCCTGGGAACTGGTCACCGCCGTCGACGGGCCCGGCACCCGCATGACCATCTTCATGAACGGTTGCCCCCTGCGCTGCCTCTACTGCCATAACCCCGACACCTTCAACATGAAGGACGGCAAACCCGTCTTGGCAGCCGACCTCATCAAAAAAATCAAGCGCATGCGCAAGGTCTTCAAAGCCACCGGCGGCGGCATCACCATCTCAGGCGGAGAAGTTCTCATGCAACGCCCCTTCGCCGAGAACATCCTCATGAGCGCCAAATCCCTCGGTATCCACACCTGTATCGATACATCGGGCTTCCTCGGGGCCCACGCCTCAGACGAGTTCCTCGATAACGTTGACCTGGTGCTGCTCGATGTGAAGTCGGGCTCTGAAAAGGTCTACCGAGAACTCACCGGCCGTGCCCTGCAACCCACCATCGACTTTGGCGACAGACTCTCAGCCCTGGGTAAGAAAATCTGGATCCGCTTTGTGCTGGTCCCCGGCTACACCGACGATCCTGACAACATCGAAAAGGTCGCCGACATCGTCTGCCGCTGGCGCAACGTCGTCGAACGCGTTGAAGTACTGCCCTTCCACCAGATGGGTACCGACAAGTGGGAGTCCCTGGGCTACGACTACAAGCTCAAGGACGTCCACCCGCCCAGCAAAGGGGCCGCCGAAGCTGCCCGCGACATTTTCCGGGCCCGGGGCCTGACCGTCTACTAGGCGCCATACCTATGACCCCCTTGGTTCTCTCTTCACCCTAGAGATTCTCTCAGGGTGAAGAGAGAACCAAGGGGGTCAACCGTTTACCAGGGGTTAGCCCCGCCCCAAAATCTCATTCGCGCGGGTCCGGGCCCAGCGTTCGGCCTCCAAGACAGCCTCAAACGTCAAAGTACCAGACTCAGCCACAGCAGACGACGACGCATGTTCCTGCAACACCTGCGCGGTCGTCTCCCCCATATCCGTAAACCGAATCGCCCCAGCATGGAAGGCTGCCACAGCCTCCTCATTAGCCGCATTAAACACAGCCGGGAAGGTACCACCCCGCTGGCCCGCCCGCTTAATCATCTCCACCGCGGGGAATGCCTTGTTGTCCAGGGGATCAAAAGTCCACTCAGTAGCCTGCGACCAGTCGCAGGGCTGCGCGATACCGGGAATACGATGGGGCCAGGTCAGCCCCAAGGCAATGGGCAGCAGCATGGTGGGCGGGGACGCCTGGGCTAGGGTCGAGCCGTCCACAAACTGCACCATAGAATGCACCACCGACTGGCGGTGAACCGTCACGTCGATGCGGTCTAGATCAATGCCGAAGAGGTGGTGGGCCTCCAGCACCTCCAGGGCCTTGTTGACCATAGAGGCCGAGTTGGTGGTCACCACCAGGCCCATGTCCCAGGTGGGGTGGGCCAGAGCCTGCGCCGGGGTGACCTCCCGCAGCTGCTCGTAGGTCATACCCCTAAAGGGCCCGCCCGAGGCGGTCAGCACCAGCCGGTCAATCTCCCGGTCGGTGCCCGATGCCAGTGCCTGGGCCAGGGCAGAATGCTCAGAATCCACCGGAATCATGGGCTGATCCAGAGGCGAAGCGTCCACGGCAGCCTTGACCAGCTCACCACCGGCAATCAGCGATTCCTTGTTCGCCAGGGCCACCTGGGAGCCTGCCTGCAGGGCAGCCAGGGTGGGTTCCAGACCGATAGAGCCGGTAATGCCGTTGAGCACCACGTCCGCCCCGGCACGCGCTGCGGCGGTGGCGGCGTCCTTGCCCCACTCAATCTGGGGGCTATAGCCCGGTGCCAGCTCGGCCAGCAGCGAGCGCAGGGCGGTGGCGTCCGCTTCGGTGCCGCTGGTGGCAACCAGGTGCGGACGCAGGCGGGCGGCCTGCTCTGCCAGCAGGGGCAGGGAGCGGGAGCCTGCTGAGAGGGCGGTGACGCGCACGGGAGCGTCGTCGCTACCGGTGGAGGTTCCTGCCAGGGAGTTGAGGTGGTCGATGACCTGCACGCCCTGGGTGCCAATGGACCCGGTGGAGCCGAGTAGGGTGACCGTCCGCCCGCCCTGTAGGAAGTCTGCTAGATGGTCGGTCAGTTGATAGCGGGAAGCGCCAAAGCGCTGAGTTGAGCCAAATCGCATGATTCTATTTTCTGGTGAGGTAGCGGGCAGGTCCTAGCAAGATGGTCCAGGAGCGACGAGAGGGGGCAGTTATCAGGTAGCGGTAGCCCCAGAAGGCGAAGTGCCCGGCGGTGGCTAGGGCCAGCCCACCGGCTAAGGTGGTGAGGGTAGTTTTCTTCATACCTTAAGTTTTACACCCCGGTAGCTACCATCTAGGTCAGAAAAACCCACCTAGTTGATGGTCATTTCTGACCTAGATGGTACCTACCCCCTTTAGCCGACGATGTCGAAGCTCTGTAGCTTCTTCTTGCTTGCCTTACCTCCATTATTCTGCAGGCCCAGCAGCTCGGCGTAGATACCGCCGGAGGCAGCCAGCTCAGCCGGGCTACCCACCTCGTCAATCCGCCCCTCCTTGAGGGTAACGATACGGTCTACCGTTGCGATGGTCGAAAGGCGGTGGGCAATGATGAGGGAGGTTCGGCCCTCCATCAGCTCTTCCAGGCCTTTCTGCACGGCTCGCTCAGCCTTGGTGTCCAGGGCGCTGGTTGCCTCATCCAGAATCAGGATCGGGGCGTCCTTGAGCATGGCCCGGGCAATAGCGATACGCTGCTTCTGGCCGCCCGATAGCTTCAGGCCGCGCTCGCCGATCAGCGACTCGTAGCCGTCCGCAAACTTCGAGATAAAGTCGTGGGCGTTCGCCTTAGTGGCGGCCTCAATAATCTGCTCCCGAGTAGCGTCGGGGCGGCCGTAGGCAATATTCTCGGCGATGGTGCCAGAGAAGAGCGAGGCCTCCTGGAAGACCATGCCAATCAGCGAGCGCACCTGCGCCAGGTCGCTGCCGGCAATATCCATGCCGTCTACCAGCACCCGGCCTTCACGCGGGTCATAGAGACCTTCGAGCAGGGCCATGAGGGTCGACTTGCCCCCGCCGGACTCCCCCACAAAGGCAATACGCTCACCGCGCTTCACCGCCAGATTAATCCCGTGCAGCACATCTGATTCGCCCTCATAGCCGAAGGTCACTCCCTCAAAGCGGACGAGTTCGGCCCCGGGTTCAGCGGTGATGCTGGCGGCAGCGGCATCAGTAGCGGAATCCGGACGCACCCCGGCAGCCCCGGCGGTAATGGCCAGGGCGCGGGCATCCGACTGCCGTTCCATGACCTCGAAGTAGTCCTTAGAGCCGGCGATAGCGCGCTGGGCGGTATCCACAATCCAGGAGAGCGAATTGATGGGAGCTACCGCCATGGCCAGAAGCTGAATGAGCAGCACCATGTCACCGATGGTGAAGTCCCCGGCCAGGGTTCGCAGGAAAATCAGCAGGTAGAGGGCGAAGAAAATGAGGTTGAGGAAGGAGAGGCGGGCAACGTCCATGGAGTGCCAGAACTTAGACTGGGCGCGGGTAAGCCCGATGGTCTTTTCGAAACGGCCACCGAAATCAGTGAGTTCCCGGCGCTCGCGGCCGAAAGACTTGACCACGCGAATCTGCCCGATGACCTCGGCAAACCGGCCGGATGCGATGTCGATATTCTCGTTCTTCTCGCCTTCCCAGACCTGCCATTTTTCGCTGGTTTTGCTGGTGAGCCAGAAGTAGACCGGGAAGATGATGATGAGCAGCAGCCCTAGCGGCCAGTAGTAGATGGAGCTAATCACAATCACCGAGACCGTAGTGAGCACCAGGGAGATGAAGGTGTTGCTCATGGTTTTGACGAAGTTGGTGACTTCGGTGATGGAGCGGTTGAGCCGGGCAATGATAGTGCCGGTTAGCTCGGTGTCGAAGTAGGACAGGGGCAGGGAGAGCAGTTTCTCGTAGTAGCGCACCGACAGGATGGTGCGCATGCGCTGGCTCATCACGTCCCCGATGTAGCCGCCGATGTTGGTGGTCAGGACGCTCACCAGCTGGGCTGCCAGGTAGGCGACCGCGAACCAGGCGATGGCTGTGCCCGTGGTGGGGGCTGAACCGTTCAGGTGCCCCACGACGGCATCCGTTGCCCCCGAAATAATGAAGGGGGCCAGCAGGGAAGTTGCGCTGGTAAGCACCGCACAGATGATGATTCCTACAAAGTAGGGCCATAGCTCCTTGGTGGCTCTAACGATTCTGGCGATGCTTTTCATGAAGATCCCTACCTGCCGGTGTTCTTGTGGTGCCCCACTACCCTACCGCCGGCGTCCGCCCGCCTGGTTGAGGGGGCGGTGTTCTTTTGCCCACGCGGGTAGCGCAAAGCCCCGGTGGGCGTCTGCTTTGATGCGAGGACGCCCCGCCGGGGCTTGGGTGCTTAGGGTTAAGCTACTTGGGCTTAGGCCTTGTTCTTGGTAACGGCACCGTAGATCCAGAGGACCAGCAGTGAGCCTACAACGGCGGTGAAGAGGGTGCCGATGCTGAAGCTCTGAATGCCGTCCGACAGACCGGGGATGAAGTTGCCGATAAAGCCACCGAGCAGGGCGCCTACGATACCGAGCACCATGGTGACCAGGATGCCGCCACCCTGCTTACCGGGCATAATCAGCTTTGCGAGGGCGCCGGCAAGAAGACCAAGAATGATCCAACCAAGAATTGACATGTTTTCCTTCTTTCGTAGGTATCGAGGCCAAGCCTCGATTTATTCAGCGTGCTTCTAGTTTATATCAGATTCCAAGATGAAACTAAGTAAACTACAAGTGAGTTAACTTACTATTTGTACACTCACCCTAGCTAGACTCTAGATGCACAATTCACCCCCACCACCAGCTCGCCTTTGACAGGTTGCTAGCGGTGGGGGTAAAAGTTCGAACCTACTATTTCTTAGTGGTCGATAGCCCCTTCGGCGCCGACGCCGGTGAGGGAGCGAACTTCCATCTCAGCCTGCTTGATTTCATCTTCCTTATCGCCACCCAGAGAGCCCAAGAAGCCCAGCAGGAAGGCGGCGGGAATCGCTACAATACCGGGGTTAGCCAGGGGGAACCAGGCGAAGTCAGCACCGGGAATCATAGAGGTCTCAGTACCGGACATAACCGGGGAGAAGATGATGAGGATGATGGAAATGCCCAAACCACCGTACATAGACCAGAGGGCACCTCGGGTCTTGAAGCCCTTCCAGAAGAGGGAGTAGACGATGGTCGGCAGGTTAGCCGAGGCAGCTACCGCGAAGGCCAGGGCCACCAGGAAGGCTACGTTCTGCCCCTGGGCGCCGATACCGCCTGCGATAGACAGCAGGCCGATAACCACCACGGTGGTTTTTGCTACGCGGATTTCCTTGGCAGGGTCAGCCTTACCCTTGCAGATAACGTTGGTGTAGATATCGTGGGCGAAGGAGGCGGACGCGGTAATCGCCAGACCCGCAACCACAGCCAGGATGGTTGCGAAAGCAACCGCAGAGATAACCCCCATCAGCAGGGAGCCGCCCAGTTCAAAGGCCAGCAGGGGGGCTGCCGAGTTAACGCCACCGGGAGCCGCCTTGATGGCGTCCGCACCCACCAGGGCAGCAGCGCCGAAGCCCAGCACCAGGGTGAAGAGGTAGAAGAGGCCGATTAGCACGATAGCCCAGACCACCGACTTACGGGCCTCCTTAGCGGTAGGAACGGTGTAGAAACGCATGAGCACGTGGGGCAGGCCAGCTGCACCGAAGACCAGGGCCAGGGAGAGGGAGATGAAGTCCAGCTTGGTCAGGTCGTTCAGACCGTACTTGAGGCCGGGCTCCAGCATGGCCGGGTTACCGGAGGTGTCAACCGCCGAACCGAGCAGCGCGGAGAAGTTGAAGCCGTAGATTGCCAGAATCCAAATGGTCATAGTAGCGACGCCAGAAACCAGCAGAACAGCCTTAATAATCTGCACCCAGGTGGTACCCTTCATACCGCCGATGAGCACGTACCCAATCATGAGCACACCCACGATAATGATGACCAGCGACTGACCGGCCTTGGAGCTAATACCCATCAGCAGGGAGACCAGGGCACCCGCACCAGCCATCTGCGCCAGCAAGTAGAAGAGGGTAACCGCCAGGGTTGAGATACAGGCAGCAATTCGGACGGGACGCTGGCGCAGACGGAAGGAGAGCACATCCGCCATGGTGAACTTACCGGTGTTACGTAGGGGCTCAGCCACCAGCAGCAGGGCCACCAGCCAAGCAACCAGGAAGCCGATGGAGTAGAGGAAGCCGTCATACCCCTGCAGGGCAATAGCGCCCACAATACCGAGGAAGGAGGCCGCCGAGAGGTAGTCACCCGCGATAGCCAGACCGTTCTGGGTACCGCTAAAGGAGCGGCCACCGGCGTAGTAGTCTGCCGCGGTCTTGTTGTTCTTAGAGGCGCGAAGCACCACCACCATGGTAGCCAGCACGAAGGCACCGAATACGGCCATGTTTACCCAGGGGGTGCCCACGGTCTGAGCGCTAGCTTCAGCAGCCAGCAGAGTTCCTGTTGACGTCATGAAATTCACCCCTTAGTGAGTCTTGTGGGCGTAGTGCCCTGATTCAATGTCAGCGCGAAGGCTGCTCGCGCGCGGGTCAAGCTTCTTGTTTGCAAAAGCCACATAGCATCCGGTAATGGTGAACGTGGTGACAAACTGCAAAAGACCGAAAATAATGCCGATATTGACATTGCCCAGCACCTTGGTCGACATGAACCCGGGGGCGTACACCGCCAGAACCACATAGAGCAGATACCAGACAAGGAAGGCCACGGTCATGGGAAAAACGAAGGACCTGTGAGTTGTGCGAAGCTCTTTAAACTCACCGCTATTCTGGGCGGCCCGGAAATCAACGTGTTCAGCGTCAACAACGGGCTGGTGAGACTCAGGTGATGTGTGTGACATCACTACCTCCTTTGTGTAACTGAACACAGATTATCCTGTTATCTACGTTACATACAAGTATCTAGACTAAAAAGTGCGGACCACCTGAAATATTTCAGGTGGTCCGCACTCGACAGCTCTCATTAACCTACTGGGCAGTGTCGTTGAGGTACTCAATGGCTCGATCCAAGAAGGCATCGACCTGGGTTTCCTCGTAGCAGATATCCCCCGTTGCCGGGCTAAAAGCTGCCGCCCTGATATCAGCGGGGGTAAGGACGTCCGCCCCCTCCACATGAGCTAGAAGCCGGTCACAGAGGGCATCGACTTCTGCTGTGAAATACCCCTTGGTCAACTTCTTAGCGGGTCTGCGAAAGCGCTCGCCGGCAGGACGCTCTAGGCGCCCGAGCAGGAGCTCCCGCAGCTCTTGCACCGCCTGATCCCAGGTGTGCTGCCCGTACCGCTGCAGATACAGTTGCTTCTCTAGCTCACAGAAACGGTCTTCAACCTTATCGAGGGCAGCATCGACGTCCTGCGGGGCATAGCCACCGTTCTCCCCCTCAAATGTAGCTTCACGCACCGTCCGGGAGGTATGTATGTCCTGGCCCAGCTCTGCGCCGGAAAGCATCAATTCGTAGTCGTCGGCTAGGCGGGTGAAGAAGGAATCTACAGCAGCTACCGAGTACCCCTTCTCGTGGGAACTAACCCGGCGGAATTCACCGGAAGATTCAGCCTGATGTTTCATTGAGCCTCCAAATACCTGGCAGCCCTCTGCCTCTTAGAAGAGAGCTGAGAGTACCGAGAAAATCACGTAGCCGATAGCAATAGCAAAGACGATGGAATCCAGTCGGTCCATCACGCCACCGTGGCCGGGCAGGATATTCGACATGTCTTTAATGCCGATTTCGCGCTTGACCATAGACTCCCCCAGGTCACCTGCCGTTGAGGCTACCACCAGGAAGATAGCTACGACCAGGCCATACCACCAAGGATCCCCGATGACGAGGGAGCAGATGATGCCCACGATAATCGAGCCCACCATCGACCCGGCAAAGCCCTCCCAGGTTTTCTTGGGAGAAATCTTGGGAGCCATAGGGGTCTTGCCCCATCTAACGCCAGCAATGTAGCCCCAGGTGTCATTACCGATGGCCATGAGCAAGATCATGAGTACCTTGCCCGGGCCAGAATCTTCGCGGTAGAGCAGCAGGGCCAGGGAAATCATGAAGGGCACCCAGGACATCACGAAGATGGACCCCATAATCGACATAATCATGCCGTCGCGGTCCCCCACAATACGCCAGCCAATCAGCGCCAGGATTGAGGCGACCACGGTAAAAATCAGCCAGGGCCCGCCCCCGTAGTAGGCAGCAAAGGGCATGACAAAGGCTGTTGCAACGGCGGGGACAACGGGAATTCCCATGCCGCGTTTCTGGTTGAGCCCGTGGCAGACCTCCCAGGTACCTACCGACACGGCAGCAGCCGCCAGGAGCACAAGGATAAGAGGGACAAAAAACAAACCCACCGCCAGCAACGCGCCCAGCACGAGGCCGACGGTGATGGCGGCGGGTAGGTTCCTGCCGGCTTTAGAGGCCTGGGGCGGCTGTTCTTGAGGTTGAACAGTCATTCGGATTTAGACCTCGAGCAGTTCAGCTTCCTTAGACTTCAGCAGCGCATCAACGGTGTCGATGTGCTTCTTGGTCAGGGCGTCGAGTTCCTTTTCGCCGCGTGCGCCCTCGTCCTCACCGATTTCGCCGTCCTTGACCAGCTTGTCGAGAGCGGTCTTGGCGTGGCGGCGGGTGTTGCGCACAGCAACGCGGCCTTCTTCTGCCTTGTGGCCGGCCATCTTGATGTATTCCTTGCGGCGCTCTTCAGTCATCTCGGGCATGACAACACGCACGACGTTGCCGTCGTTGGCGGGGTTAGCACCGAGGTCGGAGTCGCGGATCGCCTTTTCGATGGCACCCAGGGCGCTCTTGTCGTAGGGGGTGATCAGGACGGTGCGAGCTTCGGGGGTCTGGAAGGACGCCAGCTGCTGCAGGGGGGTGGGTGCACCGTAGTAGTCTGCGGTGAGGTTTGCGAAGAGAGCGGGGTTGGCGCGTCCGGTGCGGATTGAGGCAAATTCGTTCTTGAGGGCCTCGACGGACTTGTCCATCTTTTCGCCGGCTTCGAGCAGGGTTTCTTCAACCATCTGTTGTTAGTCCTTTAGGGTTGTGCCCGTCAGTGGGCGCTGTATAGGTAGTCTCTATCTAGTCTAGTGGTCTTGGAGCCTTTAGGCAGTAACCAAGGTGCCAATCTCCTCACCGAGAATGGCGCGAGCCACATTTCCCTCTCCCTGCATACCGAAGACGCGCATGGTGACGTTGTTGTCCTTGCAGAGAGAGAAGGCGGTCTGGTCCATGACGCGGATATTGCGCTTCAGGGCCTCGTCGTAGGTGAGCTTGTAGAGGCGCTCAGCATTGGGGTTCTTGTTGGGGTCGGCGGTGTAGATGCCGTCCACGCCGTTCTTGGCAACGAGGACCTCGTCAGCGTGGATTTCGAGGGCACGCTGGGCTGAGACGGTATCGGTGGAGAAGTAGGGCAGGCCTGCACCGGCGCCGAAGATGACGACGCGGTCTTTTTGCATGTGGCGGATAGCGCGGCGGGGGATGTAGTTTTCTGCGACCTGCTGCATGGAGATGGCTGACTGGACGCGGGTGTCGATGCCGGCCTGCTCGAGGAAGTCCTGCAGGGCAAGAGAGTTCATGACGGTCCCCAGCATGCCGATGTTGTCGGCGCGGGAGCGGTCCATACCGGCTTCTGAGAGCTCTGCGCCGCGGAAGAAGTTGCCGCCACCAACGACGACTGCAACTTCGACCTGGCCAATGGTTGAGGCAATCTGTTCTGCGATGCCGCGGACGACCTCGGTAGAGATGCCGACTTCACCGCCACCGAAGACCTCGCCGGAGAGCTTGAGTAGGACGCGGCGACGGCCGGTGTCGTCGCGGTGGATGGTTCGGGTTGACTCTGCCATGGTGGCCCTCCTGAAAAAGGTCAAAAATTTTTTGCGGCATCCGTTGCGCGCTTTGTTTCTAGCATACGGCAAAGGGGAGCCCCTGTACGGGGCTCCCCTGAGCTATGAGCTTTTTCGGTGCTCAATCACACCTGACGAGTATTAGGCACCGACGCGGAAACGCTCGAAAGCGGTTGCGGTTGCACCGTTCTCCTCGAGAACTGCAGCTACAGACTTTGAGGAGTCCTTAGCGAAGTCCTGGTCGAGCAGGGTGTTCTCCTTGTAGAAAGCCTTGAGCTTACCTTCAACGATCTTGGGGATGATCTGCTCGGGCTTGCCTTCGCCGCGTGCGGTTTCTTCAGCAACGCGCTTCTCGGCCTCGATGTCCTCAGCTGAGATGGAGTCTGAGTTGAGGTACTTGGGGCTCATTGCAGCGATGTGAACGGCTACGTCGTGAGCAACTTCCTCGGTGTTCTCGCCAGCTACTGCGAGCAGAACGCCAACCTGTGCGGGCAGGTCCTTGGAGGTCTTGTGCAGGTAAACTGCAACGTTCTCGCCCTCAATGCGAGCTACGCGGCGAACAACGATCTTTTCACCGAGCAGGGCGCCTGCTTCGGTGGTGAGCTCGTCGACGGTCTTACCTTCGTAAGAAGCTGCCTTGAGTTCTTCCAGGGTGGAAGCGTTAGCGGCAATTGCTGCTTCGAGGACGTCGTTACCGAACTTGATGAAGGGCTCGGACTTAGCAACGAAGTCGGTTTCTGAGTTAACTTCAATCATGAAGCCAACGCCGTTTTCTACGCGGGCAGCAACGAGGCCTTCTGCGGTTGCACGACCTTCGCGCTTGGTAACGCCCTTGAGGCCCTTAACGCGGATGATTTCCATTGCCTTCTGCTGGTCGCCGTTGGCCTCGTCGAGGGCCTTCTTGACGTCGAGCATGCCTGCGCCGGTCTTTTCGCGCAGAGCCTTGATGTCGGCTGCGGTGTAGTTCGCCATGGTGAACTCCTTATATTTTGAACAGATTAGGGAAATCTATTGGGTTCCTGCCGGTAACTTCGGCAGAAGAGGTGAGAACGGCACCCACCGAATGTGGGCGGGTGCCGTTTCTCTGTATGGGGCTTTACTTAGCTTCTTCAGCGGGTGCTTCTGCCTTAGCAGCTTCGTGCTGCTCGAGCAGTTCGCGCTCCCATTCAGCCATGGGCTCTTCAGAAGCGTTAGCTGACTTGCCGGCCTTCTTGTTTTCGCGTTCCAGCAGACCTTCAGCAACTGCGTCCGCGATGACGCGGGTGAGCAGGTTGACGGAACGGATTGCGTCGTCGTTGCCGGGGATGGGGAAGGAAACTTCGTCGGGGTCGCAGTTGGTGTCGAGGATAGCAACTACGGGGATGCCGAGCTTCTGAGCTTCGTCAACAGCCAGGTGTTCCTTCTTGGTGTCAACAACCCAGATCAGTGAGGGAGCCTTGGTGAGGTTACGGATACCACCGAGGGTCTTCTCGAGCTTCTCGTGCTCGCGACGCAGAAGCAGCAGTTCCTTCTTGGTGAACTGTGAGCCTGCGACGTCGTCGAAGTCGATCTGCTCGAGTTCCTTCATGCGCTCGATGCGCTTTGAAACGGTTGCGAAGTTGGTGAGCATACCACCGAGCCAGCGGTGGTTGACGTAGGGCATGTTCACGCGGGTAGCCTGTTCAGCGATGGCTTCCTGAGCCTGCTTCTTGGTACCAACGAACAGAACGGTGCCGCCGTGAGCAACGGTTGCCTTAACAGCTTCGTAAGCCTGGTCGATGAAGGCCAGTGACTGCTGCAGGTCGATGATGTAGATGCCGTTGCGCTCGGTGAGGATGAAGCGCTTCATCTTGGGGTTCCAGCGGCGGGTCTGGTGACCGAAGTGGACACCTGAATCGAGAAGCTGGCGCATAGTTACGACGGGCATGTCGTCTCCTTATGTATTAGGGGTGCCGGGCGGGCCCCTGATTCCAGGCTAGCTCCGCTCCGCGCATAGTAGTTATCGGTTTACATGTGGAGCGTGTGGGCACAAGACCCGCTCCCCTGGTAACGCTCAGACTTTTTCGTTGGAGTGACGAAAGCTGTCTCAGACCTTCACCGGCGTGTGCCGGACCGAAAGTTCCTTATCAACTAGAGGCTAGTTGCTTCGCGTTACGCGACGTCAGATCCCGGGTGAAGCTCGCGTGAACGGCTCGCCAAGGAGGGGTCTCTATGTAAAGGGATTCCCCTTGCCCTTGCACTGCCTGTTTTTGGGCAGGGTGCAGGGGCAAACTGCAATCAACAACTATACCGCATTATTGGGCTTTAATCACCGGGGTTTTGGCTCTTGTGATGGCAGGTTTCCAGTGGTAAAGATGGAGACAACCTACGGTTGGCGCCACCTGGGGTAAGGGGCGGGCACTGACCGAAAGGGTTTTGTCGTGTCTTTTCTGCTATCGCTCTCTAGAAGGCTTGTGAGGTTTCTGGGGGTTTGTTGCTGTGCCCTGCTTTTAGTAGGGGCAGTAACCCCGCTAGCTTTTGCGGGGCGGACGCCGCCCTGGCAGGCCCCGGTGGAGGGGCAGCTTACCGTGGTTCGGGGCTTTGAGAAACCGGCTGCCCGCTGGGCTGCCGGGCACCGCGGCGTTGACCTTGCGCTGGAAGCGGGCGGGAGCGTCCTTGCTCCTTATGAGGGGGAAGTAGTTTTTGCTGGAACCGTAGTTGACCGGCAGGTACTCACCCTTGAGCACCCGGACGGCCGGCGGTCGTCCTTTGAACCGGTTTCTAATCCACTACCGGTAGGGAGCCGGGTGCAGGCCGGGGACGCCATCGCCCAGCTCGACTCTAATATCCAGCACTGTGCTCCGAGCTTTTGCCTGCACTGGGGCGTGAGGGAACCAGCCCCGGGTTCTGAAACAGCACGCAGGGGGCTCGATTACACAAACCCCCTGCTCCTGCTAGGGCTTGAAGGGCCCAGCGTGCTACTGCCTATCGGCGATGATTTTGCGGCCTAGCGGATACGCTGCACCCCACCTTCGGCGGTCCACCGCACAACCGGGCCCTTCGTGAAGCTCACCGTCACTGACCCATCGGGATGAGAAACCTCATCGGTAGTGGGGAAGCCATAGCGTGCAGTTCCACCTGCTCCTGTAAATCGGCCGCCAATAGCACCGGCCCCCCCACACCACGTGGGTTCGATGGTGTCGAGGGGTCCAGTAGAAGGCAAATCAACGCCCGTCAGCAAGGGCAAACTTTTGCATCGCACCACCGGTGATAGCAGTCTCCGCAAAGAGCGGGTACCCATACCCGTTCTCGTAGCCACCGGCTCGGTATCTAGCCCCGATACCTCCCGAGAAATTCACAGGGTAGGCTCCAGTGCGGGCAGTCCAGTAGATCGTGAAATTACGTGAGAAGTTCTGCCCCGCTCCCCCATCGCGCAGGGGAAATTCAGCACTCGTCGGCGTTCCAAAAGTAGCGGCTGCCCCGTGGGCGTAGTAGTAGGCTCCGATAGCACCAATCAGCGGGAAACCGCGAGTGTCTGCAACAGCTGAAACTGCACGAGGAGCGTTAACAAAACGGTACCCATTGACGTTTGATCCGGTGTCCTTAAGAATGGTGCGAATCTGCTCTACGGTCAGGTTCGGGTTGCGTTCCTTCATCATGGCGATAATGCCACTCACGTGAGGGGCAGCCATTGAGGTGCCATTGAGCGGCCCGTACCCGGGCCCCACCTGGGTGTAGGCACCTGTATTCACAGTTGACCAAACATCTGATCCAATCGCACCGCCAGGGGCCAGCACATCAAGCATAGGCCCCCAGTTGGAGTAACCTGTCATCACATTACCGTTAGCGGTTGCGCCGACCACGATGGCTCCCAGGCAGTTAGCCGGTGAGGTACCGACCGCATTTGCCCCGAAGTTACCTGCGGCCGCAACCACCGGGACGTTCCGTGCATGAGCCGCGTTGATAGCGTCCTGTAGAACCCTGGGGCAGGTTGCTGAATAGAAGCCCTCAGAGTAGTTAACGACGTGAGCCGGTGTGGGGTTAGCAGGTACTCCGGGTACAGGCACACCGGCACTCCAGGCAATGCCCGCAGCCTGGTCAGAAGTGTAGGCGCGGCCGTTGACACCCATAATGCGGGAATGCTGAATTCGAGCATTAGGGGCTACACCAGCTACTCCTGCCCCGTTATCGGTTGCAGCGGCAGCGATACCAGCTACGTGGGTTCCGTGCCACATGGAACGGGGAACCTAGGGGCCCCAGTCGCCTTCATCGTTGGGGTTAGGGTCCCAGCCGTTGCCGTCCCGGCTCTGGTCAGCCGAGACAAAGTCATAGCCGGGTAAAGTTTTTGCAGCTAGTTCAGGGTGCCAGGTCTGCCCGGTATCAGCGATACCGATGATGATGCCCTCACCGGTAGCGTACCGCCAAGCACCGGGTGCATCGATAGCTCGCATATTCCACTGATGACTAGCAAAATAAGGGTCGCTAGGAGGGTTACGGGGAGTAGCGGCTAATGGTTCCACCTCACCCGCATGATGAACAGGTTCAGACTTGGACGCGTCTGCTCGTCAATGGATCGCTGGTCGCAGGGGCCTGGTGGGGGTGGCCTCCACCCCCAGAGAGCTGTGGCAGTTTGAGCGCGCCGCTATCGCCTTTGTCGTAGTGGCCTCCACTATACAGCCAGCCTGGACAATCTTTGACCCAGATCCCGGTATTCGCTGGGTGAGCCTGTGACGCTCTGTCACTATCCTGCTTTTCTTGGGGGCTCGCTACTACACGATTCGGTGGGCACGTGCCGACCCTGAACATCCTCATCAACGGCAAGGGCAAGGACTTCATCCAGATTGGGCATAAAGAGTATTCTGACCAGGGCAAGATTGACCCGGCCTACATCGATATGAATGCCCTGCGCCAGTCCATCAATGACCTGCTGTACGGTGGCGCCACCCATGTGGCTCCCGCTGCGCAGAATGCTGCACCTGCCCCAGCCCAGCAGACCGCCATTGGTAATAACCTCAACGCCCCACACTGGACTGTACGCGCCGGGGACACCCTGGCCAAGATTGCACGCTACTACTTCGGCTCCTCGACCGCCGCCGATATCAAGAAGCTAGCCGACTACAACGGCATCAAGGACCCCAACCGTCTGGCCGTGGGCCAGCGCATCTTTATCCCCGGTCCCTTGGTGTGGACCGCTGAGGCAGGCGATTCCTGGGAGCAGATTGCCACCTAACTACGGCTACAGTGTGCAGGCGGTCAAAGAACGGAATCCGGGCAAGAGCCTAACCCCTGGGTACTATGCTGACTCTATGGAAGGCTAGTGAGCGCTAAAACGTATATCCCAGGTTTCCGTGAAGAGCTCATAGGAGTGCCATCTCAAGAGCCTGCCCAGGCCTCGGTTCACGCAGTTGAGGCTAGTGGAGTCGTGGCTGAGCTGATTACCGCCCGCGCCCGCCGCTGGGTCTATGCACTCTATGCTCTAAGCTCAGTGGCTCTTAGTGCTATTCAGGTTGGTTATTCTGCAGGTGGCTCTGAGCACCCGGTCTGGCTGACCATTGCAACCGCGGTCTTGGGTTTTTCTAGGTGGTTCTCAAGGGTTGCTTACTTTGTTAAAAACCCCGCTAGCCTAGTGGCTCTTGACAAGCAAGTTGCCCCTCTCCCGCTTTGGCACGGGAGAGGGGCAACTTTACTTATTTTTGGTGCTTACCTGTAAAAGAGAAAATAACACAACCTATTTTTTCGGTAGTTGGCAACCATACTTGTTCATTGCTAGCGATGAACCGCTAAAGCAACTGGGAATGTAGTAAGTTTGTGTGCCATAGCCTCGTTCAGCGAAGCTACTCTTCCTACCTGAAGAATCTACCTCACAGGCATTACCCAAAGAGCATTCTCGTCCGCCTTCAACATAAGTGTTATTGATACCTATGATAGAGCCGTTATTGGCATTGACGATTGGTGAACCACTTGAACCTGGCTGAACCTGACAACCAGACGCTGTATAGCGCATGGCGTCCTTCCATACCCATGACCCTTCGTGCAGTTCATGTGCAAAACCATCGATTTGGCAGGAGTATGCCTTGTTCCAGTATGTGCTCGGAATCTGGATAGGAGTTCGTGCAGAGGGGCGCTGGGTGGAGAAAGGACGAACTTTCACACCGCTGGCTTTAAGCTGCGAGTAAGTTTTGTTTGTACGCAGGATGGCTAGATCAGTGTTATCCATCGTGGCATAAACAATATCGGTCAGTTGGGCTTTAGTGAGTTCGCGAGGTTGTGACCCTCCATAGAAGGAAACTTCCTTGAAGTAGGAAGCATCAATACGCCGTAGTGAGTAGTCAGTGATGACCTCGCCACGTTCCATGTAACGGCCAAAAACGGGTTTGATGCAATGACCGTTGGTCATTACTAAGGCCCGGTCGCTGTCTCTTGCTCCTGGAAGTTGAATAAGAGAGGCTGAGCAGTTGTAGATGCCTACAGTAGAGTCAAAGGTCTGGTACGAGTTTTGTGCTTGAGCCGGTGTAGCTGTCACTGTGGAAAGGGCTGCTATAAGAGCGGTAGTAGTGGCTGCGATTCGGGTGATAAGACTGAGTTTTATATTCATGAGGAATCCTTGAGGTTAAGCCTAAGGTACTTAGGCGGTTCCGCCGGCTTTTGGAGAGATGGTCTTTGCCTTTTCTGAGAATCTAATAAGAAAGGGGGCCTGTTTACAGCTTCTACACGCTAAACAGGACACCACTTCCCTATACAGACTGGACTCTCTTTAGATAGTCCAGCATGATTCTGTGTAGTACTGGTAAGCAAGCTTGCCAGCTGCGATGCCATATTGTGCGAATTCCTGCTGGAACTTGTGCTCCAGAGCAATGCGAGTGTTGTTGTTAACGGCCTTGGTCATGAGCTCGTGGATGCGGTAGGAATCTTTGCCCATTGCGCGGACGAGCTTGTCATAAGTGGCAGAGTACTCACGGGTGCAAGCAACCTGCTTCCCTGAGCTGGTGTATGCCTCTGGGGAGGTGTATGCCTGTGCCGGTGCGAATCCTGCTACTAGAAGCCCGGCAAGCACGGGAGTTAGGATGATGGTTTTCAATGAACGTTTCATGGGGTTTACCTCGTGGTGTGTTCTTCAGACGATGTACGTCTATGTACATCTCTTAATCTAAAGAGTCCATGTGTCAGCTCTTAGCTGACAAGTTAAACATAACTAGCATATTCGTCCTGGTCAAGACTTTTTGATGATGTTTAAATCATGACGCTACATGTCATGCGCTGAGTTTTCTAAGGCTTTAGAGTTCGGCCTTATATCCGTTGCCGTCTCGGATGAGCGTGATACGTTCAGGCAAAGGTGGATGCAATGCGGGCTCGGAATTATCTTCTTGATAGAACCAGTCCAGAGGTACCCCAGTAGCCTCAGCAAGGGCCTGCAGGTTTTTTACTGAGGGATTTCTGTTCCCGTTTTCCCACCTATTAAGCGTATTGCGAGAAACTCCTAGCTTTTCAGCAAGTTCACCTTGATTAAGTCCTGCGTGGTTACGGGCCTTGGCGATGCGGTCTTGGAGGGTCCAAACAGGAAGCGTCATATCTCTATTTTGTGGAACAACAGCACCAGACAGTGGCTGGTTCAACAGGGCAGCGCAAAAGAAGAAAACCTACCTATGCTTTATCAAGGCTCAAACATGCCCAACCTGCCAAGAAAAGTTCATTGCACTTATGGACTGAACGAAAGCAACTAAACAAGGGCTGCCCCTCTGCCGCTTTTGTGCAGTAGAGGGGCATTTTCGTGTTCAGATTGGAGCTCTTTCTTCAGGAAAATTAGGTGACCACTAGATGACTTGACCTAAAAATACTTAAAACTAAAAACACCTCCCACCCGTTTTCCCAGGTGAGAGGTGTTATATGTAGGGCCTGCGGGGCTTGAACCCGCGACCAAGGGATTATGAGTCCCCTGCTCTGACCAGCTGAGCTAAGGCCCCACAGCACCAGGCTCTAGCGAGCTTGACGCTGCCTCTAAGAATACCGAAAAGGGCAGATGAATCCAAACCACAGGCGTCCGCGTATCTGGCGTAAGGCTTGAGCCTGTAAGCGCTCCTATCGTTCAGTCAGGAACCGATCGTAGAGCTCGTTAGAGCGGTAGAGAGATTCAAAGGTCTCCCAGGTCTTTTCGGCAGCATGGCGGGCTACCATCTGGCGGGAGCACTCCCCCATGGCTTTCCGCTCATCCTCGGGCAGGCTCAGCACATCGGCCAAGCGGGCAGCCAGCTCCGCTGTATCACCCGGGGTAAAAAGGTAACCGTTCTTCCCAGGATCAACCAGGTGCGGCAGAGCCAGGGCGTTAGCAAGAACCACCGGCTTTGAAGCGCTCATAGCCTCCAGGGTCACCAACGACTGCAGCTCGGCGGTACCCGGCTGGCAGAAGACATCGGCCCGCAGGTAGCCAGCGCGTAGTTCCTCGTCAGAGATGTACCCCAAGAAACGAACCCGGTCAGCTACCCCGCAAGCGGCAGCTTTGGCCTGCAACTCACCAAGAATCTCACCGGTACCAGCAACCTCCAGCACGGTCTGCTGCAATAGCTCGGCAGGCAACCTGGAGAACCCCTCAATCAGCACATCGATATTCTTTTCAACCGCCAGACGCCCGGCAAAGAAAATCGTCAGCTCACCGGCAGGCTTCTCAACGGTCTCCCCCGGCGCAAGCTCATAGTCAGAACTCTGAATACCGTTAGACACCGGCATGACGGGGCGGCTGAACTTACCGGCACTTTCCATGGCATCCGCACCAATCTGGGTGGGGGTGGTGACCACAGCTGCCCGGCTGAGCACCCGGCGCATATCGCTCCACGAAATCTTCTCGAACACAGCATTAACGCGCTCATTGAAAGGCAGGAAGGGGGTGATATTTTCGGGCATCACGTGGTTCGTGGCCACCACTCGCACACCGCGTTTAGCGCCAATACGGGCCAGCACCCGCCCAATAATGTAGTGGCACTGAATGTGAATCACATCGGGCTGAATCTCCTGCACCAGACGGTCAGCCTCAGCGTAAATCTCCCAGGGAAAGTTCAGACGCATATAGGGGTGAGTAATCACCTTGTGGGAGCGCATACGGTGCTCCACGATGCCGTCCACCGTATGACGGCTAGTAGCGCCCTTCTCCTGCTTGGGTGCCATCACGTGCACAGTATGGCCGCGGTCAGCCAGGGCGTGAGCAAGGCGGGATGAGAACTGGGCAGCCCCGTTGATGTCGGGCGGGTAGGTATCGGCACCAATGAGGACGGTCAGAGACTGATCAGCCATGCAGGGGCCCTTTCGAGGTCTTTTCGTTCAGTATCACACTGACCTTACAGGGTTTTCGGTAGCTCTGCATCAGCCTGGCGGCGGATTCGACGGGGCTCACAGGCGTCCACGCCTCTACTGACCCAAAAAGCCAGGCCCGCTCCGGCGGTTCTGCCGGGGCGGGCCTGGGGGCAAGGACGCTTGTGCCGCCTCATCTGAGGCAGGGCAGGGTCTTACTTGCGGCGGCTAATGAGCTTGCCGAGGAAGACGAAGAAGGCTCCCAGGGAAGCTGCCAGGGTTGCAAAGGACTTCCAGTGGGCCTGCAGGGTCTCGGGGTTCGAGGCGTTTGCGGCCAGCTTCTTACCACCGTCAACGGCGGTAGCAGGAGCGTTCTTTGCGGAGGTCTTGGCGTTCTGCACCAGGCCCTGGGCACCTGCCTGCACGTCGCGTGAGTAGGTCTCGATGTCGTCGCGCAGGGTCTTGAGGTGCTCACGACGCTGCTTGGTGCGCTGCAGGAGCTGTTCCTTGCTGGGGGCGGGGGTAGCGGGTGCCTGCCGCTCGCTGCCGTCCTTCTTCTCCTCTGCCTTCTGCTCAGCCTTCTTGGCTTCTGCCTTCTCAGCCTGCTCGCGCTTGAGGCGCTTGGAGGTCATGGCGGAGCCTTCCTTCAGCACGCCCAGGTCGTAGAGCAGACCAAAGATAGCTGATTCAGGCTTGAAGGGCAGCTGGGCCTTGATCATCTTGAAGCCGACCAAACCGGCGATGCCGGCAAGGAGCAGGAAGAGGATAACCAGAACCAGAGCTGCCGCCCAGTTAGGCATGATGGAGGCCAGGCCCACATAGGCCAGGATGACCAGGGCGATAGCCATAAAGAGGGCAAAAACCAGGGCTACTGCAGCAACCGCGGCGCCCTTGCCCAGGGCGATGCCCTTTTCTTTGACCTCAATCTTGGCAATCTGGATTTCGTCTTTGAGCTGCTTAGGGGCTAGGTTGGTGAGCACCTTGCCTGCGTCAGCCACGTTCGTAACGCTAGCTTTGATGTTGTTGAAGCCAGCGCGCAGACCCTGGGCTCGGCGTGAGCCGTTCAGGTCGTTAGGAGTGGTCATGTGCCACCTCTCTCTGTGTCGATAAGCGTGCTTGCGTATTACGTGTACCAAATAGTAAGTTTACCGGCTTTTAGGGGCTTGTGGCGACTGCACCCTGGAATGTGGCGCGTTTATCGGGAGAAGGCCGAGCAATGATTCCGGGGAACAAACGGGGAACAAACGGGGAACAAAACAGCCCGGTCGCAAGGCCGGGCTGTTTGTTTACTCCCCCCGACTGGACTCGAACCAGATGAGGCGAACTTTTCCGAGCGCGCGAGGAAATAAAAAGTTCGCCGAATTCCGAGCGGAGCGAGGGGGTGCTGGTTAAAGCAAAAGACCCAGCCGAAGCTGGGTCTTTGTCGCTGCTCCCCCGACTGGACTCGAACCAGTAACCCTTCGATTAACAGTCGAATGCTCTGCCAATTGAGCTACGGGGGAATATTGTTTGCGATGTTTCCATCACTGCAACGAGTAATAACTCTACACGGGGTTTTTACCCGGTGCAAATCGAGATTAAGTTAACTGCATCACAGCTTAGTCTTGGCCCTGCATTTTGCTGCGGCGGCGGAGTTCGAGGGTGAGGAGTTGCTGTTGAATCTCCCGGTAGGCCTCGGCGTCGTTCTGAGGCGAGAGGCGCTGGAGTTGCATGAGGAGGTCCGATTTCTGCCGGGTAATTTCTTGTTCGAAGAGGCGGTTGAGTATGTCGCGGGAGTAGCGGTTGAGCTGCTCATCGGTTCGGGCGGGGATGGGGGCGACGGTGAGTTCTGCAATGAGGGCGTGGACGGGTTCGGGGGCGTGGGCGCGAACGGTGTTGACCCAGGTGGCTCCGGGGTCAGGGGCGATGGTGGAGGCTGCCCCGATGATTCCCTGGGCGATGCCGCTGTGAGCCCGGTAGCGGTAGTGCACGGTGGCTAGTTCCTGCCACTGTTCGAGGGAGAGGTACTGGGGGTATTGCAGCACGATTTCGAGGGCTTCACGCTCGGTGCGGGCTGCGGGGTCGCGCAGATCGGGTAGCTCGTAGGGGTCTTCTACTGGGACGGGGGTTTCTTCTGCTGCGATTCGGGCGGCGCGTTCTGCTTCTGCGGCTTCGGCTCGCTGGCTGGCGGAGGCCTGCGGGTTAGCTGCCGCTGCACTGACGGCCCGCTGCACTTCGGCGGCGTCTAGCCCTAACTGCCCTGAAACTTGCCGTACGTAGGCTGGCCGCAGGGCGGCGTCCTTGATTCCGGCGATGATGGGGGCGATGGCGCGCATGCCGCGCACACGCCCTTCGAGGGTGCCGAGGTCGTAGTTGGCGAGGGTGGCGTCGATGGCGAATTCGAAGAGCGGACGCCGGGAGGCGATAAGGGAGCGCACGGCGGCGTCCCCGCGGGCTAGGCGCAGGTCGCAGGGGTCCATACCGTCTTTGGCGACGGCGACGAAGGTTTGGGCGACGAAGCGCTGGTCTTCTGAGAAGGCAGCGAGGGCGGCTTTTTGGCCGGCGGCGTCGCCATCGAAGGTGAAGATGACTTCGCCGCCGGTGCCGTCGTCGGAGATGAGGCGGCGCACAATTTTAATGTGGTCGGTGCCAAAGGCGGTGCCGCAGGTAGCCACGGCGGTGTCAACGCCGGCCAGCTGGGCTGCCATGACGTCGGTGTAGCCCTCGACGACCACAATCTGCTTCTTCTTGGCGATAGGTCGTTTGGCCATGTCAAGCCCGTAAAGGACCTGTGATTTTTTGTAGAGGGCGGTCTCGGGGGTGTTGAGGTATTTAGGCCCCTGGTCGTCGTCGAAGAGGCGGCGGGCGCCGAAGCCGATGGTTTCACCGGTGATATTGCGGATGGGCCAGATGATGCGGCCGCGGAAACGGTCGTAGAGGCCCCGCTGGCCCTCTGAGAACATGCCGGTTTCGCGGAGCTCCTCGGTGGTAAAACCCTTGTTCATCAGGTATTTGAGCAGGTTATCCCAGCCGCGCGGGGCAAAGCCGACCCCGAATTTTTGGGTGGCTGCGGGGTCGAAGCCGCGGGCACCGAGAAACTTTTGGGCTTCAACGGCGGCAGGGGTGTAGAGGTTTTTTTGGAAGAACTCCGCAGCAATCTTGTGGGCATCGAGAAGGCGCTGGCGGCGTCCTACCTCTTCGCGGCTCATGCCGCTACCCTGCTCGTAGTGCAGTTCGTAGCCGATGCGGGCGGCGAGTTTTTCGACGGTTTCGGTGAAGGAGGTGTGGTCCATTTCCATGAGGAAGCTGATCACATCACCCGATTCGCCGCAGCCAAAGCAGTGGTAGGTGCCCATCTGGGGGCGCACGTGGAAGCTCGGGGTGCGTTCATCGTGGAAGGGGCACAAGCCCTTGAAAGAGCCGATACCGGCGGATTTGAGGGTGACGTACCCTTCGATGATTTCGCGGATGTCGGTGCGGGAGCGCACCTCGTCAATGTCTTCTCGTTTGATTAAGCCTGCCACGGGTTCAATTTTAGTCTGGGCCGTCAAGCCGACGGGTTTTGGCTTACCACAGCGGTTTGTCACCAACCGCCCAGTGAGTTCCTGTGATTCGTTTGAAGAGGGCGACGGCGGAGCGGTCGGTCAGGCAGGCGACCTGGTCAATCACCAGTCGCAGGCGGGCGGTATCGTCATTGCGCCCCAGTTCCTGCAGGTCGGCGGCAAAGACCGGGTCGAGGTAGTTGGGGTTATCAAAGAGGGCGTGCACCAGGAATTCAAGAATCTCCTGCTGGTTCCCCTCGGTTGTCTGTGCGGCTGCCGCATCGCGGGGAGCCATCACAAAAGCTGTGGCTATGCCCTTGAGCACAGCGATTTCGTGCTCGGTTTCTTCGGGCACCACCAGCTGGGCCTGGTAGCGGGTGAGCGGTTCGTCCCCGTAGACGTCGCGGGTTGCCAGCATAGCGCTGGCAGCAAAACGCCCAATAAGTTTAGAAGTAAGGGCCTTAAAAGCCGCCATGGACGAGCGGGTCCCCGTCATATTCGGCACCCAACGGTTGAGGTTCTCTAAGCGGGTCAGGGCTTTGTCGAGGGTGGCATCCTCAACCCCGGGAAGGTACCAGAGCCGAGTTTTGTCGAAAACCTGCTGGCGGGCGTCCGCCTTTTTCAGGTCATCGAGCTGCACGTGCCCGCCGAAGACGGCGTCCTCAACGTCGTGCACGGAATAGGAGATATCGTCGGCGAGGTCCATGACCTGGGCCTCTAAGCATTTTTGGGTGGGGGTAGCTTCGGCTTCAGCAGCCCCGGCGCGGAGCCATTCGAAGACGGGCAGGTCGTCGGCGTAGACGCCGAATTTGCGGTTGGGTTTGCCGTCGGTTCGGGCGGGGGCGTTGGCGCGGGTCCAGGGGTACTTGCAGGTTGCGTCCAAGGACGCCCGGGTTAGGTTTAGCCCGGCAGAACCGCCGTCGTGCCTAATCACCTTGGGTTCAAGGCGGGTGAGCAGGCGCAGGGTCTGGGCGTTGCCCTCAAAACCACCGGCATCCGCCGCTAGCCGGTCGAGGGCGGTTTCACCGTTGTGCCCAAAGGGCGGGTGGCCCAGGTCGTGGGAGAGGCAGGCAGTATCGACCACATCGGGGTCGCAGCCCAGCATGCGCCCCAGCTCGCGTCCAATCTGGGCAACTTCCAGGGAGTGGGTCAGACGGGTGCGTACAAAGTCGTCGGTATCGGGGTCAACTACCTGAGTTTTGGCACCGAGACGGCGCAGGGCCGCAGAATGCAACACACGGGCCCGGTCGCGTTCAAAGGGCGAGCGATAGACAAACTTGTGGTGTTCGGGGACCCAGCGTTCAGCGTCCGCTGCGCTATAGCCGGGGGTGGGAGCCTGTTCGGGGGTGAAGGTGCTGCTCATGAATCTCGTCTTTTCTCTACCGGTTCAATCTAGGCCTGGGCTTCCAGTTTAGAGGTCATCGCCCTGGTCGAGGTCGTATTCGGCGGGCCAGGTGACCTCGCCTGAGATAGGCGGGTAGTCGGGGGTGAGGTTAACGAGTTGCAGGGCTTCTGCCAAGGCAGCCGGCTCAATACCATCGATAACTGCGCGCACCCCGTGGCGGGCTGCCCCCTCGAACCCAAAACGGCTGTAGTAGGCAGGCTCACCGAGTACCAGCAGGCTGGTGGGTGCATTGCTGACTTGGGCGGACGCCGCCGCACGGGCTAGAGCCTCACCGGCCAGGGCGGTGCCCACTCCCCTGCCCTGGTAGTCAGGGTGGACGGCCAGGGGCGCGAGCGCATAGGCAGGCCAGGAGCCCACCCAGCAGCGGCTAATGAGAACGTAGCCGACGAGAGCACCGGTGACGGTATCGCGGGCTGTGAGGGAAATTCCCGGCTCCCAGGCGTTTGGGTTATCGCGCAGGGCATCGACCAGGTCAGCCTCGTAGCTGGTCTCAAAGGTAGCCAGGAGCAGGTCACGAATTTCTGCGGTATCGGCCGGGGTTTCTGGGCTCAGGGCGTGGGTGTGCATGTTTTAAGTCTAGAGGGTGCACCCAGCTCAGTGGGGCGGACGCCGTCCCCCGCTCTTCCTGCCCAGAAGCCGGGAAGCGGGATGCGGCGTCCGCCCACCCCTACCCTTCACAAACCCAGTGCCCACAAGAATCGCGCAGGGCCCACAAGCGTCGTGGGCCCTGCGCGATTCTGATAAGCACTGTTTACTGGGACAGCGGCTTCATCGAGGCCAGGACGCGGTCAGGCAGCATGTGCACGCGCGGCGACAGGTCTTAGGGCGGGTAGGTAGAATCGATACATTCACGCCAGTACTCGACATGTTTCTCATCCAACCAGTGCTCAGACTCAGTAACTTTCTGTTCTAAGCCTGCCTCTCCACGTACCGAGTACCAGTAGAGGTAATCGGTTCCGTCGATTGTTTCAGCAAAGATTGTCTCAACATACATGTGCTCAGGCTCTAGTGTTTCTTTGACAGCCTCCATGTTTTCATTGAGGAAAAGCATCCACTCATCGACCTTATGTCGCTTGCCTGGTTTTACTCGAAATCGGGTCAGTTCAATCTGCATACCATGATTCTATCCAGGGTGTTCTTAGCTCCAGGGCTATCTCTTCATCCGCGAGTGTGCATTATGCCCGCCCCTCGCCAATATAAAGAGCACAACAATAGCAACCGCTGTAACTAGCCCCCAGATTCCAGCAACAGTCCATGAAGCACCAGCAACGACTAAAGCAGGAATAAAAGTAACTGCCAGAATCTCATTCTGATTAAAAATCGAGAGTAAGGCGTAATCTTCAAGCGTGCTGGACTTAAGTTTCGGGTCAACAATGCGCAGCAGAGCAATGCCCTGCGCTAAGGCTCCTGTAGCCCAGCCCCACGTGAAAATTTGCTTCTCGAACCAGCCCTGATCAAGCACACGAGGGGCCAGCACCAACCCAAGAACCAGCAAAAGAACAAGACCCACGGCAAATAGAATAGTTAGCTGCACCCAGTAATCTGCTACTAAGCCAGGCTTAATAGAAGCAATACCGAAAACAATCAATACATCGGTAGCAGTGCCAGAAATAGACTGCATAGTGGTTCGGTCAACGAAATGGCCCAGCTTGAGCTTATCTATGCTCAGGCGAACAATGAGTCCCAAGATAAAAGCCAAGCTAAAAACAGGAATCGAAACTGACGGGAAAAACCCTTTAAGATACTGCTGAGCCATATAACCAATAGCAGTAATAGCAGCAATAACACCCAAATGAAAACCTAGGGTATCAATTGAAGAACTAGAGAATACGTGAGTACCGATAGAGGGCCGCTTAGCTTCCTGAGGAAGAATGCCTGTTCGAATTTCCTCAGGTAACTCTTTAAGGCCTGCAAACTCTTCAACGTAACCTTTTTTAGCGCCGTACTTAGCGATAATTACGCCGCCTAAAATCCCGATAAGTAGACCGACCGTTGCTGAGGTATAAGCTAATGACTGTACCTCTTCATGTCCGGCCTGAGTAAAAACATCTCCTACTGCAGCCGCCGTGCCAAACCCACCAGCCCATCCGGAGAATAGAACCACTCCAAATGCTTCTGGGGTATCAAACAGAGGCCCCAGCAGTAAAAGGGTCAACAAAATACCTACAACAACTTGAGCGGAATAGAGCAGGAGCGTGTAACTCAAAAACTGCCCCAAAGGACGTCCTAACTTATTGAGGCTCAGGTCTGTTCCTAACGCGATACAGGCAAAGACGGCAGCAATAAGTACCGAGCCGTACGAGCCAATCGCATTTGAAAACGGTAACCAGTTAGCACCAGCTGGCCCCAAAGCTAGCCCCAAAAATCCCGCAATAACGGGAGCCGGAATCATCAGTTCTTGAATAAATTTAATGCGAGCTCGCAGTACGGTGCTAACCGTGAGCAGCAGCCCGATAATACCCAGGTCAATGACCAGAGCCCAGGGAGTAAAGTCCATGGGAATCGCTCCTTTGCGTGTGGGGTGTGCTGTTTACTGTAGATGTGGTTCAAGTTGTATTGTCGAGGAAACCTATACCGAGGGTTCAAAGAAACGACTTAGGTTGAAGTTCTGTAATGAAAAAGCTGGTTCTTGGTCCTCAACTAAATCTGCGATGGCACGGCCGAGAGCCGGGGTTAATTTGAAGCCATGCCCAGAAAAAGCTGTAGCTACTATGATTCGCCCCGAAAGACGATCGATAATCGGCCTGTGATCTTGAGAAAATAGATCCATGTGCATAGAGTGGCGGGCGGGCCCGTCTGTGACCCCTTTCAGATACCGAGTAACTAATTGCGCAGGTTCTCGTAAAGCTGGGCCAGAGGCACGAGGTGGAAGCTCCCGCGGGGTCGGCACCTCAGAACGGTTGCCAACGTTACCTACCTTTACGGTCATCCCATCGAGACAAGGGAAACCGTAGAGATGGGACCCATTTGATTCTCTAATAAAGCCAGGAAAAGAGCTGGGAGCATAGTCAGTAACACCATTAGTGATGTACCACCCCAAGCTAATGGGAACAATCGATACGTACGGGCCCAGTTCTGGCATAAGGGTCTTAGACCATACTCCTGTACAGACGATGAGATGGTCAGCCTTATAGGTATCTCGGACAGTGCGCACCTTAACTCCGCGGGCAGTTTCTTCGAAGCCTACAACTTCTTCGTGTGTATGCAGCTCCGCGCCAGCCGCTTTTGCTTCTTGTTGCATTTGGTGCACGATAGCGTCTGAATATAGCACTCCGCCTTGCTTATCGAGAATGCCAATTTCATCTGTGATATCAGCGTGTTGGGGGTAGCGGCGCCTCAGTTCTTCTGCATCGTATGCTTCGAAATCAATATGAAAGTTGTTGATAGAGTCTTGAACACCAATCAGCCCTACTCCGTCGGGATGTCCGATTGTAAGAGCCCCTGTTTGGTGAAAAAGTTTTGCGGGATGACGCGTATCTAGGTCGATGAAGTAGTTACGTGAATATTTGAGAAGCGGCACATATTCAGCTCCCTCGTGGTAGGCCATACGAAAAAGTCGAGATTCGCCAGAGTATCCTCCGCGGTCATGCACCGGGGCGTACTGTTCAATTCCAAGCACTGAATGCCCACGAGCAGCTAGCTCCCCTGCAAGATACGAACCAATCGCTCCAAGACCCACGATAACCACTGAATACTTCATGTGTTATAGGTTACACATTTGGCATCTGTTAATAAATTTCCTTGCACTTATATTTCGCAAACCCAGTGCCCACAAGAATCGCGCAGGGCCCACAAGCGTCGTGGGCCCTGCGCGATTCTGATAAGCACTCACGTAACCTGTGGTGTTAGAACCTACCGGGCGGTACAGTCATGTTCTATGAGCGAGAAGTATGTACCCAACTACGGCGACCTGGAGCGCTTTCGATACGAGAGACTCATCCGCACCAAATCCAGGGCCTACCAGATAGCTTGCTGGCAGGGCTACCTAGGTACCCACGAGCCCCTTCTCCATCATGTGGGACATAAACCTGTGGAAGGGCAAAACTCCCACCGATCCTCCGCCGCCCGACATGGACTAGCCGGGCTCAGCCGTCCGCTCCCCTAGCCGCCGCTGATATCCAGCTCGGCATCCACTAGGCCCAGGCGCTCGGCGTCCCCCAGGACGCGGGAGTTCAGCCAGCCGTCGGGCAGGTGGGGCTTCTTGGGGTTGCCAGCACGTCCGCGAGGGCCCTCAACAGCGGCACCGGGGTAGCCGATGGAGTGATCCAGCTCGGCCAGGTACTCACGGAAAGCCTCAAGCGTGGGCACTGTAGACATCTTGGCGCGCAGCTTACCACCTACCGGGTAGCCATGGAAGTACCAGGCCACGTGCTTGCGGATCTCGCGCAGGCCGCGGGTCTCGTCACCAAAGGTCTCTACCAGCAGCTCAGCGTGGCGATAGATCATATCGGCCACCTCAGACACGCTGGGACGGTGGCGCTCTTCAGAGCCTTCAAAGGCGTTTTGCAGGTCGCCGAAGAGCCAGGGGCGGCCCTGGCAACCGCGGCCGACCACGATGCCGTCCACGCCGGTCTGCTCGACCATGGCAATGGCGTCCTCGGCGGAGAAAATGTCGCCATTGCCGAGAATCGGCACGTCGGGGATTGCCTCGCGCAGGCGGGCAATGGAGTCCCAGTCGGCCTTGCCGGAGTAGTGCTGGGCGGCAGTGCGGCCGTGCAAGGCAATCGCCGCAACACCCGCGTCACGAGCGATTTTGGCTGATTCCAGATAGGTCAGGTGGTCCTCGTCGATGCCCTTACGCATCTTGATGGTCAGAGGCACATCCCCGCGGGAGGCCTCACGCACGGCGGTCTGGACGATAGCGGTAAAGAGGTCGGTTTTCCAGGGCAGGGCGGAGCCGCCGCCCAGCTTGGTGACCTTGGGGACGGGGCAACCAAAGTTCAGATCAATGTGGTCGGCACGGTCTTCTTCGACCACCATGCGGATCGCCTTGCCGACGTTGACGGCGTCCACACCGTAAATCTGAATGGAACGAATCTTTTCGTCGCCGTCATGGTCGATAATGCGCAGAGACTCGGGGTTACGTTCCACCAGAGAGCGCGCGGTGACCATCTCGGTCACATACAGGCCGCCACCGTAGTCGCGGCAGAGTCGGCGGAAGGCCTTGTTGGTGACGCCCGCCATGGGGGCCAGCACCACCGGGGTATCGATGGTATGATTGCCCAGCTGTAGGGGCGGCAGTTTCAGCTGCTTAGCGCGGGCCGGGGTCTGGCCGGTCTCTAAAGTCTCTTCTGTCATAACCTTCCAATTCTGGCACAAACCCCGCAGGGGCGCTGTTAGCTAGAGCAAAGATAAGGACGCCCGCCCCGACCTGCTTGCCCGCGGGCTAGAGGGGGTTAGTTTTAAAGTAAATATTTTCTAAATTTACATTCCTCAAAGAGGGCACCACTTCGAATCATACTCGTGAATCGTCAAAGTCTCTTGACGACCCCACGCTCATTCCTGATACTTGTGATAAGTCAACACTAATTGACGAAACATAGTTGAGGAGGCCCTATGCAGTCCGACGACCCGCGCATTACCGCCGTCCACACCGCCCATGAACAGGTCGCCCAGGCCACCCGCGCACTTGAGGACGCCGTGCAGGCAGCCCGCGCAGGCGGCGCAACCTGGCAGCTCATTGGGGCAGCTATCGGCGTGACCAAGCAAGCTGCTGCCCAGCGATTTTCCGAGACCGTCTATAACGCCCGCTCACTCTCCCAGATTCAGGTCGAGCTGGAGCAGATCACCGAAGCCCTCTTTGCTGCCCTGGCTCACGGCGACATCGAGCATGTACACAGCCACATGACCTACACAACCGCCCGATTACTGTCTAAACGCAAGATTCTGAAAACCTGGCAGCAGGTACTTGAGGCATGTGGCCCCTTTATTGAGGTCAAGAAAACGGTGGTAGAGCAGTCAGGCTCCGGCTTTGTACTCACCTACCGACTGCGCCACGAACATGGTGAGCCGGTCGGCCAACTCTCTTTCAACTCAGCCCGCAAAGTAACAGGATTGGTGATCTTCAATGACGATTCGACGCCCCTCCCCTGGTAACAGCATCTATGCGCCCCTCATCATGGTGGGACTGTGGGGCCTACACGGTTTTATCACCTGGTACCTCAGCCGAGAACTAGCTATAACCTTGTGGGCGATTGGCCTAGTGGCTGTTGGTACGGTGCTCACTCAGTGGTTCCTGCGCCCCAAGGGCAGCCGCACGATGGTATGGCGACCGGGACTCTTTGCCGGGACGCTTACTATTACCTGGATCGTCTGGGCAATTCTCAATATCTTTTGGGATATGCAAGCCCAGAACGCTGCAATCTGGCCGTTGCTCGGGTACATCGGTTCAAGCAGTAGTGCACGGGAGGCTTCAGCTCAGAGGCGTAGAGCCCGCGACATCGGCGTCTAGCCCTCTATACCTGTCCCTTCCCCAGCTCAGCGAGGCGCGGGGCAGAGAGGTGGGCGAGGGCGTCCGCGTCTATACGGGCAGCGCCCAGAGCGACCCGCCCGTCCACCCGCAGCGGGATGCCCTCGCTCTGCCAGTGAGGGCGAGCCTGCTCCAGGTGCCCCGGTATCTCGCCGCGGGCGTTGCAGATGCGCCACCAGGGCACGCTCGACCCCCAGAGTGCGAGGGTGCGCCCCACCAGCCGGGGCGATTCGCCGGCAACCGCACCGACGTCACCGTAGGTAGCGACCTGCCCGGTGGGCACACACTCGGCCACCCGTAAAATTCTCTCTACCCGCGTATCGTCCACGGGTCTTTAACCGTCAACCAGTACCAGGGACTCGCTGGTCACGGTGGCGGCCCCCATCTTCACCAGTTGGTCGATCAGCACAGCCAAATCGTCCATAGAATCATCGACCTCAATCTGCACGGCGTAGGAGCCGGTCAGCACCGAAAGCAGCTGCATAATAGCTTCGCGGGCGCCGGGGTGGCCCACCCGGTAGCCGATGGTGATTTCGGTGGCGTCATCTTCAGAGACGGGCATCTGGCCGGCGTCTACCTCGATGGGGCGGTAGCTCACGGCAAAGGCGATTATGTCGCCCTTCTTCCCGTTCGCCTGGGCACGGAGTACGTCATCGCGCAGCACCACAGCGCCCAAGGCCTCGGCCTCGTCCGAGAGGAAGAGGCGGTTGACGCGGCCAATGGGCAGGTCGGCGGGCTCGTCCCAGGTGTGTACGGCCCGGTAGAACTCCCAGAAACGCTGGGTAAGTTCGACAGACCCGGTGGCCAGGTCCTCGATGGCCTGGGTGATGCGTTCAGATTCGTCTTGGCGCAGGGGCACGGACGGCACCGCCCCGGCTTCGATGCGCACCATGCGCGAGCGCTGGGCAACCGTAAAGCCGCGAGCAGAGGCAAAGTCGAGGCCGGTGGAGGCCGGTTCTACCTTGGCGCGCAGAGCTACGGTGCCGCTGGGGGCTGAGGCGGCGGCGTCCTTCAGGGCCTGTAGCAGCAGGCTGCCAAGACCCGAGCGGCGGTGTTCGGGGGCTACTTCGATGTAAGACCAGAGGCGGTTAGGGTGCAGGTCAGTCTCGTAGACGGTGCCTGCGGCTACCGGAATGCCCTGGTGCTCGGCGACGAGGGTGCGGGAGAAGCGGGTGTCGGAGTCGGGCCCGAAGGATGAGCGGAAGGCGGCTACCTGCCGGTTTTCGGCATCGTGCCAGTATTCGAGCAGGGCTAGGGTGTCGCCCTCGCGCCAGGGGCGTAGGGTGTAGGTGTTATCGGCGGTGCTCACGGTGGTGCCTTTCGGGTAGCCGGTGGGGTGTATCCATCTACTTTAGCGCCCCTGCCTAAGTTGCGGGCGTCCGCGGGGTGAAAGGCGCGCACGCTGAGCGTGAACCGCCCGGGCCGCACTTTGATTTCACCGGCCCGTTACCGGCTAGACTTTAAGGGCTTAAAGTTTATTTGACTCTATTGTTTAGCGTGGTGTTATGACTTCTCCCCTTGCCCACAAGCCCACCCTGACCGGCTCCCGCGTTGAGCTGCGCCCCTTCGACGCCGATGCCATTGACGCCATGATCGGTATTCTGCAGGAGCCCGAAGTTCTGATTAAGACCGGCACCGTTCACTCCCGCTCAACCGAGACCCACTCCTTCGACGAGGCTAAGACCCGCGAGTGGTACTCCCGCCGCAACGAGAAGAAGAACCGCCTCGATTTGGCGGTTTACGCGCTGGACCAGCAGAAGTACGTGGGCGAGGTAGCCTTCAACGAGTACGACCCCGATAACGGCTCGGTCAACTACCGTATCGCTATTGGCCAGGCCGGGCAGAATAAGGGCTACGGCACCGAGGCAACTAAGCTCATGGTTGATTACGGCTTTGAGAAGCTCGATCTGCACCGTATTGAGCTTGAGGTGCTGGACTTCAACGAGCGGGCTAAGCACGTGTACACCTCCTGCGGTTTTGTGCCCGAAGGACGCCGCCGCGAGGCTTTCCTGATTGACGGCGAGTACCACGACGCGGTACTGAAGTCGGTGCTGCGTAGTGACTGGGAGGCTGCCCGCTCGGCGTCAGGCCACCTGACGCTGGATTTGAAGCGCGTCGAAATATAAGACAATAACAAAAGGACGGACGTGCGTTCGCCTGCTGACCCTCTTGGGGCTCGCGCTGGGGCGCTCACCCAGCCTCGTAAACTCGGCTGATTCCGTGCTCTCTTGCGTGCTCGCTCGCTCGCACCCGAGCACTTCATCACGCCAGCCCCGAGCCAGCAGGCTCTCCGCACGTCCGTCCTTTTATGTACCTATAGATATCTACTTAGTCAGCTTGGCTGCCAGGTAGGCGGTGACCTGGTCGAGTGAGATGCGTTCTTGGGTCATGGTGTCGCGTTCGCGGATGGTGACGGCCTGGTCTTCGAGGGTGTCGAAGTCGACGGTGATGCAGAAGGGGGTGCCGATTTCGTCCTGGCGGCGGTAGCGGCGGCCGATGGCGCCGGCGTCATCGTAGTCGATGTTCCAGTTGCGGCGGAGTTCGTCGGCCAGGTTCTTGGCGGTGGGGACGAGGTCTTCCTTCTTCGACAGGGGCAGGACGGCTGCCTTGACGGGGGCCAGGCGCGGGTCGAGCTTGAGCACGGTGCGCTTGTCGACGCCGCCCTTAGTGTTGGGGGCTTCGTCTTCGACGTAGGAGTCAACGAGGAAGGCCATCATGGAGCGGGTCAGGCCGAAGGAGGGTTCGATGACGTAGGGGACGTAGCGTTCGCCGGTGCCCTGGTCGAAGTATTCGAGCTTGGCGTTGGAGTGTTCGTTGTGGACGCCGAGGTCGTAGTTGGTGCGGTTGGCGACGCCCATGAGTTCGCCCCATTCGGAGCCCTGGAAGCCGAAGCGGTATTCGAGGTCCATGGTGCCTGCGGAGTAGTGGGCGCGGTCATCTTCGGGAACGTCGAATTTGCGCATGTTGTCGGGGTTGATGCCGAGGTCGACGAACCAGTTCCAGCAGTCTTCGATCCACTGGTCGTAGTACTTGGGGGCATCGTCGGGGTGCACGAAGTATTCGATTTCCATCTGTTCGAACTCGCGGGTTCGGAAGATGAAGTTGCCGGGGGTGATTTCGTTGCGGAAGGCCTTGCCGATTTGGCCGATGCCGAAGGGCGGACGCTTGCGGGCGGCGGTGACGACGTTGTTGAAGTTGACGAAGATGCCCTGGGCGGTTTCGGGGCGCATGTAGTGCAGGCCCTCTTCGTTGTCGACGGGGCCCAGGTAGGTTTTCATGAGGCCGGAGAAGTTTTGGGGTTCGGTCCACTGGCCCTTGGTGCCGCACTTGGGGCAGACGATGTCGTCCATGCCGTTTTCGGGGGCACGGCCCTTTTTGGCTTCGAAGGCTTCGATGAGGTGGTCCTGGCGGTGGCGGGAGTGGCAGGAGAGGCATTCAACAAGGGGGTCGGTGAAGGTTGCGACGTGGCCTGATGCTTCCCAGACTGCCTTGGGCAGGATGATGGAGGAGTCGAGGCCGACCATGTCTTCGCGTCCGCGCACGAAGGTCTGCCACCACTGCTGGCGGATGTTTTCTTTGAGTTCGGCACCGAGCGGGCCGTAGTCCCATGCTGAGCGGGATCCTCCGTAGATTTCACCTGCCTGGAAGACGAATCCGCGGCGCTTTGCCAGTGAAATAACGTTGTCGAGTTTGGACTTCGGTGCCATGGTTTTTGGTTTCTCCTATGAGCCTGCGCCACCGGTTGTGGCGTGCTTGGATGTAAAAAAGAAAGTGGGCCGGGTGGCGCACTCGCCCTTAAGCCTACCGCACGTAGGGGTGCGAGTGCTGGCGCGGGTAGAGTGGTGGGTATGAGTATTGAGTCTGTTTTTATTCGTGATGAGATGATTCGCCTGGGTCAGTTTTTGAAGTTGGCGAATCTGGTGGAGAACGGGGTGCATGCCCGTGAGGTGATTCAGGACGGCCTGGTGAAGGTGAACGGCGATATTTGTGAGCAGCGCGGGCGTCAGCTGCATGCTGGCGATACCGTTGAGCTGAACGGTGTGACTGTTCAAGTGGAGGCCGAGTAGGCTACCTGATTCCTCCTGGGTTAGGCAGACAGGACCTTCTCATTGAGGAAGGCTGAGATGTGGGTGAGTTCTGCGGCGGCGACTCCGTGCCCGATGCCGGTGTAGGTGTGGGCGGTAAGGTCGGTGTGCCCGGCTACCCATTCGCGGGTGTAGGCGATTTTTTCGGCGGTGATGATGGGGTCGGCTTCGTCACGGCCCCAGAAGAGGGGCAGGGGATCCTCCGCTAGCTGGTTGTCCTTGAAGTAGTGCTCTCCCCCGGCCGCGGCGTAACCGGAGAGCCCCACAACAGCCTTGATGAGGTCGGGGCGGGCGCGGGCGACCGAGGTGGCTAGAGCCATACCCTGGGAGAAGCCCAGCAGGGTCACGCTGTTGTAGTCGGCAGCGATGGGTTCGAGCCAGCCCAGAAGATAGTCAACGGCCAGTTCGATGGCGGTAAAGCCGACGGTGTCTAGTTGCTGGTTGAGGGGCCACCACTGGTAGCCCGTGGCGGGTCCTTCGATGTAGGCGGAGTTAGCATCGGCAGGTAGCGGGTAGCCGACGGGCTGGGGCGCGCGGACGGACGCGTAGGTCACCTTTTCGCTGGGCAGGTAGGGGGTGATCCCCAGCAGGTCGCGTTCGTGGGAGCCGTAGCCGTGCAGGAGAACAACCAGGTGGGTACCCCGGCGGAAGGGTTCTGCCTTTGAGTATTCAACAAGGTACTGGTTCATAATCCCCAACTTACCACCGGCAGAGCCGGCCTAGGCTACTGCCCACAGGTGCTTGCGCCCCTGCGGTTTTGCTTCGTCGGCGGCGTCCTGGGTTTCGATGCTGGTGGCGAGGATTCTTTCGAGTTGTTCGTGTTCGATGAGGAAGCCGTCGTGGCCGCAGGGTGAGTGGATAACGGCCGGTTCTACGGGGTTGGGCAGGGAGGCTGCCAGGATGTGGGAGTCGGAGGGGAAGAAGAGACGGTCGGAGTCGACGTAGGCAATGGTCCAGTTGCAGGTGGTGCGGGCGAGGGCTTTTTCGAGGCCGCCGCGGTCGCGGCCGAGGTCGTGGGAGAGTAGGGCTTCGTTGATGGCCAGGTAGGAGCCGGCGTCGAAACGGTTGGTGAGTTTGGTGCCGTGGTGGTCGAGGTAGTTTTCGACCTGGTAGCGGCCGCGTTCTGCGGTGAGGGGGTGCAGGACGTTGTGGCCGTCTTGAGCGTCGCGACCGAAGCGGAAGTGGAGTTCAGCGGCGGAGCGGTAGGTGGTGTGGGCGATGCGGCGAGCCAGAGCTAGGCCGGTGACGGGGCCGGGACCTGGGTAGTAGTCACCGCCTGCGAAGGCGGGGTCCTGGCGGATCGCCAGGTTTTGCATGTGGCCCCAGGCGATTTGTTCGGCGGTGGCGGCGGGGCCGGAGGCGATGACGGCGCAGGAGCGGACGAGCTCGGGGTAGGTGACGGCCCATTCGGCGGCGCGGGCACCGCCGAGGGAGCCACCGATGACGTGGTGGAGGGAGGTAACGCCGAGCTGGTCAAGCAGGCGTTTTTCGGCGCGGACGCCGTCGCGGATGGTGACCAGGGGGAAGCGGGAGCCCCAGGGTTTTTGTTCGGGGTCGATACTGGCTGGGGCGGGTGAGGCTGGGCCGGTGGTGCCGTAGCAGCCGCCGAGCATATTGGGTGAGATGACGAAGTATTTGTCGGTGTCAATGACGCGGCCGGGGCCGACTGCGGTAGGCCACCACCCGGCGGCTTCGGCGTAAGCTCGGTCTTGCTCGCTGGCGTCCGCCCTTACGTGCCCTGCCGAGACGTGGGTGTCTCCGGTCAAGGCGTGCAGGATCAAAATAGCGTTGTCGCCCGCCTCGTTGAGGGTTCCCCAGGTTTCGTAGCCGATGGTGACGTCGGGCAGCACTGCCCCTGATTCAAGGGTCAGGTCGCCGACTTTGGCGTAGGTGAGGACGCCGTCGGTACGGTTGGGAGCGGTGTTCTCGGTGGTCATGCGGTTACTCCTGGGGAAGTCCTTGTTTCAGTGTTCAGTTGAAACGGGCCGCATGCCGTATCTTCCGCCCGGGTAAGGAGGAAAAGAATCTGATGCCCTCGCAGAAGATAGAGTCACATCGGTCCCGCGCTTGCGTACCTGGTTCTCGGTGAGTACGCCCGGTCATCACCCAGGGCACCCCACCGCGAGTGGAGGGTTGCCGACCAGCTAGCTGGGGCTTAACGCTGGTTCTCTTAACCTGTCTCTAGTCTGGCTGGCTCACCCGGGGACCGTCAAGAAAAGGCTCTAAAGTTTCAGCATGTGTCCTTGTATTGCGTACGTTACGTTCTATGAGCGTCATTTAGAATGGTGGGAAGCGAGTTTTTACGAAAGGGCTGATGATGTCTCTGACTCCTCCTCTTGCCAAGCGCCTGCCCCTTGAGCGCACCCATCACGGTGATACTTTTGTTGATCACTACGAGTGGTTGCGCGATAAGGAAAGCCCCGAGGTGCTAGAGCATCTACACGCTGAGAACGCCTTTACCGAGGCGGTCACAGAAGACCAGCAGCCCCTGCGCGACGCTATTTTTGAAGAGATTAAGGGGCGCACCCAGCTGACCGACATGTCAGTGCCCTCGCGCCGCGGGGCCTGGTGGTACTTTAACCGCACGGTTGCCGGTGAGCAGTACCCGGTCATGTGCCGCGTCCCCGCCTTGACCGAGGGCAGCGTTGAAGAGCGCTACCAGCCGCCGGTCGTCCGCCCCGGTGAGCCGCTTGACGGCGAACAGGTCGTACTGGACTGCAACGAGTTTGCCCGCGACATGGCCTTTTTCTCCCTGGGGTCCTTCCAGGTCACCCGCGACGGCTCCCTGCTGACCTTCGGCGTGGATGACTCGGGCGACGAGCGCTACACCCAGTACTTCAAGAACCTCGACACCGGTGAGATTCTGGAGGAAAAGATTGAGGACGTCTTCGCTGGCGCCTTCTTTGCCTCGGGAGCCAAGCACCTAATCTACTCGGTAGCCGATGAGTCCTGGCGCCCCTATGAGGTGCGCGCCCACGCTATCGGCACCAATGCGTCTGAAGATTTCGCCCTCTACCGCGAGGACGATAAGGGCCTCTGGCTGGGTGCCGGCATGTCGTCTTCCCGTACCCACGTGGTCATTACCTCTTCAAACTCCGAGTATTCAGAGACCCGCATTATTAACATCCACGAGCTGGGGCAGCTAGAGCCCACCCTCATTATGAAGCGGGACGCCGGCATCGAGTACTCCACCGACGTCATCGATGTGGAGGGCACCGGCTACCTGGTCATCGGCCATAACCACGAGGCCCCTAACGGTGAGATCGTTCTGGCACCCCTGCGGGAAGAGTACGTACCCTTTGCCGACTTCAAGGCCAGCTGGATTCCCCTGGTGCCCCACCGCGCGGACGTCCGCTTGGAGGGTTTCAAGTTCTCCCGCAACCATCTGGTGCTTATGGCCCGTGAGAACACCACCGTTAAGGTATTCGTTGCCCCGCGTACCGCTCTCGCTGAGCAGGCAGCTTCTGCCCACCCCCAGGGCATTGACCTCTATGAGCCCGGCGGCTTCACCGAAGAGCTCTACACCTCGACCTTTTCCGGTGTGAACATCATGTCCCCGGTCATCCGCCTGAACTACACCTCCTACCTCACCCCCAGCAGCGTCTACGACTACTTCCCCGATACCGACGACCTCGTACTGCGCCGTCGCACCCCTGTCATCGGCTACGAGCCTGAGAACTACACCGCCTACCGCATGTGGGCACCGGCAGCGGACGGAGCCATGATTCCGCTCTCCGTTATGCACCGTGCCGACCTCGATAAGACCCGGGAAAACCCCGTGATTCAGTACGGCTACGGGTCCTACGAGTCCTCCATGGACCCCTACTTCTCTACCGCCCGCCTCAGCCTGCTGGACCGCGGCGTCATCTTCGTCGTCGCCCATATCCGCGGTGGCGGCGAAATGGGCCGCGCCTGGTACACCGAGGGCAAGAAGCTGGCCAAGAAAAACACATTCACCGACTTCATCGACGCCACCGACTTCCTAGCCTCCCAGGCCTGGGTGGACGCAGCCCGTATCGGCATCATGGGTGGATCAGCTGGCGGCCTGCTCATGGGTGCCGTCATCAACATGGCCCCCGAAAAATATGCAGCCTGCCTGGCCCAGGTGCCCTTCGTGGATGCCCTCACCACCATTCTCGATCCCAATCTGCCGCTCTCGGCCCTGGAATGGGAAGAATGGGGCAACCCCATCACCGACAAGGAGGTCTACGACTACATGAAGTCCTACACCCCCTACGAAAACATTCGCCCCGTCAAGTACCCGGCCATCGCAGCTATTACCTCCCTCAACGACACCCGCGTCTTCTACGTCGAACCGGCCAAATGGGTAGCAGCCCTGCGCGAAACCATCGACCCGTCCTCCCCCATTCCCCTGCTCAAAATTGAGATGGACGGCGGCCACGGCGGCGGTTCAGGCCGCTACACCGCCTGGCGCGAAATCGCCTGGGACTACTCCTTCCTGCTCACCCACCTGGGTGCCACTAGCATCACGGAGTAAACCCGCCCATTCCCGCGTCCGCTGATCTAGTTGACCTGACCCCGCGCCGGCCCTTAACCGGGCGCCCTCCCCGCAGGGGAGAACGCCCGGTCAGTAGCTTGACCGGTGAAGGGGGTTAGCCCTCGACGCCTAGCTTTTCGAGAATCAGCTCGCGCACGCGTCCGGCATCTGCCTGACCGCGGGTAGCCTTCATAACCTGGCCAACCACAGCGCCAGCGGCCTGGACCTTACCGGCACGAATCTTGTCGGCAACATCGGGCATAGCAGCCAGAGCCTCGTCGATAGCGGCCGTCAGGGCCGAATCGTCAGAAACAACGGCCAGGCCGCGCTTCTCAACAATCTCAGCCGGGGTACCCTCCCCCTCAATGACGAAGCCCAGCACCTGGCGGGCAATCTTATCGTTGATCTTCTTACCCTCAATCAGCTGGTTGAGTTCAACGATAGTAGCGGCAGTTGCACCGGTTTCGGTCAGCTCAACCTCGCGTTCCTTGGCGATACGGGCAATCTCGCCCATCCACCACTTACGAGCAACTGAGGCGGGAGCACCGGCTACAACGGTCTCTTCGATAGCGTCCATAGCACCGGCGTTGACCACGTCGCGGAACTCTTCGTCCGAGAAGCCCCAGTCGGCCTTCAGACGGCGGCGGCGCTCGGCGGGAGGCTCGGGCAGCTCAGCGCGCAGGCGCTCAATCCACTCTTCGTCGGTGACGACCGGAACCAGGTCAGGCTCGGGGAAGTAGCGGTAGTCGTCAGCGTCAGACTTGGGGCGGCCGCTGGTGGTCTCACGGGTGTCTTCGTGCCAGTGGCGGGTTTCCTGAACAACCTTCTCGCCTGCTTCGAGCACGGCCGCGTGACGCTGAATCTCGTAGCGCACCGCACGCTCAACCGAACGCAGGGAGTTGACGTTCTTGGTTTCTGAGCGAGTACCGAAATCGGTGGAGCCCTTGGGCATAAGCGAGACGTTGGCGTCGCAGCGTACGTTACCGCGCTCCATGCGGGCGTCGGAGATACCCAGGTTCTTGACGATTTCGCGAATGGCAGCCACGTAGGCGCGGGCCAGTTCAGGGGCCTTATCGCCCGCACCCACGATGGGGCGGGTCACGATTTCAATCAGGGGAACACCGGCGCGATTGTAGTCGACCAGGGAGAAGTCTGCGCCCTGGATACGGCCAGCGGTGCCGCCCTTGTGGGTCAGTTTGCCAGCGTCTTCTTCCATGTGGGCACGTTCGATGTCGATGGTGAAGACGGTGCCGTCCTCCAGCTCAACGTCCAGGGACCCGTTGGCGGCGATAGGCTCGTCGTACTGGGAGGTCTGGAAGTTCTTGGGGGTATCGGGATAGAAGTAGTTCTTGCGAGCAAAGTGGCTAACGGGCGCGATGTCGCAGCCCAGAGCCAGCCCCAGCTTGATAGCGGATTCAACAGCTGTGCCGTTGACCACCGGCAGCACACCGGGCAGGCCCAGCGAGACGGGGGTGACGTTGGTGTTCGGGGTATCGCCAAACTCGTTGGGAGCGGCATCGAACATCTTGGTCTTGGTGTTAAGTTCTACGTGGACCTCGAAGCCGAGTACGGGGTCGTACTTCTCCATGGCTTCTTCAAACGACAGGATTTCGTCAGACATTTACTTAGCTCCCTCGAAGTCAAAGTCACGGATCAGGGCGGCGGTATCGGGCAGCTGCTCGTGCAGGTAGCCGCCCCACTTAGCGGTCAGCAGGGCTTCCAGGCCAGCACCGGCGCGGTAGAGGCGGGCATCCTCGTGGGCGGGGGCAGTGAACTGGATGCCGACGGGCAGGCCGTCCTCATCTGCCAGGCCACCGGGCAGGGACAGGGAGGGCACACCGGCCAGGTTGGTGGGTACGGTGGCGATATCGCCCTTGTACATGGCCATGGGGTCGCCCTTGGTCTTCTCCCCCAGCTTGTAGGCGGTGGTGGGCGCAGTGGGGCTAATCAGCACGTCTGCAACCTCGAAAGCCTTGGCGTAGTCGCGCTGAATCAGGGTGCGTACCTTCTGGGCTGAGCCGTAGTAGGCGTCGTAGTAGCCAGCGGACAGGGCGTAGGTACCCAGGATGATGCGGCGCTTGGCTTCTGAGCCGAAGCCTGCGGCGCGGGAGGCCGCCATAACGCGCTCGATGGTGACGTTGCCTTCTTCGGGCAGCTGACGCAGGCCGAAGCGGACACCGTCGTACTTGGCCAGGTTAGAGGAAACCTCGGAGGACATAATCAGGTAGTAGGCCCCGATTGCTTCCTTGACGGAGGGCAGGGATACCTCAACGATTTCTGCGCCAGCTTCCTTGAGCAGCTCCAGGGACTCGTTGAAGCGGGCCATGACGCCGGGTTGGAAACCCTCGCCGGTCAGTTCTTTGATGACGCCGACGCGTAGGCCCTTGAGGCCACCTTCAGCGGCACCGGCGCGGGCGGCGTCCGCGTAGGCGGGCACGGGCTCGTTCAGGGAGGTTGAGTCCTTGGGGTCGTGACCGCCGATGACCTCGTGCAGCAGGGCGGTGTCGAGGACGGTGCGGGCGCAGGGGCCGACCTGGTCGAGAGAGGAGGCCATGGCGATGACCCCGTAGCGGGAGACCGAGCCGTAGGTGGGCTTGACGCCAACGGAGCCAGTGACGGCTGCGGGCTGGCGGATAGAGCCACCGGTATCAGTACCCAGGGCCAGGGGGGCCTGGAAGGCAGCGACTGCTACAGCAGAGCCGCCGCCGGAGCCACCGGGAATGCGGTCCAGAGCCCAGGGGTTGCGGGTGACGCCGAACGCTGAGTGCTCGGTGGTGGAGCCCATGGCGAACTCGTCGAGGTTGGTCTTACCCAGGATGGGCATACGAGCCTCGCGAATCTTCTGGGTGACGGTTCCGTCATAGGGGCTCATCCAGCCCTCGAGCATACGGGAGGCGGCGGTGGTGGGCTGGCCCTTGGTGACAATGAGGTCTTTAACGGCGATGGGGACGCCTGCCAGGGCAGGTAATTCCTTACCGGCGGCGCGATCTGCGTCTACGGCGGCAGCAACTTCCAGAGCTTCTTCAGCGTTCAGGTGCAGGAAGGCGTTGAGCCCGCTCTTACCGGCTGCGCGGTTTTCTGCGTCTAGGGGTTCACCGTCGGTGGCGATGATGTGGTCAATGTAGGCCTGGGTTGCCTCAACAGAGGTCAGCTCACCAGCGGCCAGTTTCTCAGCAAGTTCTGCTGCGGAAAGTTTGATGATGTCCTTCATGCCCGCTCCTTAGTCTTCGTCCAGAATTGCCGGAACCTTGAACTTACCGTCTTCGGCATCGGGGGCGCCCGAGAGAGCTTCTTCAGCGGTCAGGGTTTCGCCCACCACGTCGTCACGGAAGACGTTCTTGAGCGGGATGGGGTGGCTGGTTGCCGGAATATCGTCTGAGACGGCGTCTGAGACTGACTTGACGGATTCTACGATGACGTCGAGCTCAGCGGCCATTGCGGCCAGCTCTTCATCAGTCATCTCGATATGAGCCAGCATGGCAAGGTGTGCCACCTGCTCACTCGTAATAGCAGACATAATCACTTCCACGAGTTAGACATAGGTTTTCAGTCTCTATCTTAGCCCGCCGACGGTCATAACACGATTTAAAAAAGAATCGCCCCCTAAGCCTGTGCAGGCTAGGGGGCGACGGTGTGAAATCAGAATCCGCTCAAGGTCTAAGAACCCGGCGGGGTCTTACTTAGCGGGGATGGTCAGAACCCAACCGATTTCGATAACGTCGGCGTTCTGGATCAGGTCAGCGTTAGCTGCCAGTACTTCGTCCCAGCCGTTGAAGCCGTGAGCGTAAGCGATTGCTGACAGGGTGTCGCCAGCCTTAACGGTGTAGGTGTTAGCTGCGGGCGCTGCTTCGGCAACTACCTCTGCTGCGGGTGCAGTTTCAGCTGCGGGAGCTTCAACAACGGCAGGAGTTTCAACAACTGCGGGAGCTGCAGCAACTTCGGTTACCTCGGTTGCCTGAGGAGCAACGGTGGTGGTCTCAGCGACGGCTGCTGCTGCACCTGAGGTGCCGTAAGCGTAAAGGTTCAGCTTAGCAGCGCATGCGGGCCAGGCACCCCAGCCCTGCATCTGAAGGAGGTTTTCAGCAACGCGAATCTGCTCTGCCTTTGAGGCTGCTGCGGGGCTACCGGAGCCACCTGCTGCCACCCAGGAGGAAGGTGAGAACTGCAGGCCACCGTAGTAGCCGTTGCCGGTATTGATGGACCAGTTGCCACCTGACTCGCACTGTGCGAGGGCTTCCCAAGCTTCGAGGGGAGCGGCGTTGGCTGCGGGGGTAGCGGCCAGGCTTGCTGCTGCTGCGCCACCGATTGCAAGTACTGCTGCTGAACGACGAATATTGGAAGTCATGAAATGCTCCGTGAGGCCACCTTACGCTCTTCCCATCCCTGGGCGTCATCGCATTGCCGTCTACCCGTAATCGTTGAGTGGATCGTTTGAGGCTTTACCCTGTAGACGGCATCAGGTGTGCGGTAGAGCCCAGCATGCGCCCACAGCTTCCACTGTGAGCTATAGACCGCCGAACCTTGGCTAAGCGGTCGTTTTTGATTCGTTGATAACGATAACGTAACGATTTGGGCTTTGCCAACCCATTTTTGAGACAGAACACTCCCCACCCCATCCAGAGAGATCCCCATCCCCCTCCAGGGTGGCGGGCTTTAAAGACAGGCTTGTATCACCCTTAACACCGGGGAAAAGCGCGGATTTCTGCGGATTAATAGAGGGGACAAATGTTTACCCCACTAGAAACCTGCCTGTTTTTAAGTCAGGTTGCTACGGTCTTAAAAATTTCTTAAATTTTCTGCTGCACTCCCGTGGCGAACAGGGGCATAGGTCACATTTAGGTCACAGAATCAAAGAATCCTGTGACCTGCCTGTGACCCAGCCGCTAGGTAAGGGCGTCCGGCCCCTGCGCCAAAAGCGCCTCAAAGCCTTCTTCATCCAGCACCGTCACACCCAGCTGTTCAGCTTTATCGAGCTTAGAACCAGCAGATTCACCGGCAACCAGATAGCTGGTCTTCTTCGACACCGAGCCCGAGGCCTTTCCACCGCGCACAATAATGGCCTCTTTCGCGCTATCGCGGGTGAAACGAGCCAGGGTTCCAGTCACCACGATAGTGAGGCCTTCAAGCGTGCGTTCGATTGAGGCATCGCGTTCGTCCTCCATCCGCACGCCGGCTGCCGCCCAGCGGTCCACGATTTCGCGGTGCCAGTCTTCAGCAAACCATTCCTTGAGGGAGCTAGCAATGATGGAGCCCACTCCGTCAACGCCTGCCAGGCGCTCCTCGCTCGCTTCGCGTATTGCGTCCATAGACCCGAACTCGGTCGCCAGAGCCCGGGCAGCGGTAGGCCCCACATGCCGAATAGAGAGGGCAACCAGCACCCGCCACAGGGGCTGGCTCTTGGCCTTCTCCAACTGTTCAAAGAGTTTTTCAGTGTTCCGTGTAGGAGCACTGGGCTTCTTCGCACTACCCCGGGTATAGAAGTAGGGCACCAGCTCAGTTTTGCCGGTGGGCTCCCCCTTGACCTTTTTCTCGCGCTCAATGCGCACATCTGCCAGGTTCTCAGCGGTGAGGTCAAAGAGGAAGGCCTCAGAAATGAGCGGGGCCTGCTCTGGGGCTGCCGGGTTGGTCAGGGCCTTAGCGGCCTCATAGCCCAGAGCCTCAATATCAAAGGCACCGCGCCCGGCCAGGTGGTTGACGCGCTCGGTGAGCTGGGCCGGGCAAGAACGAGCGTTAAGGCAGCGGATATCCACATCGCCGTCCTTCGCCGGGGCCAGAGGCTGGCCGCAAGAGGGGCAGTCGGTGGGCATCACAAATTCCCGCTCAGTTCCATCGCGCAGAGCCACCACAGGCCCCACAATTTCAGGAATTACGTCGCCGGCCTTGCGCAGCACCACAGTATCGCCAATCAAGAGTCCCTTGGCCTTGACCACATCCTGATTATGCAAGGTTGCCATCTCAACCGTTGAGCCGGCTACCTTGACCGGTTCCATCACACCGAAGGGGGTTACGCGGCCGGTACGGCCAACCCCCACCCGGATATCGAGAAGCTTGGTATTGACCTCTTCGGGCGGGTACTTGTAGGCCACAGCCCAGCGGGGCACGCGGGAGGTGTAGCCCAGGCGTTCCTGGGTAGAAAAATCATTAACCTTAATAACAATGCCATCAATTTCATGCACCAGGGAGTGGCGTTTTTCGCCGTAGGTAGCAATAAACTCAAGAATCTCTGAGCGGCTAGTTAGTAGCTGGGAGTAGGGACTGACGGGCAGGCCCCACTCCTGAAGCTGAGTGTAGGTTTCGAACTGGGTGGTGATGGCCAGGCCGGTGCGGAAGCCAATGCCGTGCACAAACATACTCAGGGGGCGCTCAGCGGTCAGGGCGGCGTCCTTCTGCCGCAGGGAGCCTGCTGCCGCATTTCGCGGGTTGGCGAAGGGGGCCTTGCCCTGCTCAACCATCTGCTCGTTGAGGGCCTTGAAGTCAGCCGATGAGATAAAGACTTCACCGCGAATTTCGATTTCTTCGGGGTGGTTGCTACCGGCAAGCTGAGTAGGGATTGAGGTGATGGTCAGGACGTTGTGGGTCACGTCTTCGCCGGTGGTTCCGTCTCCGCGGGTGGCGGCGCGTACCAACTTGCCCTTGCGGTAGAGCAGATTGACCGCCAGGCCGTCAATCTTGAGTTCGGTGAGCCAGGCGGGGCGAGCGCCCGTTATCTCCTGGGCGTTGGTTTCGGCGCGGTCTAGCCAGGCACCGAGCTCTTCGAGCGAAAAGACATCTTCCAGCGAGTACATGCGGGCCAGGTGGGTAACGGGGGCAAAGGCCGCGGAGGCTTCACCACCGACTTCCTGGGTGGGTGAGTCGTTAGCGACCAGTTCGGGGTACTGGGCTTCGAGCTTTTCGAGCTCACGGTAGAGGGTATCGTACTCGGCGTCCGAGATGGTGGGGGCATCCTTGACATAGTAGCTCTGACGGGCTGCCCGCACTCGGTCAACGAGCTGGGCGTAGCGCTCCTTGATATCAGCGGCTACGCCCTGGCCTTCGACCAGGTCGCGGTCAACACCGTGGACGGTTTCTTCTTCTACACCGGGAAGGTCTTTGTTTTCACTCACCCTATCTATTCTGCCCTATAACCTCACCGGCTGAACTCTAGCCGTTGATACCCCGGTGCAGTTCTTTTTCAGAGTGGAACTGTTCTTCTTCGGTGGTGGCGGTGTGGGGGTAGTCGTAGCCGTCGATGTTGGCCACAATCTCGTGGGCATCGGTCTTAGTCAGGGCTTTGAGCTCGGCTGCACGGGCTTCGGCGTCCTCTACGGTAATAGCGTCTGCCACGATTACGGTGATGTTATCCCGGCCTCCGGCTCGCAGGGCAGCCATCTGGAGCACGTCCGCCGCATCCTGAGGGTGCTCGACAGTAGCAAGTACCCGGGCCATGTAGTTGTGAGAGAGTTCGCCAGAAAGACCGTCGGAGCACATCATCAGGCGGTCGCCCTCGCGGGCGGGGATAACCCAGAAGTCGGGTTCCCAGTAGTTGCCGGTCCCCAGGGCTCGGGTAATGACGTTGCGGCGGGGGTGGGTGAGGGCTTCCATAGCGGTAATCTGGCCGGTGTCAACCAGGTACTGCACCTCAGAGTGGTCTACGGTAATCTGTTCCAGCTCTAGGCCCTCAACCGGCCCGTTAGAGATAGAAAGGGCCTCTTCGGTCTGGGCTTCTTCGGCCCGAACTAGGCGGTAGGTGCGGGAGTCGCCCACATTGAAGATAAACCACATCTGCTGCTCCCCGATGTGGGTAAGCCAGGCACCGGTCACGGTTGTTCCTGCTCGTAGGTCAAGGGCCTTTTTGATGGCCTCATCGGCTTCACCAATGATTTCCTTGATTTTATCGAGGGTTTTGAGGATCTGGCGGTTGAGGGCGGAGGTTTCTTTGCGGCGCTTGCGCAGGCGGCGTCCGCCCGGTTCGTCGCCGAGCGCTTCGCTAGCGACGTCCTGCCGGAAAGCTGCCTCTTCTTCTTCGGTCATACCACCGGGGCGGGTGAACATCTGGGCATAGGCCAGGGTGCGGGTGCACAGGCGCGAGGCAACTTCACCCTTTTCGTGCCCACCCATGCCGTCGGCAACCACGCAGAGGGTGCCTGCAACGACCATGGAGTCTTCGTTGTTGTCGCGGTACTGGCCTACGTCGGTTGACTTGCCCGCGTAGATAGTGAGGTTGGGGGCGGTGGTCATTCGAAATCGATCTCCAGTTCATTACCGATGCCCGGGGTAATTGCCACGGGCCTAACGTTTCCAAAGCCGCGCACGTTGCGCACGCCCTGGGGGATGAGCACAAAACGCTTGTCGTCTTCTAGGGCTTCAGCGGTAGAGGCGTCGGTGAGGACGACCCCGGGTTCGGTCAGCGCGACCAGGCGGGAGGCCAGGTTGACGGTGGGGCCGTAGATGTCACCCAGACGCGGTAGCACCCTGCCCCAGACGAAGGATACGCGAGCTTCGGGGAGCAGGGGGTCTTCACTAATAAGTTTTGAGAGGGTCAGGGCAATACGGGCACCGTCTTCGGGGGATTCGACCAGGTACATGACTTCGTCCCCTACCGTTTTGATGATGCGCCCGCCACCTACCGCAATGACTTCGGCGCAGCGCTGCTCAAAGTTCTTGACCAGGCGGGCTAGGTTCCGCTCGTTCATTTCTCGTGAGAGTGAGGTATAGGAGACCAGGTCAACGAAACCTACGCCGCGGGCTAGGGGCAGGTCGCTGTCTGCCAGGTCGGTGCTGTCCTCTTCGTCGCGCAGGGCCAGGCGCAAGATGGCCGAGTTGAGCATGCGGCGGTAGCCGTAAACAGTGATGTCTTCTAGGTCTTCAATGAGGCGCGGGAGGAGGCTCAGAAGCTCGCCGCGGGCTTCGGTGTCGGTCAGCCCGCCGTTGATAACCATATCTTCGACCAGGGCCTCGACCTGCCAGACCACCATGCGGTCCATCATCTGCCCCACCGAGCGGGTGAGGGACAGGGCAGCTTCTTCGGTCAGTTTGCCCTCTTTAATAAGGGAGGTAACCGTGGTCAGGGCCTTGCTGTCGGCGTGGGTGAAGTAGGCGTCGTCGTCGGTGAGGTTGGGCAGCCCCAGGGAACGCCAGATTTTACGGGCGGTGAGCAGGGGTACCCCGGCTTCGTCGGCCACCTCACCGCGTTTCATGCTGCGGTTTTCCCCCAGAAGAGCGCGTTCAAGTTCCAGCACACCCTGCCGGGCTTCGTCGCTACGGTAGAGCTGGCTTTGCACGCGGTTATGGTGGTGCCTGCTCCGGCTGGGTGCGGTTCCGGCCTGTTCGGCGGGGTCGCTACCGGGTGCTGACTTCTCCACTGGAGTCTTCCTTCTCTTGGTTAGTGCTGCGTGGTTCTAGAGGTAGTAAGGTCTAGGGCTGGCACGGCGAGTAGTTACCTACTTCAAGAATACCCAGTTACTGTGAGCCAGGCTACGAAATGTTCACCACCCGCTAAGCGCCATCGCCTATTCTATGCCCGCCGTCACCTTTTTTCGAACCCAAACAACCTGTTTAGGCTTATGAGACAGATATTGCGAGTTTACACTCGGTGGCGGGAGACAGACCCGCCCAGCAGAGCTCGCTGGGCCTCCTGAATCTCCCGACTAAAACGTTCAGGGTCGGGCACAGCCCGTAGCACGTGCTGCACCCCGCGGGCATGCACAGTCAGGGCGGCAGCATTGGTTAGCCCCAACAGATGCCGGTGCCCCACGCTCACCCCCTCAACTTCAGCGAGCGGAACACTGACGTCCTTACCGGGGCCCCAGCCCCGCCTAATCACCAGCCGGCCATTAGTGAGCAGGTAGCTGGTATTCACCCAGCGTGCCACCCCTCGCACGCCCAACCAGACCAGCCACAGCGCAAGAGCCAGGGCTAGGTAGCGCCAGACAGGGGCACCAAGTCCCAGGGCGGAGGCAAAGCTCCAGGCCGTCATAGCAAGAAAAAAGTAGGCCAGAGGGCGCACCAACAGCACCCCGTGGGCGCGCGTTGCGGCAAGGGTGTGTTCTGCAGGGTAGAGGTCGCCTCGTAGTTTCATCACTGGTGAGTCTATCGATGCTTCCTGAAGATTCCCCGATATTTTCCGAGTTATCTAGCGCCGTACCCCTGGGGGCGTACGTGCACCACGTCCCCCACGGTAAAGCTTCGCTCCTCGCCGCTATCTGAGCGGACGACCAGCTCCCCTTCTGCGGTCAATTCAACCCCGGTACCCCTAAAGGTCTCACCCCCGGGCAGGTGAATGGTAAGGGCAGCTCCCAGGGTGCTCATGCGCCCCCGTAGGCGGTCCAGGAGGGAGGCCCCACCGGTAGCCGCACCCGCATCGAAGCCGGTGGCTGCAAATTCCCGGTAATAGCGGGAAAAGCTGGTCGCTAAGACCGTCAGCGCCCGATTCAAGTCAACCGGCTGCCCAGATTCCAGCAGGGCGCTGGTGGCGGTAGGGACGGGCAGATCCTCCTGAGCCAGGTTCAGGTTGAGCCCAATACCCACCACAACCGAAATCTGCCCCTCCGGTTCAATCACGAGCTGGGCCAGAATACCGCAGGCCTTACGGTTACCCAGCAGCACATCGTTAGGCCATTTAATAGAGGGGTGCAGTCCTGAGAGCTGCTCAAAAACATCGCAGGCAGCCAAGGCAGCTAAAGAGGTAAACCAGTGATACTGGTCAGGTGCAACCCTGTTGGCCGGGTTGATGTGAGGACGAACGGCAAAACTGGTTGCCAAAGCGGCACCAGCCGGGGCCACCCAGAGCCTGTCCAGGCGTCCTTTCCCCGCGTTCTGGTCGGCGGTCGAGACCAGCGAGAGCTCCCCATAGCTGCGGCGCACCAGGGCATCGCCCACCAGAATCTGCCGGGCGTACTCGTTAGTTGACCCTACCGAGGGCAGAAGCTCCACCCGCTCAAATCCGCTCACATCAACCAGGTCAGCCTGAAGATGCCCCATGCGCGCACTCCTTATCTCACATACTAAGTTTCGACCGCTATTCTACGGGGTCACACCCATCCTGAGCGGCCTAGCGGTGCAATACTGGAACTGTCTAACCCCTACGAAAGGTTCTACCATGACCGTCTACGCTGTGCAGTACTCCTACGGCCCCGCAGACCTGCAGGCTGAGCACCGCCCCGCCCACCGCGAATACCTGGCCCAGCTCCACGAAGAAGGTAAGCTGCATGCAGCCGGCGCCTTCCTCGACGGCGACCCCGCAGGCGCCCTCCTCATCTTCGTCGCCGAAGACCGCGACGACCTCGACCGCATTATTGCTGCCGACCCCATGAGCACCGGCGGCGTACTCACCGGCTACACCGCACGCGAATGGAACGCTGTGATTGGCAAGGTCGGCAAGTAAGCAAGAAGCACAAGTAAGCAAGAAGCACTAGAGCTGAAGCAGGCTCACAGCGAAGCTGTTGGCTCGATGGAGTGAGCGGGTGCGTCAGCACACAAGAGCGAACAGAATCCGCCGCAAGGCGGGGCATGAATCGCTGGTGATGAGCACCGAGATTCCGAGCGCGCGAGGAAAATAAATCTCGGTGCGAATCTGGCGAGCCTGCGAGCCAGCTAGCGAACCAGCGAGAGGGTCGACAGCAAGCGTGAGCCTGCTCCAGCTCCCCCGAAACACTCTTATTTAGAAAAATCGCTCAAAAATCCCAAGAATAATTGGGTGGGGCGGGGTGGCAGGTCTATAGTTGAAAAGAATGACCCTTCTCCCAGGTCACCCCACACCATTGACCCACAGCGCACGAGGCAGGCACAGCATGAGCGAGAACCCCACTACCGATGCCCCCGATTCGACCACCACCGCCGGTAAAATCGCTGACTTCTACGCCCGCCGCGAGCAGGCCCTTGCACCCACAGGCCAGGGCCCGATTGACCGTCAGCACGAACGCGGCAAGCAGACTGCCCGCGAGCGCATTGACATGCTGCTTGACGAGGGTTCTTTTGTGGAGTTTGATGCCCTGGCTAAGCACCGCACTACTGCTTTTGGTATGGAGAAGAAAAAGCCGCTGGGTGATGGCCTGGTTTCGGGCTACGGCACCATCGACGGCCGCCTGGTTGCGGTCTATTCCCAGGATTTCACCGTCTACGGTGGTTCTCTGTCGCAGGTCAACGGCGAGAAGATTGTGAAGGTGCAGAAGTTCGCGTTGAAGAACGGCTGCCCCGTTATCGGTATTAATGACGGTGGTGGTGCCCGCATTCAGGAGGGTGTTGCTTCGCTGGCCATGTTTGCCGATATCTTCCGTATGAATGTGCGGGCCTCGGGTGTGATTCCGCAGATTTCGGTGATTATGGGCCCCTGCGCTGGTGGCGCGGCCTACTCCCCTGCTCTGACCGACTACATTGTGATGGTTGATAAGACCAGCCACATGTTTATTACCGGCCCCGATGTCATTAAAACCGTGACCGGTGAAGAGGTCGATATGGAGACCCTGGGCGGTGCCCGCCAGCATAACGCGGTGACGGGTACGTCGACCTACCTGGCTGAGGACGAAGAGGACGCCTTCGATTTCGTCCGCGAGCTCGTTGAGTTCTTGCCCTCCAACAACCTCACCGAGACCTTCCCCCTGGATCATGATCAGGACCCCGAGGTCACCGTCGATGATCTTGACCTTGACCTGCTGATTCCCGATTCGGCCAATCAACCCTACGACATGCGGGCTGTGATTGAGTCGGTGGTTGATGATGGCCATTTCTTTGAGATGCAGGCCCTCTACGCCCCCAACGTAATGATTGGTTATGCCCGGGTTGAGGGTAAGACCGTGGGCATTGTGGCCAACCAGCCCATGCAGTTCGCTGGCACCCTCGACATCAATGCTTCTGAGAAGGCCGCCCGCTTCGTGCGCAACTGCGATGCCTTCAACATTCCGATTCTGACCTTTGTTGATGTGCCCGGCTTCCTGCCCGGTACCGACCAGGAGTTCAACGGCATTATCCGCCGCGGCGCCAAGCTGCTTTACGCTTACGCCGAGGCGACCGTTCCGCTGGTTACCGTGATTACCCGTAAGGCCTACGGCGGGGCCTACATTGTGATGGGCTCGAAGAAGCTGGGAGCCGATATTAACCTGGCCTGGCCCACCGCCCAGATTGGTGTGATGGGGGCCCAGGGTGCGGTCAATATTCTCTACCGTCGCGAGCTGGCCGCGGTGGCCGAAGAAGGCGGCGATGTTGAGGCTAAGCGCGCTGAACTCATTGCCAAGTACGAAGAGGAACTGCTCAACCCCTACCAGGCTGCCGAGCTGGGCTACATCGACGAGGTCATCGCCCCTTCCGAGACCCGCGTGCGCATCATTTCTTCCCTGCGGGCCCTGCGCGATAAGCGTGCAGCCTCCCCCGCCAAAAAGCACGGCAACATTCCGCTGTAAGGGGTAGGTAGAACATGGCAACTCACAATCCGCTATCTCTGCTGGGCTTCGGCAAAAAGCCGGCAGCTGCGTCCGCCCCCCTTGAAAACCAGGGGCAGGACGCCGGCGATGAGCAGGTGCCCGCGCCCGTGCTCTCGGTGGTGCGGGGCAACCCCACGGAAGAAGAACTGGCTGCGCTGACCAGCGTCGTAGTGGCGCTACAGGCCCAGGCTGATTCCCAGCAAGAGACCGCGCTGGAGATGTGGCAGCGCCGTCTCAACCATACCCAGCGCCTGGGTATGCGGCTGCGCCCCGGGCCCGGCTCCTGGAAGCGGGCCCGCCCCCAGTAGTTTTCCCACCCAGCTCCCTGTTTTCTGAGTCACAATAACCTAGAATGGGGTGTATGACACTACACCCAGATTTACCCGAAATTTTTAAGGCCGACCGTGCACAGACCGAGGTCGACCGTATAGCCAATGACTACTACGAGAAGACCCTGGAACTAGACCCGGCAGCAGCCACCATCGAGGGCCGTAAGGGACGGGAAACCGAGTACCCCGACTACTCCCCCGCCGGCACCCAGGCCGAGATCGACCTAGCCCGCACTACTCTGGCAGCCCTTGAAGCCGTTGAACCGGCCGACGACATCGACCTGGTTACTATCGATGCCATGCGCGAGCGCCTGGGGCTCAAGCTCGAACTACATGAGGCAGGCCTGGGCGGCTGGGAACTCAACAACATCGCCTCCCCCGTTCAGGGTATTCGCGCCATCTTTGACCTCATGAACCGCGAAACTGCAGAAGACTGGGGGCACATTGCTGGCCGCCTGGGCAACGTCGCGGAAGCGGTTCGCGGTTATATCGAGACCCTAGAAGCCGCCCGCACCGCAGGTAAGGTAGCAGCGGTTCGCCAGGTTGATATCGTTATCGAGCAGGTAACCGCCTACGTTGCAGAGGGCGGTTTCTTCGACGCTCTGGCAAAAGAGGTAGCCGAAGCAGCCCCCGAGCACGCCGACCGTGCTACCCAGGGGGCTGCGTCCGCCAAGGAAGGCTACAGCGAACTTCTCTCCTACCTCAAAGACACCCTGCGCCCCGACGCACCCGAGGCAGATGCTGTGGGCCGCGAGCGCTATTCCCTTTACTCCCGTCAGTTTGTAGGCACCACCCTTGACCTGGAAGAGACCTACGCCTGGGGCATCGAGGAACTCGACCGCATCATCGCGGCCCAGCAGGAGGTCGCCGAAGCCATCAAGCCCGGTGCTACCATTGACGAGGCAAAAGCTCTGCTCGATGCTGACCCCAAACGTACCCTCAACGGCACCGACGAGCTCCAGGCCTGGATGCAGAAGCTGTCCGACGCCGCCGTTGACTACCTGGCCCAAGAGCACTTCACCATCGAGGGCCCGCTGCGCAAGCTCGAGTGCATGATTGCACCCACCCAGGAGGGCGGTATCTACTACACCGGACCGTCCGCTGATTTTGAGCGCGCCGGTCGCATGTGGTGGTCGGTGCCAGAAGGTGAAGATACCTTTGGCACCTGGCGCGAAACCTCAACCGTCTACCACGAGGGCGTGCCCGGCCACCACCTGCAGGTTGCCTACGCAACCGCTATGGCCGAGGCCCTGAACCAATGGCGCGCCAACGCCGTGTGGGTTTCGGGCCACGGCGAGGGCTGGGCCCTGTACGCTGAGCGCCTCATGGACGAGCTGGGCTACCTCTCTGACCCCGGCGACCGCATGGGCATGCTCGATGCCCAGCGCCTGCGCGCTGCCCGCGTGGTCTTCGACATCGGTCTGCACTGCGGCTTTGAGATCCCCGAACGCTGGGTGACCGAACTGGGTGTAGAGCCTGGCATCTGGGATGCTGAGAAGGGCTATAAGTTCCTGGAAGCCAACCTCGATATCTCTGAGGGTCAGCGCCGCTTCGAGTTCCTGCGCTACCTGGGCTGGCCGGGCCAGGCTCCCTCCTACAAGGTGGGTGAGCGAGTCTGGCTGCAGCTGCGTGAGGACGCCCGTGCCGCCGGAATCTCTGACCGCGACTTCCACACCCGGGCCCTCAAGCTGGGCTCAGTTGGGCTTGATACCCTGCGCCGGGCGCTAGCTGCCTAAGCGGCGTCAACATGAAGCGGGCCCTGCACACCGATAGGTGCGCAGGGCCCGCTTCTCTACGAGGTGAGGGTAACTGTACGCCGGGGGTCGGGGCTTGTGAACCGGTATGTAAAGCTAAGACACATTTTGCTGTGAGTCACAGACCGGCAGGGTTTTTCGCGCAACAGTCTTCACTTTTGCACAACCCACCACTAAACTTGTGATTCAAGTTACTTTTATGTGCTTTTACAAACAGGTGAACCTCGTTCACCGCGCGTCTTGACCAGACACAACTCAAAGGAGAGACAATGACTGTTTACGCCGCACCCGGCTCAGCAGATTCCATCACCACATTCAAGTCCCGCTACGACCACTTCATCGGGGGTGAGTGGGTAGCCCCGGCCGAAGGCCAGTATTTTGAAGACATCTCCCCCGTCAACGGCAAACCCTTTGCCGAGGTCGCCCGCGGCACCGCAGCCGACATTGACAAGGCTATTGACGCAGCCTGGAAGGCCTTTGAGACCTGGGGCAAGACCTCCCCCACCGAGCGCGCCACCCTGCTGCTCAAGCTGGCCCAGATTATGGAAGATAACCTGGAATCCATCGCCGTGGCTGAGACCTGGGAGAACGGCAAGCCCGTACGTGAAACCCTGGCCGCAGATATCCCGCTGGGCGTTGACCACCTGCGCTACTTCGCGTCCGCCATTCGAACCCAAGAAGGCCGCCTGTCAGAGATTGACGAGAACACCGTGGCCTACCACTTCCACGAGCCCCTGGGCGTGGTCGGTCAGATTAT